>CALKYE010000244.1 GCA_938003765.1 uncultured Planctomycetia bacterium
TCTCCGTCGGCGCGCAGCGTCTCGGGCAACTTGTTGAACACCAGCGGCTCCTCGGGCACGGCCTCGCCGAACTCGGCGGCGTGTTCGCGGAAGTTCTTGCCCAGCGCCAGGATCTTGCCGACGCGCTCGGGCTCGATCGGGACCCAGCGCTCGCTCGGCGGCTGCAGTTCGCGCCAGTCGCCGCGGCCGAGTTCGCGCTCGAGCCGCGTGCGCTCGAACCAGTCCTCGGCCAGCAACTCCACCACGGTCCGTTCGCCACCGCCTTCGCGCAGGCGCGCGGAGAGGTCGAGGAAACGGCCGTCGACTTCGAGGACGAGGCGCGCGTCGCGCTGGTTCAGTCGTTCGCGATGGATGCGGACGTTGGTGGGCATTCGCGCAGTCTACGTCCGCCGTTCCGACGGGCTACTTCGGCAGCGCGGCGTCGAGCGTGAGCAGCGCATACGCGGTGCCGAGCAGCGGATTGCCCTCGTACCAGCGCGGGCTGTTGCGGTTGGTCCACGAGCCGTCGAGCTTGGACTGCAGCGAAACCATGCGGCCGCACAGCTCGGCGCGCCACGCGTGCTCGCGTCCGGCGTTGTCGACCAGGCTCTCGACTTCGAGCAGGTCGAGCGCCTGCGCCATCGTGTGCAGGTAATAGAACAGGCCCTGGTACGGCGCGCTGGGATCGATGCTCGCGTCGAAGCCGGGGTTGATGTCGAGCGTGTAGTTCGCGCGCACCCATTCGAACGCCGCTTTCAGGCGCGGGTCGTCCTTCGACACGCCCGCGAACACCAGGCACTTGAGCAGCGCGTAGGTCATCGAGCCGTACGAGCGCGGGGCCACCGCGCCGCCCGCGAGCTCGACGAAGCCCGCCTTGCTGTCGCCGGGCGCGTAGCCGGCGCCGCCGTCCTCGCCGGACTTCACGAGCTTCTCGCCGTCGCGCAGCTCGATGGTGTTGGACTCCGAGCGATTCTGGCAGCGCTCGAGGAACTTCAACGCCTTCTTGTAGGTCGGCGCGTTGGGCTCGAGTCCCGAGGCCGCGAGCGCCTCGAGCGCCATCTGCAAGTTGGAGAGGTCCGGCCGCTCGGTCGAGCCGTAGCCGATCCCGCCGTAGTACAGGTCGCCCTCGCTGTAGCCCTCGCCTTCGTCGGCCTGCAGTCCGACGAGGAACGCCTTGGCCTTCGCGATCACCGGTGCGAAGCGCTCCGCGTCCGCGCGCGCGAGCGCCATGATCGCCGCCGAGGTGGTGTAGTTCGCGAGCTTGCCGTCGTGGATCGAGCCGTCGGGCTGCTGCAGCGACACGAGCCACTCCAGACCAGAGTCGATCGCCTGCTGCACCGCTTCGGCGCGAGGGGCGGGCTGCGACTGGAGCGCGGCGAGCACCATCGCGCTCAAGCCGGCGTCGGGGCGACCCGGAGCGCCCCACTTGCCGTTGTCGCCGACGGAGACCAGGTACGCCGCGCCCTTCTCGATCGCGCGCAGTGCGCCGGCGCGGTCGGCGGCGCTGAACGAGGGCAACGGTTGGAGCTCCGGCGAGCTCTGCGGAGCGGCGACGCGCTTGGCGGCCATGCGCGCTTCGACGGCGGCGAGCGCGACCGCGTGCGCGGCGGTCTCGGCGACGGCGCCGCGGGCGCCGATCCAGCGGCCCTTCTCCGTCTGCGCGGCGAGCATGCGCTCAGCAGCCTTCATCTGCTGGTCGTCGTCGAGCGGCCAGCTCTCCGTCGCCACCGGCCAGCGCAGCGCGGCGCTCGCGGCGTCGGGGCCGAGGAACTCCATGGCCTTCGCCATCGCCGTGGCGTGCTGCGGCTCGCTCAACGCGATGAAAGCCGCCACGCACAGCGCGGTCGACGTGCGCCGCGCGTTCGCATCCGCCGCTGCCGCCGCAATGGAGCCGTCGGCGGCCTGCTGCGCGATGAGCCACTCCGCGGCGCGCCGCACGAACGGCCCGTCGACGCTGCGGTAACGGTCGGGGCAGGTCGCGAAGGCGCGCAGCGCGAGCGCGGTGGCGTCGACCGAGCCGTAGCTGCCCGTGGTCAGGTCCTGTTGCGAGCGCAGCCAGCGCACCGCAGCCCGAATCGATCCGACGAGGTCGGCCGGAGCCTGCGCGGCAGGCTTGGACTGTTCCGTCCCTTGCGGCTGCGCCGCGGCGCTGGCCTGCGCCGCTCGCAGCGGGGCCTGGAACGCAACGGAGAGGGCGAGTGCGGCCGCAAAGCCGCTCGAGGTGGGGAAAAGTCGCAGCATGATTCAGCGTGGGCCCGGTGGCCGAGGGGCCACAACCTAGGCGATCGGGGCAAACCGCTTCAAACGGAGCGCGGCCTCGCCGGTTCATGGGCGCGCGGCGCCCGCGGGCTACGATCCGTTCATGTCGCAGCCGCAGCTCGATCCGCCGTTCATCCCGCTGGAGTTCGAGCGCCTCGCGCCCGAGCAGATGCTCGCGCGGGCCCGCGCCTGGCGCGCCGAGCTCGCACGACGCCGCTCGGTGCGGGAGTTCTCGCCCGATCCGCTGCCCGAGGGCCTGCTCGAAGAGTGCCTGCTCGCCGCGGGCAGCGCGCCGTCCGGGGCCCACCGCCAACCGTGGACCTTCGTCGTCGTGCGCGACCGCGAGCTCAAGCGGCGCATTCGGCTCGCGGCGGAAGAGGAGGAGCGCAAGCTCTACAGCGAACGCATCAGCGACGAGTGGCGCGAGGCGCTCGCTCCGCTGGGCACCGACGCGAACAAGCCCTTCCTCGAGATCGCGCCGGCGCTGATCGTCGTGTTCCGCCGCGCGCACGAGCTCGAGGACGGCCAGCGGCGCGCCAACTACTACACGCAGGAGTCGGTGGGCCTCGCGTGCGGCTTCCTGCTCGCCGCGCTGCACCACGCCGGCCTGGCGACGTTGACGCACACTCCCAGCCCGATGGCGTTCCTCTCCGAGCTGCTCGAGCGGCCCGAGAACGAGCGTCCGTTCCTCCTGATCCCCGTCGGCTTCCCCGCGGCCGGTTGCGAGGTGCCGAACCTGCGCCGCAAGTCCCTCGGGGAGATCACGGTCTGGCGCTGACCGCGAGCTCGAGCGCGACTGCGGCCGCGCGCGCGCACGCGCCGGGCGGACCGAGTCGCGCGGCGGCGCGCTCCATGCCCAAGCGCGTCGTGCGGCGAGTCTCGGCGTCGAACATGCGCGCTTCGAGTTCGTCGCAGACCTGCTCGAGCGGGCCGCGGCCGCGGAAGCAGTGCTCGGGGAACACTTCGCGGCCCGCGAGCAGGTTCACCGAGGCGAAGTAGGGCGTCGAGAGCAACCAGCGCTGCATCGCGATGTCGCGCCGCGAGGCGACGCGGTAGATGCACACGCTCGGCAGGCGCAGGTGCAGCAGATCGAGCAGCACGGTCCCCGAGACGGAGAGCGCTGCGCGAGCCCCCGCGAGAGTGCGGTGGAGAGAGCCGATCTCGACGCGCGCCCAGTCGCTCGCGCGCGCGCCCGCGATGCGCTCGGCGAGCTCGTGCCGACGGCGTTCGTCGCCGTGCGCGACGAGCACCTCGAGCTCGGGGCGGCGCTCGCGCAACTGAGCGGCTGCGCGGAGCATCCACGGCAGGTTGAGCTCGATCACGCGCGAGCGACTGCCCGGCAACAGCACCAGGCGCGCCGGTCCGTCGTCGCGCGCCGCAGGCATCGGCGGCAACTGATCGAGCAGCGGATGGCCGACGTGAGTCACGCTCACGCCGCGCCGAGCGAACCACGCGGGCTCGAAGGGCAGGATCGACAGCGCGCGATCGACCGCGTGCGAGTAGCTCTGGCTGCGCCACGGGGCCCAGGCCCAGTGCTGAGGCGTGACGAAGTGCACGACGCGCGCGCCGTAGCGGCGAGCGATGCGTCCGAGCGGCGCGTGGAGCGCGGGCGAGTCGATCAGCACGACGACGTCGGGCCGGCGCTCGCGGATGCGCGCCGCGCAGCGCTCGAGCACGCCCAGGTAGAACGGCAGCGCCCGCGCGACGCCGTCGAAGCCCATGGTGGCGCGCGAGACCAAGTCCTCGATCAGCTCCACGCCCGCGTCGCGCGTGCGCTCGCCGCCCAGGCCGAACCACACCGGACGCGGCGCCCCGCGCTCCGCGCAGGCGGCCTCGAAGGCGCGCACGAAGTTGAGCGCGTGGATCTCGCCGGAGGCCTCCGCGCACGAGAGGAACACCTCGAGCGGTCGCTGCGGCAACTCGCGCGGCGGGCGGGGCTCTTCGACGCGGGCCGGCTCGTCGAGCAGGGCGCGCAGCTCTTCGAGCAGCGCACGGCGCTGGACCATGAAGTCCAGGGCGCGCAGCGGCGCGAGTCCCAGGTCGAGCAGGGCGCGCGCGAACTCGCGTCGCACTGCGGCGCGCGGGCTGGGACCTGCTCCGCGCGGGGGACTCGTCGAACTCACGGGGCGCCAGGGTAGCGGCCCGCGCGCTCGCTACGATCCTCGGCGTGCTGCGCCTTGTGGCCTTCTTCTTCGCGGTCGTCATCGCCTTGCGCCTGGCGCAGTCGCTGCCGGGAGTCGGCGGACTGTTCCACGGCTTCCTGGGGTTCTGGCTGGTCGCGATCGCGATGGCCTGGGCGCTCTCGCGCCTGAGTTCTCGCTGGGAGGCGCGGCGCAAGCTCGCGTCGGCGCTGACCTCGCTCGGCTACGTCGACAGCGCTCACAACCGCGGCAAGCGCGGAGTGCTGCTGCTCGCCGCCGGCCGCACGGCGGAGGCTGCGGTCGATCTGGAGGCGGCCCTGGCGGGGGAGCCGGACTCCGCCGAGTGGGGCTATCGACTCGGTCTCGCGCGCCTCGCGCTCGGGCGTCCGCGCGAGGCGATCGAGGCGCTGAGCGCGGCGGAGGCGAGCGCGCCTTCGCACGGCTACGGCGGCATCCAACTCGCGCTGGCGCGGGCGGAACTCGCGCGCGGCGAGCCCCGACGCGCGCTCGAAGCGCTCCAGCGCCACGATCAACTGCACGGCGACGATCCGCAGGCGGCGTACCTCCGCGGGAAGGCGCTCGCGCGCAAGGGCGACGGCGAAGCCGCTCGACGCTCGTTCGCGGAGGTGGAGCAGCTCTACAAGAGCGCGCCGGCGTTCCGCCGCCGACTCGCTTCGAGCTGGCTGTGGCGCGCGCGGCTGGCGCGCGTGGGCGTGGTGCTGTGACGCGCGGGGGCGCGCAGCCTCACGGCGTGCGCCGTCTGAACGTCCAGAGCGACGCCCCGTAGAGCAGCAGGCTCGCTGCGGCGAGCGGCGCGGCGAGTCGCGGGTCGAGTCCGCCGCGCTTTTGGATCTCGAGGAAGCGCTCGACGTCGGTCATGCGGAACAGCGAGTAGTGCGTCGCCTTCTCCACGAGGTAGATGGCGAACTGCAGGATGCTGAAGAACAGCAGCACGAAGGCGATCGAGAGTGGCGCGCGCGAGAGCGTCGAGAGGAAGAAGCCCACGCTGTAGAAGGCCATCAGGAGCAGGCAGGTGTGCGCGGCGCTCCACATCAGCGGGCCGTACGGCAGGCTCTCGTTCACGCGCGCGAGCAACGCCGGGATCGTGAGCGTCGTCGCGAACACCGGCAGGCACAGCGCGGCGGCGCCTTGCACGTAGCGCTCGGTCAGGAGCCGCCAGCGCGAGACCGGCCGCGCGAGCCAGATCTCGAGCGTGCCGCGGTGCGCTTCGCCGGCGACGGCGCCCACCGACAGCAGCACCGCGGCCGCGACGCCGAGCGTGTTGCAGCCTTTGAAGAAGTGCTGGCCCGTGACGTACGCGAACACGCCGCCGGTCTCGAGCGTGTCGATGATGTTGCGCATCACCGGCAGCGGCGCCATCGCGCGGAACTTGGCGACGTGCTTGTCGAAGTCGGGCCAGTAGAGGATCGCGGGCACGAGCATCAGCTCGAGCACGACGAAGAAGCCGATGCCGCGCCACAGGATCGAGGCGAACGCGCGCGCCATCAGCAGGCCTCCACGCCGTACAGGTCGCGGTAGAGCTCGGAGAGCGAGGCGCGCCCGAAGTCGAGTCCGCGCGGCGCGGGCGCGCCGGGGTGCTGCGAGAGGGCGTGCAACACGGGGCGCGGGTCGTCGTCGAGCAGTTCGATGAGCAACTCGCTGTCGCGCAGCGAGACCTGGCGCGCGAGGGGCGCGAGTCGCAGCTTCACCGCGTCGAGGGTCGCCGGCGTCGCTTCGTGCGGCGCGTACGTCACGCGCAGCAGCCGGTGCGCGCGCGCCGCGATCGAGGCTGCGCTCTCGACGGCCACGAGCTTGCCCTGGTGCACGAACACGAAGCGCTCGCACGCGCGGTCGACCTCGCCCAGATGGTGGGAGGAGAGCAGGATCGTCGTGCCGCTGGCGGCGTCTTCGCGCAGCATGTCGAGCAGCACGCTGCGTTTGGTCGGGTCGAGGCCCTCCGAGGGCTCGTCGAGGATGCGCACGCGCACGCGAGGCGCGAGCGCCGCGGCGAAGAGCAGTTGGCGCTTCATGCCGTGGCTGTAGGCGTGGACTCGGCGCTCGAGCGGCAACTCGAAGCGCCCAGCGAGTTCGAGCGCTCGCTCGCGCGCGGCGCGATCGCGCCCGCGCAGCAGCCACTCGAGGTGCTCGCGTCCGCGCAGCTCGCCGTACAGCGCGATCTCGCCGGGCGAGTACGAGCAGCGCTTGCGGATCTCCAGCCCGTCGCCCTCCAGGCGTGCGCCGTCGACGCTGGCTTCACCCGCGTCCGGGCGCGTGAGGCCGATGAGGATGCGCATGAGCGTGGTCTTGCCGCTGCCGTTGGGGCCGAGCAGTCCCGTGACTCCGCCGGGGCCGACCTCGAGGTCGAGCGGCGCGAGCGCCAGCTTCTCGCCGAACCTGCGCGTGATGCCCCGCGCGACCACCCGACCCTCGCTCGCTTCGATCATGCGCGCGATCGTAGCGGCGTG
>CALKYE010000245.1 GCA_938003765.1 uncultured Planctomycetia bacterium
CGAGGTAGCCTTCGCGGTCGACGCCGCAACTCGCGACAGACACGCGAGTTATGTGGAGCGGGCGATGGGGTTCGAACCCACGACATTCAGCTTGGGAAGCTGACACTCTACCAACTGAGTTACGCCCGCAAACCGTGGAGCATGGTAGCGCCGCGCTGCGTTCGAGCGCAACGCATGCGCCGGGCAGTGACTCGGCGCTGGCGTCGATCGTCAGACGTCGACGGCGGCGCGGAGTGGTTCGGTCCACTGGGAGTGCGGCGCGCCGCGCGCGCATCACTTCGGCGGACGAGGGCGCGCTGCGAGGCGTTTGGGCGGCGCTCGGACGGTGTCGATGCGACCCGTCGCTCTGCGCGCAGGTCCTCGCGATTCCTCAACCGGCGCGAGGTTCGCTTCGATCCGTTGCTAGGGCGCGAAGGTCGTCGCGAGCGCGTTGGTCAGGTTGGCTGACGAGCAGGGTCCTTGGGCGTCGCGATACCAGGTTTGGAAGCTCCAGGTGCTGCCGGGCGTGAGCCAGGCAGAGGAGGGGAAGCGCTGTTGGCTCAGGGCGGCGAGGCCCGGCCCGAGCGACAGCGACCCGGCGGGGGTTGCTGCTTGCACCGGATAGCGCAGCGTCGGCGCGCCTAGGCAGCGAAGTCCTGCGGCGAACGGCGCGGGCGCCATGGGCTGCGCCGACATGAAGGTCAGCGCGTTGACGCTGGGCGGCAGTTGCGCCGAGAGCAGCACGAGATCGTCGAGCGCGATCGAGTTCGAGCCGGAGAAGCGCAGCGTGGCGCCGAGGCCCGTGGAGTTCTTGCAGCCCGACTGTGCGCCCGGCGCACTGGCGTTGTTGCATGGGCACGGCGCTCCGAGCGCTGCGTCGGCGACGCAGAACACGGAGCTGGACTGACCGCTCACCGGCACGCAGGCGCTGAACTCGCTGGTGGCGCCGAGAGGCTCGAGCGTCGCGGTCGAGCTCACGACCCAACCGCTCGGCGCGGAGCTCGCGAGCCACGCGTCGAAGCTGGCATGGCCGGCAGCGTCCGTGACGAGCGGGATCGCGCCGAGGAAGAGCTGGCCCTCACCCCAGCCGCTCGAGTCGCACGCGGGTGACGCGAAAAACTCGACTCGATACGCCGACAGCGGCGCGCTCTCGAGCTGGCCCGAAACGATCGTCTGTGGGCCGACCAGCGCGGCGCTCGTCAGCTCGGGGAAGTTCTGGAGGCCGTTGCCGCCCGCGTCGACGTCGAGCGCGTCGTTGGGTGTGGAGCCGCTTGCGAGTCCGACCGTGATGAGGTCGATGCCGAGCGCGTTGTTCGAGTGGATCGAGTTGCTGCTCAAGCGCGCCTGCGCGACGTCGCGGCCGATCCGCACGCCGTCGATGCGATGACCGGCGATCTCGTTGCCTTCTCCGGGCGCCGCGCCGCCGACCGTGATGTCCGTCACGGTCGAGAAGATGGCCGCGCCGATGTCGACGCCGAACAGGCTGCCCAACGACGGAGCGCCGAGCGCGTCCAGGCCGATCGTGTTGCCGCGGAGCGTGACTCCCGAACCATTGCCGCCGATCGACACGGCCCAGCCGAAGAGCTGACCGGCGTGGTGCGGCCCCTGGCCGTGCGCGAGGATGCCCGCGATGCGATTGCCCACGATCAGAGTGTCGTGGTTCTCACCGCTAAGCCCGATGCCGACGTTCGAGTACAGGCTGCCCTGCGCGAGACCGTCGGGCGTCGTCCCGATCCAGTTGTTCTGAATCAGCGTGTCGTCGCTGTCGAACAGCTCGACCGTAGTTCCGCCGGGCAGGCCTTCGCTGTTCACCGTGCCGTACCCGGTGATGAAGTTGCGCTCGGACAGCGTCGGCCCGCCGATGCGATTGCGCTGCGCCGGGAGTCCGCCGCCGACCCAACCGTTCACGCGTACGCGCTGCACGGTGTTGCCCACCACGACGTTGTCGTTCGAGCGATCGAGCTTGATCGTGTTGCCCGTGTTGCCGCGGATCGTGCTGCCGCCGCCGCTGTACACGGTGATGTTCACGGCCGTGTTGAACTCCGCGAGGCTCGCTCCGCCGTTGAAGTTGAGCGAGCAGGAGTCGAAGCCGTAGACCTCGCAGCCGGGCGCGTTGAGGTTGAGCGCGCTGCCGTAGATCACTACCTCTCCGCCGCCGACGTAGGTGTCGCCCGAGAACGCCGTCTGTGTGCGCGCGTCGATCGTCACCGGGTCGTTCGCCTGGAAGAAGAAGCCCGAGATGGTGCGCAGCACCGCCCGGCCGGGATACGCGAACTGCAGCGTCCACAGGCTCGGCGGAATCGCGAACGCGATCGTCTGTCGGCCCGGCGTGTGGTTCGAGGCGATCAGCGCCTCGGAGAACGAGATCTTGCCGTCGGGGCCCGGCAGGTCAGCGACGGTGGCGGTCTGCCAACTGATGTCGACGGTGTCGTCGGGGATGTTGACGGTGATGACCTGAGCTCGCGCATGAGCGAGTGAGAAGCTCGCCGCGAGTGCGGTGAGGGCCACGCGATGGTGCTTGCGCATGTTGATGCTCCTGGTGCTCGATGAGCACGGATCGGGTCGGGGGGCGCTCCACCCCGGGCGCATCAGGGATCGCGGCGCGAGGAGTGTCGCCGTGCTGGCGACGCCACGCCATGCGAACAACGTCTCAGCGCCTGCCGTGTGGAGTGCGAAGACCGCGCCGATTCGCCGTGCGCTGCTGGCATGCGCCGCCTGCAGCGAACGATCGTCTCGGCGCGGTCGCGACACCGGACGCAAGCGCTGATCCAGGCGCTCGCAGGCGCGCCGGACGGCGACGAAGCGGCGCGCGCGTCCAGGATGTGAACGCGCGCGCCGGAGTTGGACGAGTGCGAGGCGCCGTCAGGCGCGGATGCGATCGAGGAAGGTCTGCGCAGCCGTGCGCAGTTGGGCGGAGTGCTGCTCGAGCGCGCCCGAAGCCTGGGTCAGATCCGAGATCGCCGCCGAGGTCTGTCCCGCTGCCTGCGAGACGTGGTCGACGCTCTTGGCGACGGCGTCGGTGCGCTGCGATGCACGCTGCATCGAGGCGGAGATCTCGCGCGTCGCGATCGCTTGCTGTTCGACCGAGGACGAGATCTCGCTCGCGCTGGTGTTGATGGTCTCGATGGTCTGCGAGATGCGCGCGATGGCTTGGACCGCTTCCGTCGTAGCGCCCTGGATGGCCTGGATGTGGCCGCCGATCTCCTCGGTGGAGCGCGAGGTCTGCTTGGCGAGGTTCTTGACCTCGTCAGCGACCACCGCGAAGCCGCGGCCAGCCTCGCCCGCGCGCGCGGCTTCGATCGTGGCGTTCAACGCCAGCAGGTTGGTCTGCTCGGCGACCTGGTGGATCAGTCGCAGCACTCCGCCGATCGTGCGGGAGAGCTCCGCCAGTCCGCCGATGACCTGCGTCGTCCGCTGCGCTTCCTGCGCGGCGGTCGCAGCGACGCTGCTGGCGTCGCGACTGCGCCGGCCGATCTCGGAAGCCGTGGCGGTGAGTTCCTCGGAGGCCGCCGCGACCGACTCGATTTCCGCCGCGAGCTGCTTGGTGGAGTCCGCGACGCTGGTGACTTGATTGAGCGCATCGGAGTTCGCGCTCTGGATGTGCTTGGCCGAGCCCGCGCAGCGCTGGGCCGCGCCGGCGACCGAGCCGACTACGTCGTGCAAGAAGGTGTCGAACTCACCCGCCAGACCGGTGCGTCGCTGGGTCGAGTCCTCGAGCGCCTTGGCCTGCATGTGCATCGCGTCGCTGGCGGCGTTGATGGCTTCGGCGGCGTGGCGGTAGCTGCCGTTCATGCCGCGCAACACGAAGCGGCGGTGGAACTGACCTTGGCTCGCGCTCTCGAGCGCGACGCGCGACTCGCGCACGTACGCGTCGATGACGTCGAGCGAGTCGTTCACCGCGCCGAGCATGTTCGTGAGTCGTTCTTCGCCGGACTGCTCGATGCCCGTCAAGCGCGCCTCGAGTTCGCCCCTCGCGGCGCACTCGCACACGCGCGTGACTTCGCTCATCCAGTGCTCGAACAGCTCGAGGCGCGCGCGCAGCGCCGAGACCTGGGCCTGATCGGACTCGAGCAGGGCTGACGCGCCCATGCCGGTGTTGCTCGGGGAAGAGGGCAGTGCGGGCTGGGTCATGACTGGTTCTTGGAGATCGAGAACACCCATTCGTCGTACGACATGCCGGTCTTATCGAGCACTTCGCCTAGCAGCTTGCATCCTGCCGCGACGGCGTCCTTCGAGTTGGGATGCTTGGACTCCTCGGCGAGCAGTCGCTCGTAGATCGCGCGAGCTGCGTCTACGCCGGAGCGTTCCGGCGCGCGTCGGTTGGAGTGGTACCCGATGATCTTGCCCTGGCGATCGAAGCTCGGCGTCACGTGCGCGAGCACCCAGTAGTGGTCGCCGTTGCGCGAGAGGTTGACGACGTAGGCGAAGATCTCGCGGCCGCTCTGGATCGTGTCCCACAGCAGTTTGAAGACGCTGCGCGGCATCTCCGGGTGGCGCACGACGCTGTGCGGCGCGCCGAGGAGTTCCGTCTCGCTGTAGCCGGCCAGACGCTCGAAGCTGCGATTGCAGTACGTGATGCGGCCGCTCAGGTCGGTCTTGCTGACGATCAACTCGTCGTCTGCGACGACGCGCTCGCGGCCGGTGGGTGCGGGTCGGGCGAAGCGCTTGGTCTTGCGCGCGTCGCGCTGACCGAGGTCGCTCTCTGCGAGAGGGGGTGTCGTGGACGGCATGTGCGGGATCGGTGGCCGGCGTTTCGGGGGGGAAGCTTGCGGCGCTTGCGAGCATCGGCGTTTCTGCGCTGGAACTTCGGGCTCGCGCGCTCGGGTCCGGCTCGGATTCGGGAACGCCGTCGCGCAACAGCGCCGTCGCGCGATGGCTTCGCCAGCGCGAGAGGGAGATAGTTGTCCGCATGAGCTCCGACTCGCGAGCGGATGCAGCGCGCGCACCGCTGTCGGTCCGACCGCTGACGCCGCGCGATGGCGGCCTCGTCGAAGAGCTGTTCGGCTCGAACGGCGCGTGCGGCGGATGCTGGTGCATGTGGGCTCGCGTTCCGCGCGGCGGCAAGTTGTGGGAAGCGTCCAAGGGCGAACCCAATCGTCGCGCGCTGGCGGAACTGATCGGTTCGGGCGCGGCGCACGCACTGCTCGCGGTGAGCGATCAGCGCGTCGTCGGTTGGTGCAGCCTCGGCCCGCGCGCCGAGTTTCCGCGGCTGGAGCGCGTCAAGGCTGCCCGTTCGAACTGGGACGAACACACCTGGTCGGTGGTGTGCTTCTTCATCCCTGCGCGACAGCGCGGGCGCGGAGTGGCCTCGGCGCTGCTCGACGCGGCGATCGCGTACGCGCGGGAGCACGGCGCGCGCGTGCTCGAGGGTTATCCGGTGCGGAGCGCGAGCGGAGGCGACGCGAAGATGCCCGCAGCGTTCGCTTGGACCGGAGTCGCGAGCATGTTCCAGCGCCGCGGTTTCGAGCGCGCATCGCCGAGCGGGGCGCGCGAGCTGTGGAGGCTCGAGTTCGACGCGCGGCGGGAGCGCGCGGCCAAAACAGAGCGAGCCCCCTCCGCCGATCGTGGAGGGGGCTCGCGTTCGCGCGTCGAGCGACGCCGCTGAGAACTTTGTTGCGCTACTGAAGCGTGATGAAGTCCGTCAGGTCGAAGCTCGTTCCATCGTTGAGGCGTCCGGCGAGGCGCAGCTCGACCTGCGATCCAACCGGCATCGCGCTCAGGCCGAAGGCGCGCTTGAGCATCCAGTTGGGCACGTTGAACGTCGCGTCGGAGTAGGCCTCGGGGCCGGAGGTGTTGCAGCCGCCGACCGGGCCGTAGTACGGACGCGTCACGTCCACGAGCGCCAGGGGCAGGCTCGCCAACCGGATCGGATTGCCCACGCCGTCAGCGCGGCGCAGGGTCACGCTGTTCAGGTCGATGTTGCCCGAGAGGCTGTGCGCCCAGGTGCCGACCAGCGTGACCTTGGTGGTCCCCGGGGCGTTGATCGCGACGTTGTTCGGGCATTGGCCCGGACCCACGTCGAGCGTCAGCGCGCCGGTCAGTCCGGCCGGCGACAGCAGAGTGATGATCTGGTCGCAGCTCACGTTCGTCCCGCAGTTGTCCGTGAGCGTCCAGCGGCGCGTGATCACGGCCTCGGGCGCGTGCGGGTTCTGCGGCGTGTTGGTGACGACGCTGATGTCGCTCCAGGTCAAGGTCGCGCCGCCCTGCGGGCAGTTGGCCGTGAAGGTCGCCACGCCCGTGCGCGAGGGGTCGACCTGACCGGCGGGGATGCCGCCGTTCCAGATCTCGACGAAGTCCGGCGGGCAGTCGACCGTCGAGTCCGGGCAGCAGTCGATGCGCAGATCGAACAGCACCGGCGAGATCGTCGACGTCGGCGGACGCGTGAACGTCGTGCGCACTTCGATGAAGCGGCCGTTCATGTTGCCGCCGCAGAAGCTCTGGCCGTTCGCGACCTGGAGCCAGCTGGCCTGCGGCAGGTTGACGGTGTTGTCCGCGACGCGCGCTTCGACGGTGATCGAGGTTCCGGCCGGCTCCTGGCTGTTCCAGGAGATCGTGCCCCAAGCCTTGCCGACCGTTCCGCCGTCCTGAACCACGGTCCAGGTTCCCGTCGGGCTGGTCGTGGCGTTCACGAAGCCCGTCATGTCGGAGTAGTTGTAGGGGAACGCGCTCGGTCCCAGGTCGACGATCATGTCGACCGCGCCGATCGGGAACCCGCCGCCGCCGAGCGCACCCGCGTTGGGGTCGATGCGCATCGCCTGGTGCGTGTTGTAGCAGGTCACCCACACCTTGCCGTTGGCGTCGACGGCCACGCCCGTGGGGCTGTTGCCGTTCACGCCGTTGAAGGACAGTTGCACGTTGCCGACGAACGTGCCGTCGGTGCGCAGGTGGCCGACCGTGGTCGCGCCGAACAGCGCGTGGGCGACCCACACGTTGCCGCTGCCGTCGACCGCGCAGCCCTGGGCGTTGCCCGAGCCGTAGCTGAAGGTTCCCAGGCAGCCGCCCGCGGGGTTGATCACGCCGACCGCGCCGCCGCTGAGGAACGTGTGCCAGATGTTGCCGGTGGCCGGGTCGATGCCCAGGCCGTAGTCGCCGCAACCGAACCCGAGCACCGTGCCCGTGCCGGTCGACGGGTCGTAGCGCAACAGGCCCTGACCGCCGCGCGCCGACCACAGGATGCCCGCGGGGTCGACGAGTCCGCCGTAGCCGCCCGCGAACAAATTGAACTGCGTGCCCGCAATGGGCTGACCGGTGACGCCGTCGAGCTTCTCGTGGTCCTGGTCACCCAGGCCGCCGGTCCAAACGTCGTTGTTGGCGTCGATCGCCACCGTGCGCGCGTTGGCGCCGGTGATGCGCGTGTAGTTGATGATGCACTCGTCGTCGGCCGTGCTCACGCCGCCGTTGGTGTCGGCGCCGCCCGCATTCGACCAGTTCAGGATGTTGCCCAGGCCGCGCGAGGTGCGGATCAATCCGTCGCCGTCGCGGTCGGAGCAAGTGGAGTACACGAACGGTCCCTGGAGGTACTCGCCGTTCGGATTCGGCGTGAACGCGCCGGTGACGGGGTCCTTGTCGCCGCGCGTGCCGCCCAGAACGAGGCCGACGCGCGTCACCGAGCCCTTGCCGCCGCCGCCCTCAGCGCGGTTGGAGACCCACACGTTGCCGAGCTGGTCCACGGTGGTGCGCGACGGATCGCGGCCCATGCCGTTGGGCGCAGTGAAGTACTCGCCGAGGATCGCGCCCGAGTTGACGTCGATGCGGACGAGCGTGCCGCGGTTCGAGCACGCCACGTTGCAGAACGGCAGCGATGCGACGCCGACGCTGAGCTGCAGTTGATCGTTGTTGGGGCTGTTGTGGTTGACGTTGTTGAGCAGGCCCAAATCGAAGTCGGCGTCGGTCGTGTAGACATAGCTGCACGTTCCGACGCCTTGGGGGCTGGCGAGACTCGTTGCGCCGAGCAGCGTGAGTGCGCCGGCTGCGAACGCGATGCGTTGACGATGGGTGATGTTCATGGCGATCAGGAGCGCCGGTCGCGCGCGTCGCCGCAGGAATGACGGCGCGCGGGGTAGGGCGGGGGGGAGAAGAGGGTGTTCGAACTGCGCCGCTTCAGCGGTCGCCAATCGAAACCCAAGTCGATGCTTTCACAGTTCCACAGGGCGTCAACGGGGAATTCGTGCGAACCGAGTGCGCAGTGATGGACTGCGAATCGACTGCGCGCCGACGCCGCCGGCGGCGCGGTTCCACTCGCGACTTGGGTCGCGCGAGCGGAGCGCGCGCCGGCCGAGGGGGAACGAAGTCTGTGCTCGCGCGTGATCGCCAATTCTCGAAAAACCCGCCGCTCGCGCCGGGCCGCGAGCCGCTGACGGTCGGCGCGCACCCGCGGGTCGCACCTCGGGCCCGGGCCGGGCGAGCGGGATATACTCTTCGCTCTCGAGCCCCACCTCGTGCGGGCGCGCCCGCCGCTACCCCTCGCCGCCCCTCCAGGATGGAATTCCCGCACGTCGTCCGCCCCTCCAGCGCCCTGAGTCGGGCGTGGCTGGCGCTGGCGGTCCTCCCGCTCGCGGTGCTGTCGAGCTGTTCGGGGGGCGGGGGCGACTCCGAGCCCAAGCCGCGCGCCAACATCGTCCTCGTGACGGTCGACACGCTGCGCGCCGACCACCTGGGCTGCTACGGCTACTTCCGCGACACGAGCCCGAACATCGACGCGCTGGCCAAGGAGTCGGTCGTGTTCGACCAGGCCTACGCCGTCATGGCGACGACGCTGCCGAGCCACGCCTCGATGCTGACCGGGCGCTACCCGCTCGAGCACGGGATCCTGGCCAACATGATGCACGGCGGTAAGCCCTTCGGTTGGAAGGAGGGCATGCTCTCGATCGCGCAGGTCGCCAAGGACTCGGGCTACGCCACGGCCGGCTTCGTGAGCGCAGCTCCGCTCAAGAGCGCTTCGGGGATCGCCACGGGCTTCGACACCTGGACCGAGCCGGACGGGGTCGAACGCCAGGCCGAGGAGACCATGAAGGACGTGCTCGCCTGGTTCGAAACCAAGCCGCGCGAGCCGTACTTCCTGTGGGTGCACTTCTACGACCCGCACTGGCGCCACCGCGCGCCGGCGCCGTTCGACACGATGTTCCACACCGAAGGTCCAGACCCGGCGCTCGAGGCCTGGCTGGCCGAGCGGCAAGTGGGCGACGCGGCCAAGCGCTCGAACGCGCGCAAGACCACCCAGACGCGCAAGGCGATCAACGACTACTGCGGCGAGGTGCGCTACACCGACAGTCAGGTCGGAGTGCTGCTCGAGCGCTTGCGCCGCGACGGCGACCTCGACCGCAGCGTGCTGGTGCTCACCGCGGACCACGGCGAAGGCCTCAATCAACACGACTGGACCGCGCACGGTCTGGTGTGGGACGAGCAGTTGCGCGTGCCGCTCCTGATGCGCTTCCCACCGTCAGCGCAGCAGGCGCCGAAGCGCGTCGACAAGCTCGTCTCGCTGGTCGATCTGTTCCCCACGGTGCTGGCGCGCATCGAGCCGCTCGGCGCGCGCTCGCAGCGCGACTTCCTGGCGCAGTCGACCGGAACCGACGTGCTCTCGCCGAAGTTCGTCGAGCGCCCGCTGTTCGCGCAGCGCACGGGTCGCGAGCTCGCGGAGGATCCCGGGGAGATGTACGCGCTGACCACGCGCGAGTGGAAGTACATCCACGAGCCCGAGGTGGGCGACAAGCTCTTCGATCGACGCAAGGATCCCTTCGAGCTCGAGAACCTCGCCGAGCGCGACACGCAGACCGCGGTGCGCGTTCACGACATGACGATGATCATGATCCGCGGTCAGAAGGCGCGCGGAGACGCGCTGGGCGCCGCCAAGGCCGGAGAGATGGACCCCAAGCTGCTCGAGGAGCTGCGCAAGCTGGGCTATCTCGGCGGCGAAGACGGGCGCTCCGCGGGCGAGGACTCCGACGACGAGAAGAAGTCGCCGTGAACGCCGCGGACGCGCCTGCGACGCCGAGGCGGAGCTGGCTCGCGGTGCTCGTTCTGGTGCTCGCGTCGCTGGGGCTGCGTGGCGGAGCGCTGTGGGCGGCGCGCGACGCGAGGGAGTGGAACGATCAGATCACGTACCGCCAGCGCGCGGAGGATCTGCTCGAGGGCAAGGGCTACACCGGCTCGTACCAGTCGTGGGCGCTGCACAAGGGTCTGCGCCAGATGCGCGACCTGCCGCGCTACCGCGGTGCGTACCAGGCGCCGGGCTACGCGGCGTTCATCGCGCTGGTGATGAAGCTGTGCGGGAGCGAGATCCTGTGGGTCAAGCTCGCGCAGGTGCTGCTCGGCGTGGCGACGACCTGGTTCGTGTACGCGCTGGGGCGTGACGCAGTCTCGCATCTCGCCGGGCTCTGCGCGGGCTGGCTGTACGCGCTCGATCCGACGCTGATCGCGTTCACGCACTACATCTTCACCGAGACGTTGTTCGTGTTCCTGTTCACGGCGGGGTTGTGGCTGTGGATGCGGCCGAGCGCGCCGCGCGCTTCACGCGCCGTCGTCGCAGGGATCTGCTTCGCGTTGGCGGCGTACGTCAAGAGCTCGGTGCTCTACCTGCTGCCTCTGCTCGCGCTGTGGCTGGTGTGGCGAGAGCGAGAGCGTCGTGCGCAGGCCGTTCGCTTCTGCGCGATCGCCGCGCTCGCCTGGGTCGCGTGCGTCGCGCCCTGGACGCTGCGCAACATCGAAGTCCACGGCGGCTTCGTGCTGATGGACTCGAGCGGTCCGTTCAACCTGTGGCGCGGCAATCAACCCAACGCCTACCAGCGGCGGCTGCACAACGCCGACTGGAACATGCGCCACACCGAGCCGTTCGACGCGTACACGTTCGCTCCGGTGTCGGAGGTCGGCGGGAGCGTCGCCGTCGACATCGCGCGCGAGATGTTCCAGACCGACACGCCCACCGACCTGCAGGTGATGGAGGCCGCGCAGAAGAGCGCCGTGCGCTACGCGCTCGACGACCTGGGCTGGACCGTGCGGCGCGCGTTCTACAAGTTCGTGGACCTGTGGAACCCGACCTCGTTCGTGATGCGCAATCTCGAGCGCGACGGCTACGGACCGATCTCGCCAGGAACGGCCGCCGCGCTGAGTTGGGCCTGCGTGCTCAGCTACGTGCTCGTGTGGTGCCTGGCGCTGCCCTCGCTGTGGCGCCGCGCGAACACCGCGCTCGGAGTGATGGCCTTGCTGCTCGTGTACTACTACACGCTGATCCACATGGCGACCTTCGGATTGACTCGCTTCCGCCTGCCGGTGATGCCGATCCTGATGGTTCTGGCCGGCGCGACTCTCGCGGCGTGGTGGGAGCGGCGTCGCCAACTAGCGAGCGTGCAACCGTGAAGTCCCTGCGCCTGATCGCGTTCGCCGCGCTGTGCGCGTTCGGACTGCCCGCGTGCGGCGGCGGCGAACCCGCGGCGCCGCGGCCCAACGTGCTGTGGATCGTCTGGGACACCGTGCGCGCCGATCGCTTGGGCGTGTACGGCTACCAGCGACCCACGACCCCCAACCTCGACGCCTGGGCCAGGGACGCGCGCGTCTACGACGACTGCATCTCGCCCGGCAGTTGGACGGTTCCTTCGCACGCGTCGATGTTCACCGGCTTGCTGCCGAGCGAACACGGCGCCGAGCACGGCTCGGAGTGGCTCGACGACAAGCTGGTGACGATCGCCGAACTGCTGCGCGACTCGGGCTACCAGACCTTCAGTTGGACGGCCAACCCGCACATCTCGCGCGAGGAGAACTCCACGCAGGGCTTCGAGACGCAGCAGCACCCTTGGGACAAGCCCGTCGAGGAGCGCGCGCGGGAGATCTACGAGTCCAAGCTCGCGACGTTCCCCGCCGACTCGGAGCAACGCCGGCGCGGCGAGCGCCAGGCGAACTCGGCCTGGGTGCTCAAGGCCGCGGGTGAGTTGGCGCAGGAGGGGCTCAGCTCTTGGTTGAACCAGCGCGACGCCAAGCGGCCGTACTTCGCGTTCCTCAACTACATGGAGGCGCATCGTCCGCTGATCTCCGCGCGCCGCCACCGCGAGGCGGTCATGGCGCCGGAGCAAGTCGAAGCCTCGTACAACGCGGAGATCGACTGGAACTCGACCTGGGGCTACTGCTTCGGACTGGTCGACGTGCCCGACGAGAGTCTCGAGCTGCTCTCGGGCAGCTACGACGCCGGCATCCACGAACTCGACTCGCTCTTCGGCGACCTGATGCGCGCGCTCGAAGCGCAGGGCGCGCTCGAGAACACGATCGTGGTGCTCACGGCGGACCACGGCGATCACTTGAGCGAGCACCACCTGCTCGACCACCAGTACTCCGTCGCGCAAGTGCTGGTGCGCGTGCCGCTGATCGTGAAGTACCCGCCGCGCTTCGCTCCCGGTCGCGAGTCGCGCCCGGTGATGAGCATGGACTTGTTCCCGACGCTGCTCGAGCTTGCTGGCGTGGAGGCCCCGCGCGTCGGAGTCGGGCACGCGCGCAGCCTGCTCGACCCGGCTGAACGTCGCGCGCGCATCACGCAGTACACCAAGCCCTACGAGCGGCCGCTCATCTCTACGCGCAAGCTGTACCCCAACCACGACATCAGCTCCTTCGAGCGCGGGCGCGTCGCGATCGTCGACAAGCCCTGGAAGCTGGTGCAGCACCTGGGCGGACCGACCGAGTTGTTCAACCTCGACAGCGATCCCTACGAGACGCGCAACGTCGCCGGCGAGAACGCCGCTGTGCTCGAGCGCATGCGCAAGCAGTTGGTCGGCGTGCTCAAGTCGGTGCGACCGATCGGCGCCGGCGTGGCGGGGGAGCGCTCCGCCGAGCACCTGCGCATGCTGGCCGGCCTGGGGTACGCGGACGTCGAGGAGGATTCGGACCAGAACGACGCCGGTTCAGATGGCGCAGCCACTTCGGGCGCATCGAAGCGCGATGCGGAGCCGGACGACGCGGACGGGAACGACGGCGCGCCGCGCTCGAAGCCGGCTTCCAAGGCGCCGCAGCAGCGCTAACATCGGACTCGACGCTCGAGCCATCATTTGCGGGGGCAATGATCCCCCGCGGGTTCGCGCGGTTCTTTGGCCCCGATCTCGATTGCCACGAGTCCATCGTGAACTCATTGAACCCATTCTCCGCCGGCCATTTCTCCGGCGGATTCGGCAGCTCGATCCTGCTCATCGATCTCGAGAACTTCTACCTCGCCCGCGAACACAACACTGGCCTGTACGCCGCCACCGAACTCTCCGCCGACCTCGAGGCGCTCTCGAAGTTCGTGATGGAGGTCTCCGGCGATCGGCGCGTGACGGTGCGCCGCGCGTACGCGAACTACAACACCGCGCGCCAGTCGAGTGAGATCGGCCGCTGGGACTTCTTCCTCCAGAAGGCGCCCAAGGCCCTGATGGAGCGCGGCATCGAGCCGGTGCAGGTGTTCCGCTTCCCCGGCGGCGGCAACAAGAACGCGGCCGACATGCGCATGGCGATGGACGCCTCCGTGCTGGTCGCCGAGAACCACCGCATCGAGCAGTGCATCCTCGTCACCGGCGACGCGGACTTCATCCCGCTGATCCTCGACCTCAAGCGCCGCGGCATCGAAGTGGTCGTGATCGGCGTGCGCGCGCACACCAAGACCGTGCTGCTGCGCTACTGCGATCGGTTCGAGTACTTCGAGGACCTGATCGTGGCCTCGGAGATCGAAGGCGACAACAACTCGAGCGTCGACGAGGTCAAGGCGGCTCTCGCGGCGATCCTCGCGCGCAAGCTGCGGCTGCCCTTCGCGGCGGTCAAACCGCTGCTCAGTCGCCAACTGCGTCGCCCGTTCGACCCGACGCGCTTCGACTGCGAGAACACCGGCGACTTCCTGCGCACCTACGCCACTCGCCTGGGTGTCGAGATCAGCGAAGCCGTCAACGACTGGGAAGTGAGGCTGCCTGGTGTCGAGCCGCCCGCGGCGCCGGCGGCGAGTGAGACCCGCGCGAACGGCGCGCCCGCTGCGGCGAGCGCCAACGGCGCGGCTGTCGCGAACGGCGACGGCGCGACCCCGCACGAGCACAGCGCGTCCGTCTATCACAAGCTGCTGCGCTTCCGCCGCCCGAACCTCCACATCATCCCGCTCGAAGAGTGGGAGGCGATCACGCAGGCCATCTGGGACATGTGCGTCGGCGAGAACGGCCTGCGACGCGAGACCGACCACCAGAAGCTGCTCGACGGCGCCACCGACCTGTGCGAGCGCAAGGGCTTCGAGATGGCCTACCACAAGGTCAACGGCTCGCTGTTCCAGCTCTTCAAGGCCGGTTGTTTCGTGTGCACGGCCGAAGGGCCCGAGAAGGGGCGCGCGGACTTCCACTGGACGCTGAGCGCCAGGCTCGCGGCCGATCTCGAGGACATCGCGGCGATGCGCCGGCGCGTGCGGCTGTTCGTGATCCGCGCGCTCAAGCAGCGGCTGGAAGCGGTCGGCATCATGACTCCGATCGACCCGCGCGTGCTGTCGGAGGTGCTCGACGGGCACGACGCGCCGGCCGAGAAGGTCGAGATGCTCGTCGCGCTCGTCGAAGAAGCCAACCGCGCCGCTCCCGAGCCCGCCGAACGCGCGCGCAACTTCGCCGCGGGCGTTTGAGCGGGCGAACGCGGCGAGTCGCGCTCAACGGCTCGCGGTCGTGCGACGCGCCGCTTCGCCGGCGGCGCGTTCGGCCACGATCGTTCGATAGAGCTCGACGACCTTGCGCGCCTTCGCCGCCCAGGTGAAGTGCTGCTCGACGTGCTCGCGCGCGGGCGCGACGCGCGACTCGATCAAGCGCGGATCGGCGACGAGGCGTTCGAACAGAGCGCGGAACTGCGCGACGATCTGCGCGCGCGGGCCCAGCTCGATCAGGAAGCCCGTCTCCTCGGTCACCAGCTCGCGCGGTCCGCCGTAAGCGACGACGGCAGCCGGCAGTCCGACCGCCATCGCCTCGAGCACCACTCCGCCGCCGAACTCGCGGATGCTGGGCAGCACCAGCAGGTCCGACTCCGCCAGGTGGTCTTGCACGCGCTGGTGATCGACCCAGCCCGCGAACTCGATGCCCGCGCCGATCTGCTCGCGCGCGATCAGCGCTTCGAGCTCGGCGCGCTGCGGACCGTCGCCGAGGATCTGCACGCGCAACTCGCCGGCTCGCACCAGCGGCGCAGCGGCTTCGAGCAGCATGTCGGCGCCCTTGTAGGGCACCAGCCGACCCACGAACACGCAGCGGATCGGCTTGGAGCTCGTGCGCGTGCGCCGCGCGCTGAAGCGCGTCGGATCCACGGCGTTTTCTGGCAGGTGGTGGCATTTGGAGCGCCAGCGCGCGTCCATCTGCGCCAGCGTGTCCTGCGAACCGACGAGGATCGCCGCAGCGTGACGCCGTGTGCTCGCGTAGCCCGGCAGCAGTTTGTAGGCGTCGCGCACGTAGCTCAGCCATTCGCGCTCGGCGCGCCGCGCAGCATCGAACGCGCGCGGCCAGGGCACGCCGCCGTTGAGCGGACCGACGACGAACGGCACGCCGGCGCGGGCGCAGCGAGCCGCGATCGTGCTGGGCGTCGTCGGGCTGAGCGGAGTGATGCGGTGGACGATGTCGAACTCGCCCGCGCGGATGCGCGCGCCGAAGCGCCGCCAGACCAGGCGCTCGTAGTGGTAGTAGGCGAGCGTCTCGATCGCCGTGACCATCGTCCAACCCTTGCCCGCGCCGCCGCGCAGCAGGCCCGAGAGCTTCCACAGCGGACGCGAGAAGGACTCCGAGTCGATCGCGGTGAACTCGCGGCCCTCGGTCCAGCCGGTGCGCTCGATCGCTTCGCGATTGCGAACCTGCGTGACGAGGTGCGCGTCCGTGAGCTCGGCCAGCGCGCGAGCGTGGCACCACCCGACGAGCGGAACGCTGACCCACTCGGGGTTGGCGGCTTCCGCCAGCAGGAGTACGCGCAGTCGATCCGAGGACGGCACAGTCGGTCAATCTACGGCTTGGCGCGCGTCGGATCTCCGCCCGAACACGCGCTGCGACTCGCGCGGCGCGAGTGCGTCACGGCGCGGACTGCGCGAGTGAGTCGAGCACGGGCGCGTCGACGCACGTCCGCGAGCCGACGGCTCAGCGCTCGAACACCTCGATGGTGAGCGCCGCCGTCTCCGGGCGCGGGTCCGCGGCGTCGTACATCTCCATGAACGTCGCCGCGTCCGGGCTCTTCGCTTCGCGCAGCGCCTCGACCCAGTGCGGGGGAATCGGCTGGTAGTGCAGCCACACCGTCGCGATGAGGTTCTGGGTGTCCGGCGGAAGCGCGACGCGGTAGGTGACCACATCGCCGCCGCCCGAGAAGTTCTCGTCCGTCACGCCCACCGGCGCGGTCTGTTCGGCGTGCGGCCCGTCGCGCTTCCACCCGCGCGGCAGGAGCCGGTTGTCTTTGATCGGCCGTGTCATCGCCCGCAGCGAGGTCGTCGCCCGACCGTCCGCGTCGGCGGCCACGAGCTCGTACACCTGCACCTGTTCGGGGCGCTCGATGGTGTCGAAGTGCGGCAGGCCGAACTCGTCCGCGACTCCGCGCAGGCGCCCGCGCTCGTCGAAGCCGCCCGAGTCGAACAACGTCTGCGAACCGGCTCGCACGTTGACGCGCAGCCACGCGCGCCGCGCCGGATAGCCGCTGGGGAACTTGTGGCCGGTGAGGTTCTCGACCTTCACGTCGAAGCGCAGCTCACTCTCCGTGCGCTGCGAGTTGACGAGGCTCACGCGCGCGGTCGAGTGCGCCAGTTGCGCGCGCGTCGCGTCGAGCACGCGCTCGAGCGCCCGCTCCGAAGCGGTCACGCCCAGCGCGTCCGAGTGGTCGCGCAACAGCTCGAGCAGCAGCGTGTTCCCGCCCACGAAGGTGTGCGCGCGCACGTCGGGCCGCACCGCGATGTTGAAGTCGATCCCGCGCGGGTTGCGGGCGATCTTCATCGAGCCCACGTCCGGCATGTGGCACTCCTGGCAGCTCTTCGAGAGGCTGGTCGCGCCGCGCTCGTCCGAGTACACGCTGTTGCGCCACTCGAGGTAGGGGCCCTGCTCGAGGAACGGCGCCGCGCCGTGCGCCTCGGTGAACAGCGTGTGGCACGAGCCGCAGAGCGCGGAGCTCTGGATGTGCGCGCCGTGCGTCGGCGTGAAGCCGGTGTTCGCGCGCATCGGACCTGTCGCCGGGTCCTTGTAGGGGCCGAACACCGTGTCGTCGGCGCCGACCGGCAGCGCTCCGTTGAACGTGCTCTCCTCGCCCAGGCCCTCGGGCCGCGTGCGGTGACAGACCGTGCAGGAGACGCCGTCCTCGGCGAGCGGGCTCGTGAGCGCGTCGGCCATGGTCGGCGCCGGCGCGCCGCCGAGCCGCGCCGTGTGATGGCTCATCGGCGCGTGGCAGGTGAGGCAAGTCGCCTCGATCTCGACCTGGCGCTCAGGGTCGCTCTCGATCTCGTGCGCCATCTGAGCGCGCCAGTACGGATCGCGGAACGAGTTGGCCATGGCCGTCGCCGACCAGGTCTCGAAGGGCGACACGTCGTCGCCCGTCGGCGTGGTCATGGCGCTCGCGCTCGGGGACGAGCTGTGGCACAACGCGCAACGCTCCGACGGAAGGAACGCGGTCAGCGCGCCGTGCGAGTTTGCGGTCGCCGCGTCGTCGGCCGTCGAGCTCCGCGCAGCCGGCGCGGGCTGTCGGGCGGGCGGCTGCGGCGAGGGAGCGCTCTCGCAGGCGAGCGCCGTGAGGAGCGAGAGACCGGCGAGTGCGGCGAGCGCAGTGCGCGATGAGTTCATGGCGCAACTCACCGTAGCGGCTGGCGCGGGCTCGCCGCAATCCGCACCAGGGCGGCGGAACGACGACGAGCGCGCCGTCCCGCCGGTGCGATCAGACCGTGGCCTTGGCCGAGCGGCTCGCGCGCTTGCGCTCGATCTCGGTCAGGATGCGCTTGCGCAGGCGCAGGTTCTTGGGAGTGATCTCGACCAGCTCGTCGTCCTCGATGTACTCGAGCGCTTCCTCGAGCGACATCACGTGCGGCGGCGGCAGGCTCACGTTCTCGTCCGCGCCGGCGGAGCGGATGTTGGTCAGCTTCTTCTCGCGGCAGACGTTGATTTCGAGGTCCGAGTCCTTGTTGTTTTCGCCGACGATCATGCCCTCGTAGACGGGCGTGCCGGACGCGATGAAGAACTCGCCGCGGTCGAGCAGTCCGAACATGCCGTAGGGCACGGAGTCGCCCGAGCGATCGGAGATCAGCACGCCGTTCGTGCGGCGCGGGATGTTGCCCTGGTCGGGGCGCCACGAGTCGAACACGTGGCTGAGGATCGCCTCGCCGCGCGAGAGCGTCATCATCGCGGTGCGCGCGCCGATCAGTCCGCGCGAGGGGACCAGGAACTCCAGGCGCACCGAAGCGCCGAAGGGCTCCATGTGCAGCATCTCGCCGCGTCGACGGCCGAGGTACTCGATGATCTTGCCGGCCGCGTCCGAGGGAACCTCGACGACCGTGCGCTCCATCGGCTCGCAGCGCTCGCCGTCGATGTCCTTCAAGATCACGCGCGGCTTGCCGACCGAGAACTCGTAGCCCTCGCGGCGCA
>CALKYE010000246.1 GCA_938003765.1 uncultured Planctomycetia bacterium
GGTGGGGGCGGACTCCGCCGGCGCGCTGCGCCGCGTCGGCGCGCCGGGCGAACTCGCACCGCGCTGGTCGCAGCGCTGATCGGCGTCGCCCTCGTGGCCGCGCTCGCGTGGATCGTCTTGAAGCGCGATGCGGGGTTCGCTGCCGAGGCCGCCAGGCGCCCGACACAGATCGGCGCACGCACAGCCTGCGATGTGGAGTCGCTCCAGGAGCACTCGCGCACCCAGGCGCCGGTCGTTCAGCTCGCTCGCGCGGCGCGCTCGGTTCGGACCGTCACCCAAGCCGGCCTGCCGATCGTCGGCGCGCGAGTTCACGTGCGCGCGAGCACGGGTTGGAGCTGCGCCGGCGCGTCCGACTCTGTTGGAGCCGTCGTCCTGCCCGAATCGTCTCGCGTGAGCGAGGTGGTTGCGACCGCGGAGGGCTTCGAGACCACGCGCGTCGTCGTGGACGGAAGTTTGTGGAGCGAACCCCTCGTCATCGTGCTCGCCTCTGGTTGGCGCCACTGCGGAACCGTGACCACGAGTTCCGGCGCGCCGCCGCCGCCCGGCGTGAGCGTCGGGGCGTTCCCGACGGACGACGAGCTGGAAGTCGACGTCCTCGGACGCTGGATAGACGGGGACCCCTCGCTGCTTCGCGCACCAGTGGATCCGGGCG
Organism: uncultured Planctomycetia bacterium; assembly: GCA_938003765.1. Lineage (GTDB taxonomy): Bacteria > Planctomycetota > UBA1135 > UBA1135 > WYBT01. The sequence goes on from CALKYE010000246.1 coordinate 653, forward strand.
GCGGCTTCTGCCTCTCGGGGCTGCGCCGCGGCGGCCTCTACAGCGTGTTCTGCAGCGGCGCGGGGTGCGTCATGACGCATCCGGCGTTGTGTCGGGTCGACGAGCGAGCCCCGCCGTCGCGACTCGAGGTCGGTCGAATGTTCGGCGCGCTGGTGGTGCTCGAGGACGAGGCCGGCGCCCCTGCCCTCTGGCGCGGAGAGCGCTTGTGGGAGGCCTGGTGTCCCAGCGCCTCGTCCGCCAATCGCGGACTCGCGGCGCACATGGCGGGGCTCGACATCTCGCTGACGCAGACACCGGATCATTGCGAGCTCATGCTGTTCACTTCGGACTCGCTGGAGGACGTGATCGGGCCGTTGAGCCTCGACTACGAGATCGCGGGCTACGAACGCGGTCACGCCCAACTCGACGCGCGAGCGGTGGCGCTAGGCGTCGCGCAGCACAGGCTCGCGCTCCGAGCGACCGCGGCTGAGCGTGGCAGGATCAACGTTCGATTCGCGCGCGCGAACGGGAGCCTGGACCTCGCCGCCGATCGAGAACTGGTGCGCCTGGGCCGGCTCGAACTGCTCGAGGTCGCCGAGTCGCGCGGCAGGCCCCTGCGCTTCCCGCTGCGCATCGACGACAGCGGTCGGATCGGAGTCGATGGCGTACCGGTGGGCGCGTACTCAGCTCGCTACGTGTCGACGATGCTCGAGCACCCGCCGCGCGCGGAAGTGGGCCTTCCCGTGAACGTGACATCGGCTGGCGCCGAGCTCGAGATCTCCCTCGTCGGGTACGGCGCCGTGCGACTGGACCTGCGCGGCGCGGACGGAAACGAGTGCATCGGCGGCGTCCACATCGACATCAGCGCTGGGCCACCGCCCGCGCCCGACGCCGACGGCCGTCTCTTCTCGATCGTCGCCGGCACTGGGAACTTCCGGCCGCCGTTCCGCATCGAGGGTCTGGCGCCCGGCGAGTACACGATCTCAACCGACGGGCCGCGCTTCGCTGGCGAGCACGGGCGCTTGTTGAGCGCGCACGTGCGTGAGGGCGAGGAGACGGTCCTCACGGCTCGGCGTGCGGAGTGACTTCACTCGCAAGCACGTTGCAAGCCCGCGAGCAGACGCCCCTCAGCTGATCTGAGCGGCCGAGTTCCGTGTTCGCAGCGCTACCATCCTTTGCGCTATGGAGCCCGCGCGCATCCGCAACTTCGGGATCGTCGCGCACATCGACGCCGGGAAGACCACGCTGTCCGAGCGACTGCTCTACGAGAGCGGCGTCGAACACCGCATCGGCGAGGTCGATTCAGGCACGGCGACGATGGATTGGATGCCGCAGGAGCGCGAGCGCGGGATCACGATCACCGCCGCGGCCACCACGCTGCCCTGGCGCGAACACCAGTTGAACCTGATCGACACGCCCGGCCACGTGGACTTCGGGGTGGAGGTGGAGCGCTCGCTGCGCGTGCTCGACGGCGCCGTGCTGGTGATCGACGCGGTCGCCGGAGTGCAGGCGCAGTCGGAAGCCGTCTGGCGCGCGCTCGAGCGGCGTCGCACGCCGGCGATCGTGTTCGTCAACAAGTGCGATCGCGCGGGCGCCGACTTCATGGCTGCGGTCTCCAGTGTGCAGGCGCGTCTGGGCGCGCCGGTGCGGCCCGTCCATTACCCGCTGAACGAGGGCGGGCACTTCATCGGGCACGTCGACCTGCTGACGCTCGAAGCGTGGGACGCGTCCGCGCGCGTGCACAACGCCGACGAGCCGGCCAGGCGGATCGAGCTGCCTGCGTCGGCGAGCGACGAAGCGCGCGTGCTGCGCGCCGAACTGCTCGAGGCGCTCTCCGAGCACGACGATGAAGTGCTCACCGCGCTCGTCGTTGGGAACGAGCCGCCGCGCTCCGCGCTCGAGCGAGCCGTGCGTCGCGCGACGCTCGCCCGCAAGCTCGTGCCCGCGTTGTGTGGAGCCGCGCTGCGCAACGTGGGCGCCTCCGCAGTCCTCGACGCGGTCGTCGACTGGTTGCCGTCACCGCTCGACGCGCCGCGCGCCGTCGGCTTCGATCCGCGCACGGGAGAGCGAGCGGAGCGCGAGCCCTCGGCTTCCGCGCCGCTGAGCGCGTTCGCCTTCAAGCTGCAGGTCGACGCGCACGGCGAGCTGTGCTTCCTGCGCGTCTACTCCGGGCGGCTGAGCGGCGGCGACGTGGTGTGGAACTCGCGCACCGGCAAGCGCGAGCGCGTCGGCCGGCTCGTGCGAATGCACGCAGAAGTGCGAGCGCCCGTGGAATCGGCCGGCGCGGGCGAGATCATCGCCGCGCTCGGCATGCACGAGGCCTCGACGGGTGACACGCTCAGCGCCCTCGACGCGCCGATCACGTTCGAGCGCCTGGCCTTCCCCGATCCCGTGATCTCGATGGTGGTCGAGCCGCGCTCGACCGCGGATCGCGACAAGCTGCGCGTGGCGCTCGCCCGGCTCGAGCGCGAGGATCCGACGCTGCGCCAGCGCGAGGACGAGGGCACCGGCCAGTGGGTCGTGTCCGGGATGGGGGAGTTGCACCTCGAGGTCGCTCTGCAGCGGCTGGCGACGGAGTTCGGCGTCGAAGCCGCGATGGGGGCGCCGCGAGTCGCGTATCGCGAGGCCCTGCGGCCGGAGGGCGCGCCCGTGACCGCTTCGGCGCGCTTCGAACGCGCCATCGCCGGCAAGGAAGTGTTCGGCGCGGTGGAACTCGAACTGCGCGCCGGCGCCGGTGTCGAGGGCGATGGAGCGGCGCTCGAAGTCCAGTGGGATGCGGACTGCCGCGTGCCAGCGCCGTACCGCTCCGCCGTCGAGGCTGCGTTGCGCGGCGCCGCGTCCGTCGGTCCGCGCTTCGGTTTTCCGCTGGTGGGCGCCTCGGTGCGAGTGTTCGGCGGAGAGTCGCGCCCCAGTGCGGACGCGGAGATCGGGTTCGTGCAGGCGGCGGTGGCTGCTCTGCGCGAAGCGAGCGAGCGCGCCGAGGTGGAAATCCTCGAGCCCCTCATGGAACTCGAGGTCCAAGCGCCCGCCGAGTACTCCAGCGGAGTGATCGCCGACCTCAACGCGCGCCGGGCCGAAGTGGCCTCGGTCGAGTCCGCCGGCGCGCAACGCCTGGTGCGCGGCGTCGCCCCGCTCCACCGCATGTTCGGCTACTCGACCGCCGTGCGCTCGCTCTCCCAAGGCCGGGCGAGCTTCACGATGCGTCCCCGAGGGCTCCGTCCGCTGCCTCCCGGCGAGTTGGTGGCGCGGGGCCTGAGCTGGAGCTGATCCCCCAGGCGCGGCGACGCTCCGCAATTCGCGCGAGCGGGAGCTTGACGCCCCCTGGGTCCGCCTGTATCTTCCCCCGCCCTCTGAAAGCCGCCGGAGCGTCTTCGACGTCCTCTGGCTGCCCAAGACAGACCCCGTCGCACCGCCCTGCTGCTTCGTTCTCGCGCGCGTACATGAAGGAAAAGATCCAGATCCGGATGGAGGCCTACGACCACGAGGCGCTCGACCTGTCGTGCCTCGACATCGTGGAGACCGCCAAGCGGACCGGCGCGCGCGTCGCAGGCCCCATTCCGCTGCCGACGCGGATCGAGCGCTACACCGTGCTGCGCTCTCCGTTCATCGACAAGAAGTCGCGCGAACAGTTCGAGATCAGGACGCACAAGCGCCTGATCTACATCTCTGAGCCCACCAGCCAAACGGTGGACGCTCTCTCCAGCCTGAACATGCCCGCGGGGGTGGACATCCGTATCAAGGCCTAAGGGCCTCGAGCGCGGCGTGCGTCTCGCGCCGCCGGTCACTGCCGACGCCCGATCGGGCGCGCGCGGCCGGCGAAGCGGAACGAGATACGGCGTCGCGTGGGAGACGCACCACGAGGTGGTGCGCCCGCTGCCGCGAATCAATGTTGACCTGCCCGGAGCCGCGCTCGCGCGTCTGGGGTCTCCGACCCTGACGCGTGCTGCTCGCTGCGCAGCGTAGGTCGCTCTTCTCCGCTCTTCTCTCAAAACATCACGCGCCGCGTGGCCAGGCGTTGGGTCCTAGCGCTCTCCTCGGAGGGCCGTGAGACCCCTGGTCGAACCGACGCAGCTTCCGATTCACCCCTCGGGCATTCGCCTGAGTATTTCCACGAGGTTCTAAGGGCTCATGACGCTGATCCTGGGACGCAAGGTTGGCATGACGCAGTTCTTCCAAGACGACGGCACGCTCTGCGGCGTGACGGTCGTCGAGGCGGGACCGTGCGTCGTTGCGCAGGTCCGCACCAAGGACAAGGACGGCTACGACGCCGTCCAGCTCGGCTTCATGGACCGGCCGGAGCGGCTGGTGGCGAAGCCCCAGCTCGGCCACTTCAAGAAGGCCGGTGTCGCGCCGAAGCGCTACCTCCGCGAGGAGCGGCTGGCGGAACCCGCCAAGCTCGCGGTGGGGGACACGGTCAAGGCTGACGTGTTCAAGGTCGGCGACGTCGTCGACGTGATCGGCACGACCAAGGGGCGCGGTTTCGCCGGCACCATCAAGCGCCACGGCTTCAACCGCGGTCCCGAGACGCACGGCTCGATGAACGTGCGCGCGCCCGGTTCGATCGCCAGCCGCCGCA
>CALKYE010000247.1 GCA_938003765.1 uncultured Planctomycetia bacterium
GCTGACTCGCATCCGCGTCGCCGAGTTCCGCTCGACGCTGCGGAGACGTTGCGGAGACGCTGCGGACAGTACCTTCCCGCCATGATTCGTCTGTTGAGTTGGGCCGCGTCTGTGCCCGAGCGAGTGCGCGGCTTGCCCGCGCGTTGGCGTGCGCCGCGCGGCCCGGCGCGCAGCGCGGCTTCGAAGAAGCACGCCTTGTGGAGCTGCGTGAGCGGCGCGTTCGGAGTGCTGGTGATCGTGTGGGTGACCGAGCTCGTCGGGTATCCGCTGCTGATCGGGTCGTTCGGCGCTTCGGCCGTGCTGCTGTTCGGCGTCACCGAGTCGCCCCTGTCGCAGCCGCGCAACCTGATCGGAGGCCACGTGATCTCCGCGGCGATCGCCGTTGCGGTCGTGGCGCTGTTGGGCTCGAGCCCGACGACGATCGCGCTCGCTGTAGGGCTCTCCATGTTCGTGATGCACCTCACGCACACGACGCATCCGCCGGGCGGGGCCACCGCGTTGATCGGCGTGCAGGGCGGGGCGGGGCTCGCGTTCATCTTCGTGCCCGTGCTCGCGGGCGCCGTGATCCTGCTCGTCACGGCGCTCGTGACGAACAACCTCGTCCACCACCGGCGCTACCCGCTGCACTGGTGGTGAGCGCTCCGCCCGCAACGTCAACCGGACCCCACCGCGCATCCATGCACGACTTTCCGACTCCGATCGCAACGGCCTCTCGCTCCTTCCACCTCGCGTTCGTCGGCGCCTGCATCACGGTCGCGAGTTGCGCGAGCCAGCCCGCGACGCCGCAGACGTTCGTGGTGCGACTCGCGCCGGGGCAGGAGCTCGTGACCGAGCTCCGCGCGCTCGCGCAACGCGAGCAGTTGCGCGCCGCGAGCGTCGTGAGCGCGGTGGGGAGCCTCACCGACGTGTCGTTGCGGTTGGCGAACAAGGAAGAGACCACGCGCTACAGCGGCCACTTCGAGGTCGTCTCGCTGTCGGGGTACATCGCCGCGGGCGAGTTCCATCTGCACATGGCGGTGAGCGACGGCGACGGGCGCACGATCGGCGGGCACGTGATGGAGGGCAATCGCGTCTACACCACGCTCGTCATCGCGATTCAGGAGCACCCGCACCTGGTCTACCGGCGCGAGTTCGATCCCCGGTCCGGCTACGAGGAGTTGGTCGTCGGACGCCGGTGAGAGCGCGGGGCGAACGCGCGAGTCGGTTTCACGGCCGAACGTGCACGGTCGTCGCGCTGGCGCCGGCGCCGGTTCGCCGTGCGCTCGTCGGGTGCGCGTCGCCCTCTGCCGTCCACCCCGGACGCGCTCGGAAGAGCTATTGCGCTTGGATCCGGCGCAATGCGCTCCGCGTGCGTTCGTCTCGCGTCTTTCGAGCGCAGGGCGACGCGAACCCGTCAGTTCGCACCCCGGCCGCGGAATCTTGCGCGGCCAAGCCACTCGACGTCGTGCCGGCGCTCCAGGGCGAGTCTTGAGCTGGTCTGACGCGGGGATAGCGCCTGCACGGCTCCCTAATTCGGGAAGTATGGAATACGCTTTTGAGTCGGCCCGACGCCTGGTGGCGCCGTGTCGAGGCCTCCCGCGGCTCGGCGGTGGCCGCGGGGAGTTCCCCCGTGACAGCTTCGCACTTCTCTTCTCCCATTCCGATCGGAGCTCTTCTCCATGAGACTCGTCTCGAATCTGCCCCGCGCACTCGGCGCGGTTGCAGCCCTGGCCGCACTTGCGGCTGGCGCCAATGCTCAAACCCTCGGCTGCGAAGTCGGCGTCGCCAACGGCGGCCTGATCCCCGCGACCGGCACCGGCGGCGGCACCTATCCCGGCACGCTTCCCACGTCGCCGAGCCTGTTCACTCTCAACGTCGCGTCGCTGCCTCCGGGCGCGACCGTCGTGACGGAAGTCAAGTTGTTCGGCGCGGTCCACACCTGGTCGTCGGACTGCCAGTTCGTTCTCGAGGATCCCTCGGGCGGCCTGCACAACGTCTTCGTCCGACCCGGCACCACGACGGGCACCGGCTACAGCTGCGACTTCAACGGTGACTACAGGTTCGTGCCGCCGTGCACGACGACCGTTCTGTCGCTGCCGGCCTCGTGCTCGGGCGTCGCGGTCCTCGCGCCGGGCACCTACGACCAGTTCTTCGGTCGTTCGAGCCTGACCTGGCCGAGCGGAACCAACAGCATCAACAACACCCCGCTCGACTCGATCGCGGCGGCGACCGGAACGTGGACGCTGCGCGTGTACGACTGGGCCAGCGGCGACAGCGGCTCGCTCGGTTCGTTCGACGTGTGCTTCGGAACCCCGGCGATTCCGGCGGCGCCGACGGCGGCCCCGACGCTCACCGCGCCGGCCAACGGCGCGACGGCGACCAACCCGGTCACGCTGACTTGGTCGTCGGTCGCCTGCGCGAGCAGCTATGACGTCGATGTCGACGGCGTGATCACCAACACGGCGAGCAACTCGCTCGTGCTCGGACCCCAGGCCGTCGGCATCCACACCTGGACCGTGCGCGGCGTCAACGCTGGTGGCGTGGGTCCGTTCGCGACCTCGTTCACCTTCGACGTTCCTGCGCCGCCGCCGGCTTCCGTCTGCGTCTCCAATGGCGCGGGCGCTGGCCTGGTTCCGGCTGCGGGCACGGGCGGCACGGGCGCGGTCTGGCCGGGCACTCTGCCGGCCACGCCGTACACGAACACCTACGCGGTGACTGTGCCGGCCGGTTCGACGCAGATCGTCAAGATCGACCTGACGTTCTCGACTCAGCACACCTGGGCCGGTGACGTGTTCGCGGTGCTCACCGACCCCACGGGCGGCATGCACAACATCATCCACCGCATCGGTAGCACCGGCTCCGCCGCGGGCTTCAGCTGCGACCTCAATGGCACCTACTCGATCTACGAGACGGCCGGCGCGGCCTGGCCGACGACCTGCCCGAGCTCCTCGGACATCCCGGTCGGCAACTACGACCAGTTCGTCGGCGGCTGGCCGAGCGGCACCAACGGCATCTTCAACACGCCGTTGAGCGCCATCCCGGTTTCGAGCGGCAACTGGACGCTGACGATCTACGACTGGGCCGGCGGCGACAGCGGCGCGCTGGGTGACTGGCAGATCTGCTTCGACGACAACCCGGTCGTCGGTCCGGTGGCGTACTGCACCGCCGGCACCACGACCAACAGCTGCGCCGCTCTGCTCAGCGCGACGGGCAACCCGAGCGTGACCCAGGCTTCGCCGTGCGTCATCACCGCGAACGGCGGCGAGGGCGCCGTGTCCGGCGTGTTCTTCTACGGCATCAACAACACCGGCTTCACGCCGTCGCCGTGGGGCACGACCTCGAGCTTCCGCTGCGTGAAGAACCCGGTTCAGCGCATGGGCCTGCAAGGCCCCAACGGAACGCCGGGCGTCTGCGACGGCGCCTACGCGTTCGATTGGGACGCCTGGCAGCTCGGTCACGCGAGCGCGCTCGGCAACCCGTGGTCGGCCGGCGACAAGGCCTACGTCCAGGTCTGGTTCCGCGACATCGGCGTGCCGAAGGGCAGCACCTCGAACGCGCTCGAACTGACCTACGACCTGTGATCTAGCGCCGAGCGAGTCGCAGCGCGCCACGTGCGGGTCTGCGGCTCGCTCGAGATCGATACCTCCGGACCGTCCCTCGGGGCGGTCCGGAGTTGTTTTGGCGCTGTGCGCGCGACCGCGCTGCTCAGTGAGCGCCGCTCGAGGCCGCCGCCATCGCGGCCTGCCGCGCGACGATCACGCTGCGCACCTGCATGACGG
>CALKYE010000248.1 GCA_938003765.1 uncultured Planctomycetia bacterium
CCTATCGGCGCGCTCGGGACGCACCGTCGCAATCGCTCGCGTCGAGCCCATACTCGTCGCGCCGATGCTCGACACACCCAAGATCGCGCTCTCCATCGCCGGCTCCGATCCTTCGGGAGGCGCAGGCATCCAAGCCGACCTCAAGACCTTCTCCGCCTACGGCGTCTTCGGCGCGTGCGCGATCGCCTCACTCACCGCGCAGAACACGCGCGAGGTGACGGCGATCCACGATCCGCCGCCGGAGTTCCTCGCCGCGCAGCTCGACGCCGTGTTCACCGACCTCGCGGTCGACGCCACCAAGCTGGGGATGCTCTCCAACGCGACGTTGATCGAGCTCGTCGCGAGCAAGCTGACGCAGCATCGCGCGCGCAACGTCGTGCTAGACCCCGTGATGGTGTCCAAGGGCGGGTCGCGCTTGCTCGACCCGGCGGCGGTCGAAGTGCTCCGCGCACGGCTGCTCCCGCTCGCGGAAGTCCTGACGCCCAACCTGCCCGAAGCGGCGGTGCTGCTCGAGTCGAGCGAGGGCGAGGTTCTCGCGGATCTCGAGGGCGCCGGCCGAAGACTGCTGTCGCTCGGCCCCAAGTGCGTCGTGCTCAAGGGCGGCCACGCCGGCGGCGCGCACAGCGATGACCTCGTCTTCGAAGAGGGCGTCGTGGCGCGCTTGCCCGCCAAGCGCACGGCGTCTCGGAACACGCACGGCACCGGCTGCACGTTTTCAGCGGCCATCGCTGCGGGATTGGCGAAGGGCCGCACGCGCGAACAGGCCGTGATGAGCGCCAAGCGCTACATCAGCGCCGCCATCGAGGGTTCGCGCGAGTGGAAGCTCGGCGGCGGCCACGGGCCGGTCCACCACTTCCACAAGTGGTGGACGTGAGCGCGCCACGCTTCGTCGTCAGACGTCCGTGTTGACGCGCGCCGCGGAAACAGCGCGCGGCTCGCAGCACGAGCGAGGAGCGGCGCCGAACGCGCCGAGGAACGCGTCGTTGTGGCCCGAGCGCTCGAAGGCGTCCCCCAGACGCGCTTCGCGCCACGCGAAGTGGCTCGTCGCAGCCACCAGCGGCGTCTCGAGCGACTGGAAGGGCTCGTACCAGACGTTGTAGGGCATCTTGCAGCACTCGCGGTCCGGCATCGCCGAACCGCACAGCTCGAACGCCTCCCCCGCCTTGATGCGGAAGTGCTCACCATCGCTCGCGACGTCGACGGGAACGTTCTCGACCGCGAGCACCGCGCCCAGCTCCGACCCGTGCGTTTCGCGCAGCCAGCGCACGGCCGCTTCGCGCTGTGCGGGTTGCGCGAGCGCGTCGACATAGATCACGCACTGCCGCGCGCCGTCGTTCGCCAGATTCTCGCTGGCGCCGAGCGCCGCCGCGATCTCGACGCCGGCCAGCGTCACGCCGTGGTAGATCCCGCCGTCGAGCCGCCAGGCCAACACCGCGCGCTCGCCCTGCGTGGTCAACTCGCCGTTGTAGTGGCACGCGCCGCCGTACACGGATGCGTTGCGGGCCTCGACGTAGGCGCCGAACGGCGCGACGTCGGCGACACCGGGCTCGGGGCTCAGGCCGCAATCGGAGCCGCAGCACAGGAACTTGGCGCCGAGCGCGCCGCTCAGGGCCAGCGAGAGAACGAGGAGGGTCTTCATGGGCGTGTGGCGCTCGCCGCGGTGCGGAGAGCCTCTGAGGTGATCGGCGATCGTCGCGCGGATGTCAATCCCAGCGCACTTGGGCGCGCCAGGAACGCGATCCGCTCGCGCTAGGCGGAAGGGAACTCGGCAGGCGAGCTGTCGACCAGCGAGCGGAAGCAACTCCGGCCGCGGCGGCAGTCGTCGGGCTGGACCGGATCCTTGTCGGGGCCGAGCCGGTCGCTGGTGACGGCGCACCAGCAATCGTTCGACGCGTCCAAGACCTCGTCGCTCGTGCGCGGAGGACGGCCGAGCATGTAGTACTTCTTGCTGCGCAGCTCGGCGCAAATCGGGAAGAGTTGTTCGACGCGCTCGTTCATGGTCGGCAGTTCCTCTTCAGTTCGCGAGCTTGCGCAGCGCCTTGGTGATCAAGCCCTGGGTCAGGAGGATCTTGTAGGCGTTGTGCTCGAGCGGCTCGGCGCCCTCGAGCGCGAGTTTGCCGACGAACTCGGCCGTCTGCGCATCGAGCTTGCGGCCGACCATCGCCTTCTCGGCCTTCTCGCAACGCCACGGGATCGGCGCCACACCGCCGAGCACCAGCCGCGCGTCGCGGACCTTGTCGCCGTCCATCGACAGTCGCAGCGCCACCGCGGACAGCGCGAAGTCGTAGCTGCCGCGCTCGCGGAACTTGATGTACGTCGAGCGCCACGGCGCGTCGCTCTGCGCCGGCACGATCACGTGCGTGAGGATCTCTTCGCTCGTCAGCACGTTCTCGCGCAGCACGCTGCCCTCCGAGGGCAAGGTGAAGAACTGCTCGAGCGCGACCTGGCGCTCCCCGCGCTTGCCGCGGATCACCGCCTGCGCTTCGAGGGCCACCAACGCCGGCGCGACGTCGCTGGGGTGGACGATGTACGACGGACCTCCGCCGAGGATCGCGTTGTACTTGTTCAGCCCGCCGTAGGCGAAGCACTCCGAGCCGCCCTTCTTGATGCACACCGCCTGCTCGTGGCGGTAGTACCAGCAGCGCGGACGCTGACACAGGTTGCCGCCCAGCGTGCCCGCGTTGCGGATCTGCACGCTCGCCACGGCGCCCGCGGCTTCCGCGAGCAAGGCGAAGCGCTCGCGCAGCGCGCGGTCTTCTTCGATGCGCGCGAGCGTCACGAGCGCTCCGAGTCGCAGCGAACCGTCGTCGCGGTGCTCGATCTGGTCGAGCCCGGGGATCGACTTCAGGTTGACGAGCGTCTGCGGCTCGATCAGGTGCTCCTTGAGCTCGCCGAGCAGGTCCTGTCCGCCGGCCAGGATCTTGACGCGATCGCGCGCCTTGGTGTCGCGCGCGCCGGGCAGCGCTTCGAGCGCGGCGTCCAGCGAAGTGGGTTGGATCAGTTCGAAGGCCTTCATGATCGGTTTCCTCGCGTCTGGCTAGCCGCGCTTGGCGCCGCGCAGCGCCATCAACAACTTGTCGCTCGTAAGCGGCATCTCGCGCAGACGCGCGCCGCACGCGTTCATGATCGCGTTGGCGATCGCGGACTGGCCCGGAACGACGGCGGGCTCGGCCATGCCGATCACGCCCCGTCGATTGTCGCCGTCGTCGAGCACGGCCTGCACGAGGCCGATCTCCTTGCAGCCGGCGATCTTGTAGTCCTCGAAGTTGGCGTTGAGCACCAGGCCGAGGTCAGGGTCGATCACGCGCTCCTCGAACAGCCCGTAGGACAGCGCCTGGATCATTCCGCCGTTGAGCTGACTGCGCGTGGCCATGCGGTTCATCACGAGTCCGCAGTCCTGGACGCCGACCATGTGCAGCACCTCGATCTCGCCGGTGAGCGTGTCGACGCGGACCTTCGCGGCCTGCGCGCCACCGACGCCGCTCGAGGCGAGATTGCGCTGCCACTCGCCCTGCGCGGAAATGCCCTTGCCTCCCACCGCCGCGCACGCGTCCTTGAAGCCGATCCAGTTCGAGTCCGGATCGTTCACGTCCTGGATGCGTCCGCCGACGCAGCGCAGGTTCTCCGGCTTGACGCCGATCAGCGTGCTGACGTGCTCGAACAGCTGTTTGCGCGCGTTCCACGCGGCGTGCTTCACCGCCGGCGCGAGCGAAGCCGTCGTCGTGCTGCCGCCCGAAGCGTTGGCGGCGCCGTAGGTCGAGCGGCCGATGTGCGGCGTGACCTGCGCGAGGTCGAGGCCGAACTCCTCGGCCACGATCGCCGCGACGTACGTGCGCGTGCCCGTGCCCAGGTCCTGCGTGCCCGAGTACACCTCGACCGAGCCGTCCGGCAAGAGGCGCACCTCGACCTTGCACTCCGGTCGTCCGCCGCCGCCCCAGGTGGCGAGCGCAAAGCCGATGCCGACCTTGAGCTCGCCCTCGCTTCGATCGGGCGCCGTGCGATGCGGATGGCTGTTCCAGCCGATCAGGTCGGCGCACAAGCGCAGCTGACGTTCGTAGTCGGCGCGCCGGTCGGGCGGCACGTTGCGCACGCGGAACTCGAGCGGGTCCATGCCGATCGCGTAGGCGAGGTCGTCCATCAACCCCTCCATCGCGAACGACATCTGCGGATGCCCCGGCGCGCGCATCGCACGCGACGAGTCCGTGTTGGTCAGCACGCTCTTGACCTGCGCGTAGCTCACGGCGGGTCGATAGATGTAGGGCTGGCGCTGATTCGAGCCGGGACCGACGCCGCCGTGCCGTTCGACGCGCGCGACGAAGGCGTGCAGCTCGCCGGTCTTCTTCGCGCCCGCCTGCAGAACGTGGACGCCCCCAGCGCGGTTGCCCGCCGCCAGGAACTCGCTCGCGCGGTCGAACAGCAGGTGCACCGGCCGGCCGAGTTGCTTCGAGAGCTTGCACGCGGCGTCGCCCTCGAGGCCCAGGCCGAACTTGCCGCCGAAACCGCCGCCCATGTGCTCGACCACCGCGGTCACTTGCGCGCCCTTGAGGTCGAGCTCGCGCGCCGCGTCGTTGTTCACGGTGAACGTGCCCTGCGTGGACGCGTACACCGTCGCGCTGTCGCCGCCGCGGTAGTCCACCACCACTCCGTGAGTCTCGAGGCAGGCGTGGTGCTGCACGGGAACGCGCCACGTGCCTTCGACGACGGCGTCGCACTCCGCCAGCGCCGCCTCGGCGGCCGCGAGCTCGCCATCGGTCTCGTGCACGCGCACGTTGTCGCGATTCCCCGCGATCTTCGGAGCGTCGGGCGCCTGCGATTGTTCCGAGGTGACGGCGAAGCGCTGCACGTCGTACTCGACGACGACCGCGCGCACACCGTCTTCGGCGTGCTCGGGAGTGTCAGCGGCGACCGCGACGATCGGACGTCCGAGCCACTTGACCTCTTCGCCTTCGAGCACGACCGCCGCGAGCACGCCGGGAGTGCCCTGCGCCGGCGCGAGGTCGATGCGAACGATCTTGGCCCACGGGTGCGGACAGCGCAGCACCTGCGCGTAGACCATCCCCGGCAGGCGCACGTCGTGCGTGAACACGGCGCGGCCGGTGACCTTCTCGGGACCGTCGATGCGGCGCAAGTCGTGGTTGAGGAGCCGCAGGTCCTCGCGCGCTCCCCAGGTGGGACCGTCGCTGCCGGAGTCGATGTCGACTTCCTCCCAGACCTCGGTGTCGATGCCGTTCTGAACGCGCACCGACTTGACCCACTTCTTCCCCGGCGCCGCCGGCCGCGGCGGTTGCTCTTCCTGCAGGACGAGCGGACGCGGATCGAGCGACATCACTTGCCTCCCTTGGCGCGCAGCGCGCGTCCGGCGGCGAGCGCCGCGTCGAACAGGTGCGGGTACGTGCCGCAGCGGCACAGGTTGCCGGCGCAGGCGTGCTTGATCTCGTCGAGCGTCGCGTCGCTCTTGCGCTCGAGGCAGGCGGTGATCGACATCACGAAGCCCGGAGTGCAGAAGCCGCACATCGAGCCGTCGTGCTCGCAGATGGCGCGCTGCACCTCGGTGAGCTCGCCGTTGCGCGCGAGGCCTTCGACCGTCGTCACCTTCTTGCCGATCGCGTCGACCGCGAGCGTCATGCAGGAGTACACCGGCCTGCCGTCCATGTGCACGGTGCACGCGCCGCACGATCCGCGATCGCACACCAGCTTCGCGCCCGTGAGCGGCGGCGAGCAGTGGTTGCGCAGCGCGTTGAGCAGCGTCGTTCGCGGCTCGACCTTGACCTTCTGCGCGGCGCCGTTGATCGACAGTTCGATCTCCAGCGTCCCTTCCAGTCGCGCGGTCGGCGCAGCGGCGGCGCTGCGCGCAGCATCCGCGACCATCGAGCCGGCGGCGAGCGCGCCCGCGCCGCGGAAGAGATTGCGTCGGGTGAAGGCCGCTCGCACGTCGCCCGCATCCGCGGGCGGAAGTTGATCGTGAGACAAAGGCGCTCCTCGCGGTCGTTCGAACTCGCGCGCCACCACAGCGCGCCGGTGCAGGCAGAGTCTACGGACGCTGCTCGCCGGGAAACAGCGTTGCGCTCGCGCTGCTGTCAAGTCGTCCGACATCGGATGGAAGCGGTGCGGGCCGATGTGCGAGGCTAGTGAGCATGAGCCCCGTGGAACGAACGATCGTCGTCGGCGTGGACGCCCTCGACCACTCCGATCAGGCTGTGATCGCCGCCTTCGCGCTCGCGCCGCGACTGGGCGCGTCGGTCGCTCTGGTGCACGCCACTGAAGTCGACAACGACATGTGGCTGCAAATCGACCCCGTCGGGGTCCAGCGCGCCAAGGACGCCGCCGCGCGCCGTTTGGAGGCTGCGTTGGCCAAGGCCGGTCTGGTCGGACTGGACGTGGCGCGCAGCCTGCGCGTCGTGCCCGGCGAGCCCACGCACGCGCTGCTCGAGCACGCGCGCGAGAGCGATGCGGAGCTGATCGTGCTCGGAGCGCATCGACGCAGCGCACCGATCGACTTCGGAGACGTGCCCCGCGCCGTGATCGCGCGCGCGCAGTGTCCGGTGCTCGTGCAAGTCGGCGACCCGCGCCCGGTGAAGCGCATCTTGTGCGCGATCGACCTCGGACCCGGCGCGCTGTCCGTGCTCACGCTGGCGCGCGACTGGGCGCTCGCGCACGGCGCCGAACTCACCACGCTGCACGCGTTCGTGCGGCCGCAGTTGGGCTTCCTCCTGGGCTACCCCGTGCCGTTCCCCGCCGCGATGGTCGACACCGCGCGCGAGGCCGAAGAGCGCGAGTTCCGCCGCCTGCTCGAGCCCTTCGACTGGCGCGGCGTCTTGCACCGCGAGGTGTTCTACGAGGCGGATCCCGCCAGCGATCTGATCACCGAGCAGGACGGCTACGACCTGGTCGTGCTCGGCACGCACGGACGGCGCGGCCTGGAGAGCGTGCTGGTCGGCAGCGTGGCGAGCGCGGTGCTCCGCGGCGCGCGCAGGCCGGTGCTGGTCCTGCGCACGCGCGCGGATGCGGTCACTTGGCCGCGGCGAGCATCAACGAGCTGACGAGCTTCGAGAAGCGCGCCGGATCGGGGAGCGGCGAGCCCTCGGCCAACAGCGCCTGCCCGAGCAGCAGCTCGCTCCACTCCTTGAGCTGCTCGCGCTCGCCGGTCCCCTGGCCGAGCCCCTTGAGCTTCTCGACCAGCGGATGCTGGGCGTTGAGCTCGAGCACGCGCTTGCGCTTGGGAGGCGTGCGCCCGGACTGACGCATCAAGCGCTCCATGTGCGGCCCCACCGAACCCGCGTCGTCGACGAGCACCGCGGGGCTGTCGACCAGGCGCGTCGACACCCGCACGCGCTGCACGTGCGCGCTCAACTCGCTCTCGAGTTGCTCGAGCACGGCGCGCAGCTCGCGCTCCTGCCGCTCGCGCTCGAACTTGGCCGCCTCGCTGGCGTCGTCGAGTTCGGAGCGATCCAGGGCGACGATCGGCTTGCCCTTGTACTCGTGCAGCGAGTCGAGCAGCCATTCGTCGATCGGGTCCACGAACAGCAGCGCCTCCGCGCCGCGCGCGTGCAGCGCCTCGACGTGCGGCGAGCGACGACCGGCTTCGACGTCGGCGCAGCGCAGCACGTAGAGCTTGTCCTGCCCCGCCGGCATGCGCGCGATGCACTCGTCGAGGGTCACCAACTCCTCACCGCGCGTAGAAGGCGCGAGCAACAGCCCCGCGATCGCCTCGCGCTGATCGCTCTCCATGACGGCGCCTTCCTTCAGCACCGCGCCGAACGCCTCCCAGAAGCGCTGGTAGTCCGTGCGCCGGTTGGCGAGCAGCGCCGCGAGCGCGTCGAGCGTCTTCTTCACCAGGCGCTTGCGGATCTGCGCCATCGCGCGGTTGTGCTGCAGGATCTCGCGCGAGACGTTGAGCGGCAGGTCCGAGCTGTCGACCACGCCGCGCACGAAGCGCAGCCAGGGCGGGAGGAGCTGCTCGCAGTCGGCCATCACGAACACGCGGCGCACGTACAGACTCACGCGAGCGCGGTCGCGGCCCGGCTCGAACAGGTCGAACGGACGCTCCGAGGGGACGAAGAGCAGCGCGGTGTACTCGCTGCCGCCCTCGACCTTGAAGTGCACGGTCTCGAGCGGGTCGGACCACTCGTGCGTCAGGTGCTTGTAGAACTGGGCGTACTCCTCGGGCTTGATCTCGTCCTTCGGACGGAGCCAGAGCGGTCGCTGCGAGTTGAGCGTGACGACTTCGACGCCGTCGGGCGCCGTCGAGCGCTTCAAGCTGCCGTCGCCTTCGAAGTGCGAGGCCGCCATCTGGATCGGCCACTCCACGAAGTCCGAGTACTTGCGCACCAGCTCGCGCAAGACGTGCGCGTCGGCGAAGTCCTGGACCTGCCCGTCCGCCGCGTCGCCAGCGTCGTCGGCGGCCCGCAGCTCCAGTTCGATCCGCGTGCCGCGCGGCAGCCCATCGACCGCCTCGAGCGTGTACTCGCCCTCGCCGGTCGAACTCCAGCGAACACCCTGCTCGTGATCGGCGCGCCGCGTCGTCACCACGACGCGCGCCGCGACCATGAAGCTCGAGTAGAAGCCGACGCCGAACTGCCCGATGAGCTCCGGGCTGTTCTCCCCGCGCTGGCGCAGGGCCTCGAGGAACTTGCGCGTGCCCGAGCGCGCGATCACGCCGAGGTTCTCGACCACCTCGTCGCGGCTCATGCCGATGCCGTTGTCGACGATGGCGACGCGGCGCTTGTCGGCGTCGAGTTCGAGCCGGATGCGCAGTTGCGGATCGTCCGCGAGCAGCTCACTGCGCGTCAGCGCTTCGAAGCGCAGTTTGTCGAGAGCGTCGCTGGCGTTGGAGATCAACTCGCGCAGGAAGATCTCCTTGTGCGAGTACAGCGAGTGGATCATCAGGCCGAGGAGCTCCTTCACCTCAGCCTGGAACGAGTGGGTTTGAGTCGTCGTCATGGCTTGTTCACCGCGCCGGAATAGAAATGGGCGCGGGGGCGCGAAAGATAGTCGCACCCCCGCCGCTCTTGAAGGCGCACAGCGCCCCGCGTCTGGACTGTCTCCGCGCGCCGAATCAGCGCGCGCCTGAGCGTCAACGTCGCTGGCCGCCCGCTCGACCGCCGCGCTTGGGCGGTTCGATGACGTCGGTCACGTTGGCGCCGTCGCTGAACTCGATCTGGATCTCGAGCGGACCGCTGTAGCGGCCGATCTGCTGCATGGGCAGCGTGCCGCGGCCGTCGAACAGCGTCTTGGAGACCGTGCTCACGAAGGCCTCGTTGCCCGTCAGCTCGAACGAGTGCGCGCGCCCGGCCGCCACGTCCCAGCGCAACGTCGCGCGCCCCAGGAAGGTGAAGTCCAACTGCATCGCATCGACGCGCGCCGGCTCGCGCCGCTCGCCTTCGGGCATCGCCGTCACGTACAGCAGCTTGCGGTCGGCGCTGCTGGCGAGGTTGAGCTCGAACTCGACCTCGGCGACGTCGAGCGACTTGGCGGCGTCGCCTTCGCCGACCTTGATGCTCTTGCGGCCGCGGTAGGTCGCGTTGACCGAGCCCAGCAGTTCGGGCCCCAACGCATCGGCGAAATCTCCGCCGACTCCGATCTCGACCAGCCGGCCGAAGAGCTTGTCGGTCTGCGGCGTGATCTTGTGGTTGCCGCCCGGCGCCAGCACCGCGCGCAGCGCCTCGGGAGGCACGCTCCAGTTCGCGCCCGGCGCCACGGGACCCGCCGGCAACAGCCCGCTCAGCTCGAACTCGCCGCGGAGCGCGTCGAGCCAGTGCTCGTCACCGTCCCACTCGACGTAGCAGCGCGTCCAGTCGGACAAGCGCTCGACCCACGTGTAGCGAACCTTGTAGCGCCGCAGCGGGCTCGCGCCGGGCGCCGTTTCCGTCAGCACCTGTCCATTGGTGCGCGTGACGTTGGCCTTGCCGTTGATCGTGCAATCGCGGATCTGGCGCGTGAACTCGAGCGGCTTGCCGTCGGCGACCTTGACGTACTCGTCGAGGAACTCGACGCGCTGCGAGCACGAGATCCAGCCGGCCGTGCCATCGGAGACGTAGGGCAGGTCGCCGTGGATCATGCCGCTGTCGTCGATGCGCAGTTCGTGGCGCGCGCGGAACTCCTTGAGCACGCGGACGCCCGGCGCTACCGAGAACTGCAGGCGCTGTTCGCCGCTGGCCTGCGCCGTGGCCGGACCGGCGAGGGTGAGCGCGACGCTCGCGATCGAGCAGGACCAGAGCGCGCGCGCCGCCAACGAACGCCGAGCGGCGCCGGCGCGGACGTTCGCGCTCGTCATCGAACTCGAAGTGAGGTGTGTGGTCATCGTCACGCGTCCTTGTCGGCCTTGCGGTTGTTCGAGTACAGGCCGCTCAGCTCCTCGTCCGGCGTGCCGTCGTCGTGCCAGTAGCGCCACTGACCCTCGCGTCGATCGTTCACGTACTGGCCCTCGCACTGCTTCTGCCCGTTGGAGAACCACATGCGGTACGGACCGTTGAGCTTGCCGTCGCGCCACTCCTCGGTGGAGCGCTTCTGCTCGTTGTCGTGCCAGCTCGTCCAGCTGCCGACCATCTTGCCCTGGTCGTAGGAGCCCTGCGCCTGAGGCTTGCCGCTCTCGTGCCAGCGCTGCCACGGACCCTGCTCACGCCCGGCTTCCCACGCGCCTTCGAATTCCTTCTGGCCGTTGGCGTACCACTTCGTCCACATGCCGGTCTGGCCGCCGACGTCGAACAGGCCCTCGCTCTGCTTCTGACCGTTCTCGTGCCAGGTGGTCCACTTGCCCATGGCCACGCCGTTGTCGAAGCCGCCCTCCTGCTGCTTGGTCCCGTTGCGATGCCAGAACAGCCAGGGGCCGTGCTGCAGATCGCGTCGGTAGGCGCCTTCCTGGTACTTCGACTTGCCGTCGTCGAAGTACATCACGTACAGCCCGTCGCGCAGGTTGCCGCGGTACTCGCCCTCCGAGCGCAGGTTCCCGTTGGAGTACCACTCGCGCCAGAGACCCTCCTTCAAGTCGCTCTCGTAGCGGCCCTCGCTGACCAGCGTCCCGGTCACGTGGTAGCTGCGCCAGACGCCTTCCTGTCGGCCGGCGACGAACTGCCCGGCGCGCGAGGGAGTGCCCACGTTGGGGTGGTAGAACACCCAGGTCCCCGTCCGGGCGTAGTCGAGGTAGTCGCCGATCGAGCGGCGCTTGCCGTCCTCGAAGTACTGCACCCAGCGGCCCTCGCGCCGCCCGTCGCGCAGCTCGCCTTCGGCGGCCAGCGCGCCGGACGGGAAGCGCAACTGGAGGTCCACGCGTTGGGGCGGGGCCGGGATCTGCACCTGCTTGGCCGCGTCGCCCGCGCCGGTCGGCGTCTGCGGCGCGGAAGGTTGCTGCGCGGCGGGCTGCTGCGCCACCGCCGGGGCCCCGAAGCAGCCGAGCAGTCCGGCGGCCATCCACAGCTCGAACAGAGATCGGGTCATGGTGAGCGAAAGAGTAGCACCGCCATCGCGCCGGCACAGGTTGGAGTCGGGCGCCGGACTCGGCCCGCGCGACACTATGCTGGTCGACCGTGGACGATCTCACCGCTTCGTTCGAGCTGGTTCAGCGCGCCCAGGCGGGCGATGAAGAGGCCCGCAATCGGCTCTTCACGCGCTACTACGACCGCGTGCGACGCATCGTGCGCATGCGTCTGGGGCCGGCCCTGCGCGCGCACCTGGAAGACGGCGACATCCTCCAGGAAACCTTCGCTGCGGCCGTCGAGGCGCTGGATCGCTTCGAAATGCGCGACGACGCCAGCCTGATCAACTGGCTCGCCAAGCTGGCGCAGCACAAGATCATCGCGGCCGCGGACTACCACTCCGCGAAGAAGCGCGATGCGCGGCTCGAAGTGCGCCTCTCCAGTCGCGGCCCCCTCGACGATTCGAGCTGCGTGGCGCGCGAGTTGGCCGGATCGATGTCGACGCCCGGCGACCATGTGGCGCGCGAAGAGGTCAAGGAGATCGTCGAGGACTGCGTGGCCGAGCTTCCGCCCGAGTACCGGGAGCTGATCCTGCTGCGCGACTACGCCGGCGGCTCGTGGGAGCGGGTGGCGGCCGAAACCGGCCGTCCGAGCGCCGAAGCGGCGCGCATGATGCACGCACGCGCGCTGGTGGAGCTCTCGAAGCTGGTTCGAGCCCGCGGCGTGCGCTGAGAGCGTCGTCCGCGCCCCGGCGGCGCCCGGTCGCGCCGGATGTCCGCGGCGCGAGTTGCCCAAGCGCCAAAGCGGGGCATGCTTGCTCCAGGACGGCTTGCGGATCGGCCTGGGGGCTGGACGAAATCGCGTCCAGGGTGGAAAACCAGCGTGGCCGCTGGTCCGCGCCCGAGGCACCCGCCATGAGCTTGCTCGACTCCGCCTATCGGTTCGTGCTGCGCAGCGTCGCGCTCGTCGGCGGCGCGCTGCTCACTCTCGACGCCGCCGCGCAGAGCGCCGCGCCGCCGAGCGTGAGCCTCACCTATCCGCTCGACACCGGCTGGGTTCGGAACACGAGCGCGAGCGAGGCCGTGCTCTCGTCGCACACGGTGCACGTCTCGGGCTCGCCCTGGTTGCGACTGCGCTTCGAAGCGCTGCTGCTGGCCGAGGGCGTGCGCGTGCGAATGACCTCGTTCGCCGACGGCGCCGTTCAGGAGCTCGACGCCGACGCCGCGCGGGAATGGAGCGCGAGCAGCGCGTACTTCAACGGCGATCGCGTGCAGCTCGAGCTCGTCGCCGCGCCGGGCGCCGAACGTTCACGCGCGGTGCTGCGCTCCGTCTGGACCGCCCCCACCCAACTCCCGCAGTTCACGGTGTGCGGGCCGACCGACGATCGCGTTCTGTCGAGCGATCCGCGCGTCGCGCGTCTGCTGCCGGTCGGCTGCACCGGATGGATCTTCGAGGAGCCCTCGCACTGCCTCAACACCGCCGGGCACTGCGCCGCGAGCTTGCTGCAGATCGCGCAGTTCAACGTGCCGCCCTCGGACGCGAGCGGCGCCATGCAGCATCCGCCGCCGCAGGATCAGTACGCCGTCGATCCGCTCTCCATCCAGCGTCAGAACGGCGGCCTGGGCGCCGACTGGGCGTACTTCGGTTGCTTCCCCAACCCCAACACGGGGCTGACTCCGTACCAGCGTCAAGGCGAAGCGTTCACGCTCGCAGCGCCGAACCTGTCGAGCACTGAGCCACTGCGCGTCACGGGCTTCGGCGTCGACTTCGACACGCCGACCTCCAACTACGCGCAGCAGACGCACCTGGGCGCGCTGGTCTCGCTCTCCGGCGCGACGCTTCGACACGACGCCGACACCACCGGCGGCAACTCGGGCTCGCCGATCCTGATGGAGAGCGCCGCGGGCCTCGCCGTGGGAGTCCACACGCACGGCGGCTGCACGAGCGGAGTTCCTTCCGGCGGCAACTACGGCACGAGCGCGAATCACACCGGCTGGGCGCTCGCGCGAGCACAGCCCCTCGGCGTGTGCGCGCCAGTTCCGAGCGTCACGCCCTACTGCACGGCGAAGCTCAACAGTCAGGGCTGCCTGCCGACGCTCACCGCCGTCGGGCAACCCTCGGCGTCGGGCGGTCCCGGCAGCTTCACGCTGCAGGCGAGTTCGCTGCTGAATCAGCGCCTGGGGTTCTTCATGTACGGCTCATTGCCGCGCGCTGCGCTCTTCCAAGGCGGCGTGCTGTGCGTGTCGCCGCCGCGACGTCGCTCCCCGCAGAACTCCAGCGGAGGAAGCGCCGCGGGCAACGACTGCAGCGGCGTGCTGAACTTCGACATGGGCGCGCAGATCGCGTTGGGAGTCGATCCGGCGCTCGCGTTCGGCGCGATCGTCTACGCGCAGTGCTGGTCGCGTGACCCCTTCGATCCGCAAGGCGCGAGTCTCTCCGCAGGCCTGCGCTTCACGATCGGTCCGTGATCGGCGCGCGGCGCCCGCGCTAGCGATCGAAGCGCGCGCCCTCGAACACGAGCGACGCGATCCGCCACTGTCCCTCGTGGCGCACGAGCGAGAACACGTCCGCTCCCTGCCAGCTCTGAGCCTCGTGGCCCGACGGATCGACGGCGCGGTAGTGCGTCACGACGCTCGCCACCGAGCCGGTCGTTTCGACGTAGGGGGTCTCGAGTTCGATGCGCAGCGGAGTTTCGCGCGCGCCCGCGCCCATGTGCTGGCGCACGTAGTCCTCCACGCGCATGACCACCACGCTGGAGCCCTCGCCCAGCGCGCGACTGCGGATGGTGGCCAAGGTCGCGTCGGGCCAGAAGTGCTGCGCCAGCGCCGACCCATCGCCGGAGGCGTAGTCGCGGTAGTAGTCGTCGAGCAGTCGGCGCACGTCTGGATCCGGCGCGACCGCAGGCGCCGAGACGCTCGGCGCGGGCGCGTTGGTCGCAGCTGCGGCCTCGAGCGCGCCCACCTCTCCGGCGACCGACTGAGGGTTCTCTGCGCGCGGCGCCGGAGCCGGTAGCTGAAGCGCGCCGCTCTCGGCGCGAGTCTCTGGAGCGCGGACGGGGCCTGCAACGTCCGCAACGCGGCAAGAGGCCGCTCCCAACGCGCAGACGAGCCAAACACGCAAACGCATGGCGCTGCTCAGTCGCCCACGCGCTCGCCCGCGCGGTACTCGCCGGTCATCCGGGCGTGGATCGAACCATCGCTGTTCCAGTAGGTCCATCGTCCCTCGCGTTGACCTTCGAGCATCTGCCCGTCCGACTCAGGCTTCCCGTCGATGTGCCAGGTCCGCGCACGACCGTTGGGGCGTCCGCCAGCATATTCGATCCGACTCTTGATCTGCGCGCCGCCGGGGTGGAACTCGATCTGCTCGCCCTGCGCCAGACCGTTCAGGTAGTTCCCCTTGCGCACCGGCGCGCCTTGCTCGTCGTACTCCTCGTACACGCCGTGCAGTCGTCCGGCGGCGTAGTTCTCGACGCGGATGAGCACATCCTCCGCGCTGCGGTAGCGCCACTCGCCCACCCTCGCGCCGTGCTCGTACCGACCACTCTCCGAGGCGGGCCCTTCGAAGTGCCACTGGATCCAATCGCCGTGCGGCAGGTCGTTGCTCCAGTTCGTGCGCGCGCGCCGGTGCGAGCCGTCCCACCACAGCTCCTCGAGTCCCTCGAGCTTGCCGCGCGCGTAGTGCGAGCGCTGGATCAACTCGTTCATCGGATCGAAGCGCCGCAACTCGCCGTGGATCACGCCGCGGTCGTACTCGGTCTCCGCCAGGCGCAGTCCCGTTTCGTAGAAGGTCCTCAGCAGCCCGTGGCGCTCGCCGTCGAGGAACTCGCCCTGCTCGGCGAGGAACCCAGTCTCGAACCAGCGCAGGTAGGGACCGTGGTTGACGATGCCGTCCTCGACGCGTCGAACGGTGCGCGCGCTCTTGCGCACGCCGTTGGGGTGGTGGTCCTCGACCCAGTGGGCGCCTTCGGGCGGCGGCGGAAGCACGCTGTCCGCGCGCGGTAGCGTGTCCAGCAGCGCCGGGCTGGCCTGCGGAGTCGTCTCGGCCTCCGCCTCCGTCGCCGCGGGCGTCTCCACAGGCGCGCTCACGGCGGCGGGCTGCGGAGGCGCGGGCTCCGTCTGCGGCTTCGAAGCGCACGCGCTCAAGAGCGCGGCAGCGCACAGAGAGATCGCGATCGATGAGGGAACTACGGTCATGCGGCGGTTCGGCGCAACCGCGCGCGCAGCGGCGCGGCGGAAGGAAGCGAGGTTACGGCGCCGCCCGTCCGCGCGCCACGCGTTGACGCGTCACCGCGCGCTCAGCGTTCGTTCGAGACCGGCGCTCCTCCGACCGCGGCGCCGGCCGCGACTTCGTCGTACGGCAGACCCAGGGCCGCGCGGTACTGAGCCAGTGCGCGGAAGTACTCTTCGTAGACGTCGACCAGACCACCCGCCGCCGCGGCGGCCTGCTGTTCGCGCAGGTTGACGCGCAGCAGATCACTCTGACCTGCGTCGAGCTGCACGCGCTCGGCCTGCGCCAGTTCATTGGCGAGGCGCACGTTCTCCTCGGCCTGCGCGATGCGCAGCCAAGTCTGCGTGAGCGCGGAACTGACGTCTCGAACCTCGTTGCGCAGCGCGTCGACGAGGAACTGACGTTCGCGAGTGAGCTTGCGGAGCTTGGCTTCGCTCTCGCGCACCTGCCCGCGCGCGAGGTTGCGCTGCAGCGGGAGCTGGAAGCGCAGCAGCGCCGTGAGTTCGAAGGGTTCCTTGTCGTCCGGCGTGGAGACCGCGCCGCCGAGGTCCTGGGAACCGAACACGCCCGCGTCGAGCCGCGGCAACACGTCGTTGCGCGCGAGTTCGAGTTCGAGCTGCAGTCGCTCGAGTTCGACCTCCACCAGCCGCAGCTCGGGGCGCTGCGCGAGCGCGAGCTCCTCGTCCTCCGCACGCAGGACGTCCGCGGCCGCTCGGGGCATGGGGAACTCGTAGGGCAGCAACTCGTCGCGCGGAGTGGCCGGCTGGCCGCGCTCGTCGCGCCAGAACAGCGAGAGCGTGAGCGCCGCCTCCTGCAGGCTCCGCTCGGCGCGCAACAGCGCCGCGCGGCGATCGACGATCAGGCGCTGGTTCTCCGTGAGGTTGATCGCGGCGAGCAGCCCCTCCTGCACGGCCAGCTCGATCTGCGCCATGCGGTCTTCGGCCAGCGCCAGCAGTCGAACGGCGATCTCGCGACGCCGACCCGCCGCGACCCACTTCCAGTAGGACTGGGCCGCCTTCAACGTCGCCTCGAGACGCTTCTGGATCACGAGCGGCGCGGCGGCGTCGCGGACCAGTCGCGCGCGCCACAGCGAGACGCGCCGCGCGTCGATCTCGCGACCGGCGAGCAACGGCATGCTGACTCCCAGGCGCCACTCGCCGTCCTTGTTCGTCTTGCGCTTGCCGTCGTACACGGCGAAGTCGCCGCGGCCGATGCGGTAGCCGCTGGAGACGTTGAGTCCCCAGAACTCGAGCGGTTGCTCGATCCCGATGTCGACGGTGTCGGCCTCGTAGAAGCCCTCGAGGTCGAACGCGCCGGTCGCGCCCAGACGCGTGTCGAAGCTCCCGCGCGACTGCTGCAACTTGCTCTCGGCGATCTCGACTTCCTCGAGCGCGGCCAGCACGAGCGGGAAGTGCGTCTCGACGGCGCGCAGCACGTCGTTCAGCTCGATCTCGGCGAAGGGCGCGTCGGTGGCTTCGTCGTCGGCGCGTCCGGAGCGTCCCAGCACGTGGATCGGCGCCAGCGGAGCGTGCGCCTGGTCCGCGTGGTCCAACGCAAATCGCCGGAGCACCTCCGCACGCGGCCCGGGCAACGGCTCGAACGCGGCCGGCGCTCGCAACTGGCAGGCGCCGACCAACGCCGCCGCCGCGAGCGCAACGCCGACGCGCATGAGGCCCAACGGCTCGTTCGCGCGCACGCTCATTTGTCGTCGCGATCCTTCGACTTGGGCTTCGACTTCCCACCACCCTTGTCCGCATCGCCGGATTCAGCGCTGCTCTGCGGACCGTTGCGCATCGAGGGCGGGAACGCGTTGAGCTGCCGCCAGATTTCGTAGCCGAGCTTGACGGTGTCGAGCAGCAGCCAGCCGTTCGTGCGCACGCCTTGCCGCAAGTAGCGACGATCGGGCCAGGGCGCGTCGGTCGGATCGGGCTCGACGAGCACGCGGAAGCGGCCATCGGGTCCGCCCTGCGCATCGACGAACAGCACGCGGCCGCCGAAGGTGCCGACGGCCACGGACGGCCAGCCGGCGAACTGCACGGCGGGCCAGCCCTCGAACTGCAGCCGCACCTCGCGCCCCTTGCTCACCAGCGGAGCGTCGAGGCCTCGCACCCAGAGCTCGACGACGAGGCGCTCGGTGTCGGGGATCAACTCGATCAGCGGATCGCCCTGCGACAGGAAGTCCGCCGAGTTCGCGGCGTGGACGCGCAGCACGTAGCCGTCGCGCGGGGCGCTCACCGTCTGCGTCTTCTGTCGATCGAACTTGATCAGCGCATCGCCGAGTTCCTTCTCGGCGGCCGCCACCTTCGAGAGCGCATCCTCGCGCTGCGTGCGCGCCGATTCGATGCTCGACTGCGTCTGCGCGCGGACGCGCTCGACGTCGGCGGTCTTGGCCTGCAGGTCATTGCGCGACTGCTCGACCTTGGCGCGCGCCGCGGCCACCTTGTTGGTCGCAGCGATGAAGTCAGCTTCGGCCTTCTGGAACTCGAGCTCGGACACCACGCCCGAGCGGAGCAGCGTCGCCTTGCGTTCGAAGTCGAGCTGCTTCTGTCCCTGATCGGCGGCCAGCGCTTCCAGCTCGCGCTCATTGATCTCGACCGATTGGATCGCGCTCGCCACGCCCAATTCCGCGGCCGTGATCGACTGCGCGCGCGCTTGCTCGAGCAGGCCCATCTGGCCGGTGTAGACCTCGACCATGCGCTGCGCCGCGTCGAGCTTGTTGCGCGCGAACTCCACCTGCTGCTGCAGGCGCTGCGCGTATTGCGGGTCCTGGTCGCTCATCTCCGCCAGCACCTGCCCCTTCGTGACGAACACGCCCTCTTGCACGTCGAGGCGCACGAGCGGGCCGGTCACCGGCGCCGGGATCGTCAGCGCGCGATCGAGCGGGTCGAGCGCGATCACGCGCCCCTGCGCCTGAACGTTCTGCACCCACGGCAGGAGGATCAGCGCTGGCGGCAGGATCAGGAACATCGCCCCGAGCACGCGCGCGAGCTTGTTCGCGGCGCGCGCCGGTCGGACGATCTGGAAGGCCGTCAAGCCCAGTCCTTCGAGTTCGGTGTTCATGGCGTAGCGCGAGGAGCGGGAACGGTGGATTCCTGGGCGGCTTGCGCCGGAGTGAGGACCGCGCCGTCAGGCAGGCGTAGCACTCGGTCGCAGCGCGCGAGCACGTCGGGGCGATTGGTGGCGATGAGCAAGGTCCAGGGCGCGTCGCGCTCGAAGAGCACATCGAACACGCGTTCGCGCGAGGCGCCGGTGAGCGCTTCGAACATGTCGCTGACCAGCAGGAGGCGCGGTCGGCCAGCGACGGCGCGCGCGAGTTGCAGGCGCACGAGCAGTCCGCGCGACAGCGGTCGGCCGGAGGCGCGGACCTCGGTGTCGAGGCCGCGCGGCAGGCGCTCGATCTCGTCGAGCATGTTCAGGCGCGCGAGCACCGCGTGCATGTCGTCGTCGGTCACGAACGGACGCGCGAGGCGGATGTTGTCGCGCAGCGCGCCCTCGAACAGCTCGACTTGCTCGACGATCGCGGTGCTGCGTCGAAGCGATTCGCGCGAGAGCGCACGCAGGTCGATGCCGTCGAGGCGCACCGCTCCAGAGTCGGGGTCGCGCAACCCCCACAAGATCTCGAGCAGCGAACTCTTGCCGGCGCCGCTCGGTCCGCAGATGCCGACGCGCTCGCCGGGTCGGACGTGCAAGTTCACTCCCGAGAACACGCCCGGCCCGCCCTCGATGCCCCACGCCAGTCCGCGCAGTTCCAGCTCCGCGGCGCGCGCGCCGGCGACGACGAGGTGCTGCTCGCCGCCCTGCGATTCGATGCGCAGGTCCAGCAGCTTTCCGACCTTGTCGGTCGCGGCCATCAAGTCGTAGAAGGACTCGAGGTGCTTGCCGAGCTTGGTGACGGAGCCCACCACCAGCGTGACGATTAGCTCGGCGGCTACGAGTTGGCCGAGCGTCAAGCTGCCCTCCATCACGAGCAAACCGCCGACGCCGAGCAACGTGGTGCTCGCCAGCGCTTGCAATGCGAAGGCGCCGACGTAGTGCGAGAACACCACGCGGAAGTGCGCGGCGCGGTGTTCGAGGAACGCGCGCGTGAGCCGGTCGGTGCGTTCGAACACCAGTCGCAGCGCGCCGCTCGACTTGTACAGGAGCGGATTGCGCGCGATCTCCTCGAGCCACGCGACGACCTCGTACTTGGCGCGGCTCTCCGCCTTGGCGGTCTTCATGCCCTTGCGCAGCGGACTGAACACGATCAGCGCGATCGTGAGCAGCAGCACGACGTCGAAGGCCAGAAGCAACGGGTGGTAGAAGGCCAGCACCATCAACCCGATGCCCGTGCTCAGCACCAGGGCCAGGCCGTCGAGCAACAGCATCGCTCCGAGCTTCTGGATGCTGACGATGTCGAGGAAGCGATTGACGAGTTCGGGCGCGTAGGCGTTCTCGTGCACGCTGAGGTGCGTGCGCGGAAGGCGCGCCGACAGATCGGCGACCACGCGCACGAACAAGCGGCGCTGGAGCATCTCGACCACCCACGTCTGCGTGACACCGAGCACGCCAGCGAAGGTCAGCCCGAGGAACAACAGCAGCACGACGACCACCAGCGGCGGAAGCGCGCCTCCGAGCGCCACGAAGTTGACCAGCGCCTGCACGG
Source organism: uncultured Planctomycetia bacterium (assembly GCA_938003765.1). Taxonomy (GTDB): domain Bacteria; phylum Planctomycetota; class UBA1135; order UBA1135; genus WYBT01. The sequence continues at coordinate 20,281 of CALKYE010000248.1, forward strand.
CGATGGGCGTCGCGAGCGACAGCACGCCGACGGCGACCGCGAAGAGCGCGACGGTCACGACGTCGCCGCGGTCCGGCGCGATCATGTTCCGCAGGCGGCGCAGCGGCGGTGTGGGACCCGGCTCGGGCTGAGCGCTGCTGGGCGCGGCGGCGCCGTGCTCGTCCGACGTGTTGAGCGTTTCGACGCGCGCGCGCAGCCACCGCCGCCGACGCTCGCCCTCGAGGCCGCACAGCGCGGCGAGTTCCGCGAACTCCACCTCGCGCGTCTCGTCGGGTGTCCCGTCGCGACGAGTGGTGACCTGCGCCTTCGTTCCGCGTCCGCGCACGAGCACCCACGACGCGGGCGCGTCCGGCGCGGCGTCTGTGGCTTCGACCGCGGTGAGCAGCACCTCGTTCCAACGCAACCACTCGGCCAGTTCGGCGTGACTGGCCTCGAGCAGCTCCACGTGGAGGCTCATGGACTCGGCGGCGAGGTGGAGCCAGTCGAGCGAATCGAGCGGAACCTGGCCGCCCGCGGGCAGAGCGCGCTCCAACCCGGTGGCCAGGGCCTCGATGTGGGCCGGCGTCGCGGAGGCGGAGGTCAGGTCGGCCAAGGCACGTGCGGCGGCTTGGATCTTTCCCTGCATGCGGCGAGAGGCTGAGGCGAGGTGGCTGGACGTGGGGAGGAGCGCGGACGCGGGCCGGGACTCGGGCGGAGCGCGCGGCGCGTCCAGCGGCGCCGGTCACTCCTCGCGGGACTGACGATCGCGTCAATCCCGTCGCTCCAAGGCAGCTCAGGCCCCTGGGGGCCCGCCATCCGGAACACCCTGCCCTGCGCAAGGCGCGCCCTGGATAGCACAGCACCTTGGAAAAACGAGGGGCCGCGAACAAGGGTTTCCGCTCCCGCAGGGAACAAACCAACTCCCCCGCGCCCGCCTTCAGCGCACATGAGAATCTTGCCGGCGTGAGCAACGTCACCAGCTCCGGTGACCGAAGACCGCCAGGCCGATTGAGTGGTGGCGCGGGCAGGATTCGAACCACGCGCGGACGCGCAGCGTCCGCGCCCGCCACCAGCGCAGGTAGGAAGCCTGCCAGCGCGAGAACGAAATCGGCCCGGCGGTCGAAGACCGCCAGGCCGATTGAGTGGTAGCGCGGGCAGGATTCGAACCTGCGACCTCCGGGTTATGAGCCCGACGAGCTGCCAGACTGCTCCACCGCGCGATTTGCGGGGGGAAGGATAAGGTCGCGGCCGAGCGGGATCAAGGATCAGCTCGCTGCGATGTGGGCGAAGCTTCGAGCTGAGCGCGCAAGACCGCGGCCAGTTCGCTCGGCGCGCGCCCGCCACACTCGAGCTGGAGTTCGGCGACTTCCGCGTACCACGGCGCGCGGCGCCGCTCGACGGCGGCGAGTTCCTCGGCGGGCCCGAGGTCAGTCAACGCGGGTCGATCCGTCGGGTCGCGCGCGATGCGCTGCAAGAGCACTTCCGGCGACTCGCGCAGCCAAACCACGCGCGCCGCACTGCGAAGCAGACGGCGATTGCTCTCGCGCTCGACGACGCCTCCGCCTGTGGCGATCACGCGCGGCTCGCCGTCGCTCAGCACGCGCTCGAGCTCCGCCGCTTCGCGCGCGCGGAACGCCTCCCAGCCGTGCTCGCGGATCCACGCGCCCAGACTCGGCGCGTGATGAGCGCAGCAATCGGTCTGCAGCGCGAAGCGCACGCACTCGTCCAGATCGACGAAGCCGACGCCCAGGCCGCGCGCCAAGAGCTCGCCCAGCGTGCTCTTCCCGACGGCGCGCAATCCGACCAGCGCGATGGGCGCTCGCGCACGCATCCTCAACGCCCCGTGAGCGCGTGCTCGAAGGCCTTGCGCATCAGCGCCTCGTCGCCGTCGTGCTGCGTGAACTGCCGGAACTGCGCGTGAGCCTGGCGCACGAACCACTCGGCGCCGGGCACGGCGGTGCACCCGCGGCGCAGCGCGGCGGCGAGCAGCGGCGTCTTGAGCGGGCGGTACACCGCGTCGAGCACGACCGCATCCTCGCGCAGCTCGTGTTCGGCCATCACGCACTCGTCGGGCTGCGCCAGCGATCCGGCAGGAGTCGTGTGGATCAACACCTCGTACGGGACCTGGCCGCGCGTCGACCAGCTCGCACTTGCGCAGGACAGCTCGCGCGCGAACTGCTGCGCCTGCGCGTCGCGTCGCGCGCACACGGTCACGCGTCCGCCGCGCGTGAGCACCGCTCGCGCCGCCGCGCGCGCTGCTCCGCCGGCGCCGAGCACGAGAGCGTGAACTCCGGCCAGCGGCGCCCCCATCGAAAGCGTCGGTTTGCCGCGGCGCTCGAGGTGGTAGCGCCACGCGCGCTCGAGCGTCTCACCGACTCCCACGACGTCGCTGTTGGCAGCGCGCCACCCGGCCCCATCGCGCACGAGCGTGTTCGCCGCCTGCGTCGCGTGCGCATCCTCATCGCGTGACTTCGCGGCCTTGAAGGCGGCCAGCTTGTGCGGCGCCGTCACCGAGAACCCGCGGAAGTGCGGATCGTCGACGAGCTCCATGAAGCGCGCGAAGTCGCGCACTTGCAGCGGAACGTAGACCGCGTCGAGTCGCGCGCCCTTGAGCGCCATGTCGTGCACGCGCGGGCTGAGCGAGTGCGCGACCGGATCACCGACCACACCGAACACCGCGGTGGAGTCGCCGCCGCCGCCCGGCGGGAGCATCGCGCGCAGGTCGTTGACTCGCAGCTGGCCAGGCGCGGTGAGCGGCGCCTCAGGCTCGCCTGGAACGATCGCCGGCGCGGCGTAGGTGAAGGGCGATCCGAAGATGCGGCACAGCACGCGCGAGAACGATCCCGCCTCGCCCGAGGCGAACGAGATCAAACCGCCGCGCGCTTGGCGCAAGCGCTGGAGCAGCGCGAGCGCGTCTTCAGCGCACTCGGCGTGAGCGACGAGCTTGATCAGGTCGCCCTCGTACATGACGTTCCGCACCTCGTCCTCGAACTCGGCGAGGTCTTCGGGCAGGCCGTCCCACTGGTGGCGTGAGACGATGCGATGGCATTTGGAGGGCGTCAGCTCTCCGAGGTCGAGGGACAGGGTCCAGTCGACGTCGACGAAGCTGGCGCCGGCGCGCGCTGCGCTGCGCAAGAGCTCCAGTTGCTCGTCGACGTCGCCGCGGAACGCGCCGCCCTCGTCCGGTCGCTTGACGGCGACGATCACGGGTTTGCGCAGGCTCGCGATCAGCTCGCGCAGACGCTCCTCTCCGGGCTGGCCGACCTCGTCGAGCCGCAGCTCGATCAGATCCGAGAGCGGAACCTGGCGCAGCGCCTGACGCGCGAGGCGATCGAAGGACGACGCGAGGTGGGAGACGACGATGGCCATGGCGAGGCGACGCAGCGTAACGCCGCCAGCCCGAGCACAAGCAGTCCGTCGTGGAGCGCTGGCGACCGCGCTCGCGCGCGATCACGACCCGCTCGGAGCCCGTTCAGGGCGCGTCGAACTCGTGGTAGTCGAGGTCGTCGAAGCGCGCGGCTACGTAGCCCTCGCGCTGCGACGCGACGAGTTCGGCCTCGTAGGCCTCGACGATCAAGCGCTGCAGTTGGTCGCGACCGTCCTGGTGGATGGGGTGCGCGATGTCCGCGTACAGCCGGACTCGTCCGCGGTCGTCCGCGGCGCCCCGTTGGTCGCGCAGTCGCCGTCCGCAATCGTTGCAATGCCGCGCGCGCAGCGGGTTCTTGCAGGCGCATTGCGGGCAACGGTCGTGCAGCTTGCGACTGGGCATGGCCACGAACAGGCCTTTGCCGCCTTCGATGATCTTGATGTCGCGTACGACCAGTCCGCCGTCGATCGTGATCGAGGCGAAGCCCCGCAGCTTGTCGCGCGGGTCGCGGACGAGCTTGATGCGGATCTCGGTGATGTTCATTGCGAGGGAATCCGAAGCTCGCCCCGGGAATGGGGAGAGCGACGCGTGAAAAGCGTCCGGTCGCGGTCAGGGGGAGGTCTCAGAAGCGGTGGATGGGCGCGCACGCCCACACCCCGCGCCAGTGGCGACCGGCGCGCTCCAGCTCCGCGAGCACCGTCAGACGGAGCTCCTCGGCCGCCGCGCGCGACGGGCACAGGCAGAAGAACGACGATCCGCTCCCGCTCAGCGAAAATTGCGCGCTCCCGTTGGCGTTCAATATCTCGCGCCAATCGGCCAGCGCGGGAAGGGCGGCGAAGGCGGCCTCTTCCAGACGGTTGAAGCAGCGCGAGGCCGGCGACCAGAAACTGCCCCGCGATGTCGCGCTTCTGAAACACTCGGGCAGGCTACGGCGAGATTGCGCCCAGGACAACGGGCTCGCGAGCTGCGCGTAGACCTGCGCGGTGGGCGCGCCGAAGTCTGGCGTCACGACCACGACAGCAAGGTTCTCAGGGGCCGGTGCGAGCGCCGAGACAATCTCGCCACGACCAGTGCAAAGAGCCAACCCCGACGTTGCGGCTTTGCGAAAGAAAACGCAGTCAGAGCCCAGCGCCGCCAGAGCGGCGCAAGCCTCACGCTCGTCGAAGCTCAGCCCGAGCGCGGACTCAACGGCCGCGAACGCCGCGGCGGCGTCGGAACTCGCGCCTCCCAACCCCGCCTGCGAAGGCACCCACTTTTCCAGTTCGAGTTCGACGCCCTCGAACTCACCGAGCGCGCCCATGCGCCGCGCGAGGGCCAGGGCGGCGAGTGCGGCGCGCACGGCCAGGTTGCGCTCGTCGCGGGGAACGTCGGCGCTCGCAAAGGGACCGCTCAGCGTGCACCTCACCCCTGGGCGCGGCGCGCGCCGGATGCGCACGCGATCGGCGAGGTCCAGCGCGAGCATCACCGTTTCGAGCTCGTGGTAGCCGTCGGGACGCCGCTCGAGCACCTCGAGGAACAAGTTGACCTTGGCCGGCGCCGCGCGCTCGAACCACTCGGCCGCACTCACGGCGCGTCTTCCCCGCCCGCGTCGAGGCGCAGGTTGTCGATCAGACGCACGGCGCCCGCGCGAGCCGCGATGAGCGCCCGGGCGCGTTCGAGCACTCCGCGCGGCGCTTGCTCGCTCCAGGACAGCGGATCGCGAACCTCCGCGTACTCGACCTCGAGTTCGCTGCTCGCAAGCACCGCTCGCATCACGCGTTCGAGTTCCTCCGCGCGTCGTTCGCCGGCGTCGCGCCAACTGCGCTGCGCCTCGGACAACGCGGCGAAGATCGCGGGCGCGCGCTGGCGCCACCGCGGCTCGAGCAATGCGTTGCGCGACGAGCGTGCGAGGCCGTCGGCTTCGCGCTCCGTCGGGCAGACCACGATCTGCGGTGAACCGCGTCGCCGCGCGAGCTCGCGGACGACCAACGTCTGTTGGAAGTCCTTCTCACCGAAGTACGCGCGCGTCGGCTCGACCCACTCGAACAGGCGCTTCACGATCGTGGCCACGCCGTCGAAATGGCCCGGGCGGAACGCGCCTTCGAGTCCGAGCGCTGCACGGCCCGCCTCGACGTTGACGATGCGCTCGCGCCGCCCATCGGCCTCCGGGAAGAACTCCCACAGCGTGCCGCTGAACACCAGATCGGCGCCGGCGCCTCCCACCGCGCGCGCGTCCGCCGCGAAGTCGCGCGGGTAGCGCTCGAAGTCGCGCGGGTCGTCGAACTGCAGCGGGTTGACGAACACGCTGACGCACACGAGGTCGTTCTCGGCGCGCGCCCGACGCACCAGTGCGAGATGGCCGTCGTGCAAGGCGCCCATCGTCGGCACGAAGCCCAGACTCGCGCTGTTCGCGCGCCGCTCCCGCAGCCATGCAGCGGCCGCCTGCGGAGATTGACAGATGGCCGTCACGGCGGGCGCAGCATGACCGCCGCCCGAGGCGTTGCAAGCTCCTCGCAGGTGCTCGAGTTGTTCCGCCACGCTCCTCCCGCAACGCTCCAGTCGCAGGCCTGCGGCCAACTGCGCGAGCGGCGCGAGCACGAACTCGCGCTCCTCCAGCCTGGGGTGCGGCAACGTCAGCTCCGCGCTGGCGCGGCGCAGGTCGCCGTACAGCAGCAGGTCGAGGTCGAGCGTCCGCGGTCCGTTCGGCACGGCGCGCTCGCGGCCGTGCTGCGCTTCGATGCGTTGGAGCTGCGTCAGCAACGCCTCGGGGGAGAGCTCGCATTCGAGTTCCGCGACCGCGTTGAGGAAGCGCGGCTGCCCCAGCGGTCCGCCGACCGGCGCCGTGTCGTGGAAGTCGGACGCCGCCACCAGACGCACACCGCTCGTCTCAGCGAGGCAACGGAGCGCCGACGCCAGCGTGGCGGCGCGATCGCCGAGGTTGGAACCCAGCGCCACGAATGCGCGCGTCGCGGTCACGGGTGGAACTCAGGGGTGCGCGGCGGGACCGCCGGGCGACGCGCTCGGAGCAGCCTTGCGCCCGCCGAACAGACGCCGGACGACGCCGGAGAGCACGAAGCCTTGCGCCGCCAGGAACAGCACCGGGATCGGCGCGGCGAACAGCAGGAAGGCTCCGAACACCAGGTACACGAGCGTGAAGAAGCTCCCCTTGCGCGTGAGGGCCGACACCGCGTGCGGATAGCGCACGCGACTCACCATCAGGAAGCCCAGCACCGGAAGCATCACGGCGATCGCCGGCAGCACCCAGGCCGGCACGCTCTCCACGCGAATCTGCGGAGCGAGCGCGAACAGGCGCCCGAGCGGTGTCGGGGAGCCGTCGTCGACCTCCAGTTCGGGGCGACGCAGCGTCAAGTACATGAGCAGCGTCGACACGACCGCCGCGGCTGCGGCCGGAGACGGAAGGCCGCGGAACTCCGAGTGCGACTTCTCGTCGGGACTGGTCTCGAGGTTGAAGCGCGCCAGGCGGAGCACAGCCATCAAGGCGAACGCAGCGCAGGCGATGAAGTGCAGGCGCGGATTGCCGTTGTAGCCCAGCAGCGGTCCCTCGTGCTCGATCAGCACCTTGGCGATGATCGCGGGCGCGCACCCGAACGTGATCGCGTCGGAGAACGAATCGAGCTGGGCGCCGAACTGGCTCGCGCCGCCGGTGATGCGCGCCACCTTTCCGTCGAGCGCGTCGAACACCATGCCCAGGAAGATCAGCAGGCAGGCCGTTTCGAACTTGGCGTAGAACAGCGCCGGATCGCCCGCGGACAGGACCAGCGCGTCGATCGCCTTCGAGATCGCGAGCAAGCCGCAGAAGGCGTTGCCCAGGGTGAGCAGGTTGGGCAGTGCGGAGATGCGGCGCATGGCGACGGGCGCGCCAGCATAGGAAGGCCCGGGCGCCGGGGCGAAGGGCGCGCTTCTCCCCCGCTGCGCGAGCGCTACGATCCGCGCCATGAGCGAACTCTTGAACCTCCACGCGCGCGAGATCCTCGACTCGCGCGGCAATCCCACCCTCGAAGTCGAAGCGCTGCTCGAGAGCGGCGCTGTCGGTAGCGCTGCCGTGCCCTCGGGCGCGAGCACCGGAAAGCACGAAGCGCACGAGATGCGCGACGGCGATGCGCGCTACGGCGGCAAGGGCGTGCGCAAGGCGGTCGAGAACGTCAACGACGAGCTGTGCGGCGCGCTGGTGGGCCTGGAGGGCTCGGATCAGGGCGCGCTCGACAACGCGATGATCGAGCTGGACGGGACGCCGAACAAGAGCCGCCTGGGCGCGAATGCGATCCTCGGGGTGTCGCTCGCGGTCGCCAAGGCGGCGGCGGAAGAGGCGGGGCTCCCGCTGTACCGCTACCTGGGCGGCTCGATCGCCAACGTGCTCCCCGTGCCGATGATGAACATCCTCAACGGCGGCAAGCACGCGGACAACAACGTCGACCTGCAGGAGTTCATGATCATGCCCTTCGGCGCGACGAGCTTCGCCGAGGGCCTTCGCCTGGGCGTCGAGGTGTTCCACGCGCTCAAGGGCGTGTGCAAGCAAAAGGGCTACAACACCAACGTCGGCGACGAGGGCGGATTCGCTCCCGACCTCAAGAGCAACGAGGAGGCGATCGAGCTGATCCTCGCCGCGGTTCAGAAGGTCGGCGCGCAGCCCGGCCGCGACGTGAAGATCGCGATCGACGCCGCGTCGGCGGAGTTCCTCCACGACGGCAAGTACGTGGTCGACGGCAAGCCGCACAGCTCGATGGACATGGTCGAGCTGTACGCGCGCTGGAGCGAGAAGTATCCGATCTTCTCGATCGAGGACGGCCTCGACCAGGACGACTGGGAAGGCTGGCAGGCGCTGACGCAACGCATCGGCTCGCGCGTGCAACTGGTCGGCGACGACCTGTACGTGACCAACGCGCGCCGCGTGCAGATGGGCATCGACAAGAAGGCCGGCAACGCGGTGCTGGTGAAGGTCAATCAGATCGGCACGCTGACCGAGACGCTCGACACGATCGCGCTCGCGCACCGTCACGGCATGCGCTGCGTGATCAGCCATCGCTCCGGCGAGACCGAGGACACCACCATCGCCGACCTCGCCGTCGCCACCAACGCCGGGCAGATCAAGACCGGCGCGCCGTGCCGCTCGGACCGCGTCGCGAAGTACAACCGACTGCTGCGCATCGAGGAGGAACTCGACGCCACCAGTCGTTACGGCGCCAAGCTGCTCGTGCGCGAGTAGAGGAGCACGTCGTGACCGCTGCGCTCGAAGCCCGCCCGGGATTGCTGCGTCGCTGCGTGGCGTGGTCAGGCGTCCTGATCGCGCTCGCGCTGCTCCTGCAGGTCGCGTGGCTCGGATTGCGCCCGGCGGTCGCGGAGCGGCGCCGCCTGGCGGAGGCCGAGGAGCAACTGCGCGCGCGCGTCGAGCGCGAGGAGCAACAGGCGCGCGAGCTCGAGCGCGTCGAGCGCGCGCAGAACGACCCGATCTTCCTCGAGCGCGAGCGCCGCGCGTTGCGCTCCGACACTCCGCCCGCCACAGACTCTTCGGACGCCGACTCGAGCGGCGCCGATCCGCGCTCGACGGACGCCGACGATCCGCCGCGAGACCACTGAGTGCGGTGATGCGCTCGCTGCCCGTCCTGCTCGCGCTGAGCGCGTTCGCGATGCGCTCGACAGCCGCGCAGGAGCAGCGCCTGCGGTTGGACGAGGGCCCGCTCGACAACACCGCCTTCCTCCCCAGCGACGAAGCCGCCAGCGCGACGCTCGCGCGAGCCGATCTGCTGCTCCAGAGCTTGCGCGAGCGAGCCTGGTCCGAGGCGGAGTCGGCGCGCTGGCGCGAGCTCTTCGACCTGTGGCACGTCGTGCTGCGTGACGCACCGCCCGGCGCCCTCGCGCCTCCCGCGCCCTCTGCCGGAGGCGCGCAACCCGCCCGCGCGCTCGAAGACGCCGACGGGACCGCGGACCCTCTGCTCGATCGCCGACGCGACGGCATCGAAGCGCTCGTCGACCGGCGCCTCGCGCTGCTCGACGGCGCCGCGCGCGAGGCGTGGACTCGCTCCCAAGAGCCTCTCGCCCTCGAGGCCCTCGGCGCCGCGGGGACGGACGCCGAAGCGCTGCGCACCGTCGAGCGACGTTTCCCCGCCACGCTGTCCGCTGCACGCGCCGCGCTCGCGCTCGGCGATCTCGAGTTCGAGTCCGCGCGCCCGAACGCGGCGCGCGGTTGGCTCACGAGAGCTCGCCAGCACCTCGCGCGCGCGGGCGCCGCGTCGCCGAGCGAGTCCGAGAGCCTCGCAGCGGCACTCGAGCGCCGCTCGGGCGCCGTCGAGGAACAGTGCGGCCTCCTCTCCGTGGCGCCCGGCCCCCGCTGGAGCGGCGCGAGCCAACTCGAGGCGCGCGGCGCGTACCTGCTCGACGACGGTCGGCGACGCTCGTTCGCGTCGCGCGCCCGCAGCGAGCCCGGGCTCTCCGTGCGACCGGGCCTCGCCTTCCTCGACGAGAAGCGCGCGCTCGCGCACTACTGCAGCGACGAGCACACCGAGAGCCTCGCGCTCTACGACTTCGAGCAAGGGATCGCGGTGGCGCGCACCGACCTGATGGGGCTGCTGCGCGACATGGGGCTGAACGTGGGTTCGCTCTTCGAGCCGCTCGAGCCGCCCGGCTGGCCGCTCAGCGTCAGCGCCGTCGACGGCGCGGTGCTGCTCACGGTCGGACGTCGAGGCTCATCGCGCGGCAATGCGCTCCTGTGCCTCGAGTTGTCGGACAACATCGACCCGCAGTCGCCCCCCACGCTGCGCATCCGCTGGCTGTGGCTCGACGGGCGGCGCGTGCTCGGGCCCGGACTGCGCACGCCGCAGAGCGAGCCGAGCTTCGACACCAGCGAGTTCCAACCGGGCCTGGCCGTGGACGGCGAGCGCGTGGTGACGCTCGTGCGCGAGTACGACCGCGACGAGACCGCCGGCGAGTTCAACGCGGTCGAGAGCTCGAACGCGCAGATCCGCACCTGGGTCGCGGCGCTCGATCTGGCGAGCGGTGAGTTGCTCTACCGTCGCTGGCTGGGCCGCGGCGTGGAAGTCCAACGCGCGGCCGGGCGCTTCTTCGGATCGCGCTCACCCGCGGCGAGCGCAGCGCCCATCGCTGTCGCCGACGGACACGCTCTGGTGAGCTCGCACACCGGCTTCAGCGCGTCGATCGACACGCTCGACGGACGCGTCGCCTGGGCGTTGCGCACGCGACGGCGGCCCTCGGACGAGCGCTTCTGGAGCGGCGGCGCGGCGCGCTTCGACGCGGGCTCGCAGAGCTGGGCGGTCGCGCCGGCCGACAGCGATCACCTCTATTGGCTGCGCAGCGGTGCGGACACCGATGGTCGCGGCCTTCTTCGCGCGGCTCCGCGCGAGGGCGAGAAGGCCAGCGTGTTGATCGGCGCCGACGCGTCGGAGGCGTACGTGCTCGCGGCGCACGGGCCGCAGCGCGCCTTGCTCGCGTGGAACTCCCACAGCGGCCGCTCGCTGGTCGCGGCGTACCTCGCGCCGGACGAGCGCTTCAGCGGCGAGGGCCTGGTCTCCGACGGACGCGCCGCATTCGCGACCACGCGCGGCGTGTACTTGCTGGATCTCGAGCGGGAGCTGTACCTGCTCGACTTCGCGCCGCTCGAACGACCCGGCGGCCTGCGCCGCGAGACTCCTCGCGGCGGATCCGTCTTCGCGAGCGGTCCGTGGCTGTGCGTGCTGGGCGGCAGCGCGCTGTGGGTGTACGCGGTTCGCTGAATCGCAGCGATCGCGCGCACCGATCTCGCGCGTGTCAGCGCGCCGCGGTCAGACGCGACTCGAGTGAGTCGAATCGCCCGCCGAGCGCCTTGTAGAGCGCGATCGCGAAGCCCGTGACGGCCGAGTCGCTCTGCGCGAGCTCGTCCTCGAGGCCAGCCACCACGCGCTGCGAGTCCACGACGGCCTGGAAGTCGGTCAGACCTTCGCGGTACTGCGTCTGCGCCAGCTCGACCGCGCGCCGCGCCTGAGTCGCCGCGCCTTCGAGCGTGCGACGGCGCTCCTGCTCGAGCACGAAGGACACGAGCGCGTTCTCGGCTTCCTCGAGCGCGCGCATCACGCCGTCTTCCCACGCGAGCTGCGCTTCGACGACGCGGGCTTCCTGCGCGCGAATCGCGGCGCGGATGCGACCGCCGGCGAAGATCTTCCAACTGAGCGACGGGCCCAGCCCGAGGAAGTCGCTGTCGGAATCGAGCAGGTCCGCGGAGCCGTTCGAGGACAGGCCCAACGTCCCGCCGAGAACGAGTCGCGGGTAGAGCTCGGATTCTTGAATGCCGATGCGCGCGACTTCGGCGGCGAGACGCTGCTCGGCGGCTGCGATGTCGGGACGGCGACGCAGCAAGTCCGCGGGAACGCCCATCACCAAGGACGGCGGCGTGCGCGGCGTCGTGTCGATGTCCGCGAGCTCCTGCTCCAGCGCGCCGGGCTCGGCGCCGACGAGGACCGCGAGGCGGTGCGCCGCGATCGAGGCGCTCGCGCGCAGTTGAGGCAGGCGTGCGCGCGTCGCTTCGACGCTCGCGGTGGCCTGCGCTACGTCGCGCGGACCGACGAGGCCCGCTTCAGCGCGGGAACGCACCAGGGCCAGCGTCCGCTCTTGGAGTTCGACGTTGGCCTGCGCGATGCGGAGGCGCTGACGCACGGACCCCAGCTCGACGTAGTTGCGCGCCACTTCCGCCGCGACGGCGACTCCGACGGCGCGCACGTCGTGCTCGCTCGCCGCGAGTTCGCGATCCGCGGCCTCGACCGAACGACGCACGCGGCCCCACAGGTCCGGCTCCCACGCGGCGTCGAGCGCGAGCGTGTGGATGTTGGTGCGCGGAATGAAGGCGCCGAACGGCGTGTTCGAGCTCTCGCGGCGATGTTCGTAGGCGCCGCGCCCCGTCACGCTCGGGAGCTCGTCCGCTCGCGCGCCGCTCCTCAGTGCGCGCGCTCGCTCCAGTCGAGCCAGCGCGCCGCCGAGTTCGCGATTGTGCGCGAGGGCGCGCTGAACGAGCTCGTCGAGCCGCGGCGCGTCGAAGCGGCGCCACCACTGGCCCTCCAGCTCCTGCTCGACCTCGTGCGGATCCGCCTCAGCCCCGCTCCACTCAGCGGGCAGCTCGAGCTGCGGTCGCTCGTAGTCGCGCCCGACGCTGGCGCAGCCGCTCAGCAAGAGCAGCGCGGCGGCGAGGATCGGGCCCCGGGGACGAAGGAGTGTGCTCATGGTGTTCGCTGTTCCTGCGTGCGAAGAGCTCTTCATCGGGCGAGCTCCGGCTCGAGAGCTGCGGCGCGCGGATGCAGCGTCGCATTGGGCGCGTCGGACTCGTGCGTGGGCTCGTCGAGTTCGCTGTGGCGGTGCTCGGAGGCGATGAACGAGTAGAAGACCGGGACGACGATCAGCGTGAACACCGTTCCCAGCGCCATGCCGGCGACGAGCACGATGCCGATGCTGTTGCGCGCTTCGGCGCCCGGGCCGGTGACGAGCACGAGCGGGAAGTGGCCGAAGACCGTGGCGGCCGAGGTCATCAGCACGGGCCGCAGACGTGTGGCCGCCGCTTCGCGCAGCGCATCGAGTCGCGACCGTCCCTGCTCCTGCAGCGTGTTGGCGAACTCGACGATCAGGATGCCGTTCTTGGCGACCAGTCCGACGAGCGTGATCAACCCGACCTGCGAGTAGACGTTGATCGTCGTCCAGTCGAGGTAGGTGAACACGAGCGCGCCACTGATCGCGAGCGGCGCCGAGCCGGCGAGGACGATGAACGGATCGCGGAAGCTCCTGAACTGCGCCGAGAGCACCAGGTACACGAGCACGAGCGCGAAGGCGAGCGTCACGACGAGCGCCGAGCCCTCGCGGCGGATCTGCCGCGATTCTCCGGCGTAGTCGATGTTCACACCCGGCCCCGCCACGGCGCGCGCGGCGGCTTCGAGCACGGCCAGGCCCTCTTCCTTGGTCACTCCCGGCTGCACGCCGCCGTAGATCTTCACGGCGTTGCGCTGTTGGAAGCGGTTGAGCGTTCGCGGCACCGTAGCCATCTCGATGCGTGTGAAGGCCGACACCGGGACCAGCTCGCCCTCGGGCGTCTTGATCTTCAGATCGAGCAGCGGCCCGAGCGTCGCGCGACCTTCGTCGCCGATCTGCGGGATGACCTTGTAGCTGCGATCGAAGTAGTTGAAGCGGTTGACGTAGCCGCCGCCCAGCAGCGCGCCGAGTTCGCGTCCGACGCTGGCGAGGTCGAGCCCCAGGTCGGCCACGCGCTCGCGGTCGATCGAGACCGTGGCCTGCGGCCGGTCGATCTTCAGGTCGGTGTCGACGTAGAGGAACTTGCCGCTCTGCCAACCGGCGCCGACCACGGCCATGGCCGTGTCGAGCATGTCCTCGAGCGAGGCTTCGCTCTGCAGGACGATCTCGACGTCGAACTGCCCGGGCGTGGGCAGCGGCGGATCGAGTCGCGGGAAGACGCGCAGACCCGGAGCCTGCGACACGGCGCCGAACACCTCGCCGTACAGCTCGTGAGTCGAGCGCTTGCGCTCGCGCCAGTCCTGCGCCACGAAGCCGCCGAAGCCGCCCCAGTTCCCCACCAGCGACCACATGAAGCGGTTCTCGGGGAAGGAGTTCACCGCGCGCACGACCGAGAGCGAGTCGCGGTTGACCGACTCGAGCGTCGCGTCCGGCGCGGCGTCGAAGAACATGCTGATGTGGCTCTGGTCCTCCACCGGCGCCAGCTCGCGCCGCGACTGCGAGTACATCGGCCACGCTGCGGCCATGAAGGCGAACGCGACGAGAGCGATGGCCCAGCGGATCGCGAGCGCGCCGTCCAGCACGCGCACGTACGCGCGCGCCGCCCAGTCGAATCCACGGTTGACCTGGCGAGTGAGCCAGCCCTCTTCGCCGCCGGGTCGCACCGCGTAGGCGCTCATCACCGGCGAGAGCGTCACGGCGACGACACCGCTCATGAGAACGGCTACGGCGAGCGTGATCGCGAACTCGAGGAACAGCGAACCCGTGAGGCCGCCCTGGAATCCGATCGGCGTGTACACCGCCGCGAGCGTGATCGTCATGGCGACGATCGGCCCGAACAGCTCGCGCGCCGCGACGATCGCGCCCTGCATGCGCGAGCGGCCCTGACGCACGTGTCGCGCGACGTTCTCGACCACGACGATCGCGTCGTCGACGACCAGACCGACCGAGAGCACGATCGCGAGGATCGTGAGCAGGTTCAGGCTGAAGCCGAACAGGCTCATCGCTGCTGCGGCGCCGATCAGCGACACGGGCATCGCGACCAGCGGCACCAGCGCCGTGCGCACGGAACCGAGGAACAGGAACACCACCAGGCCGACGATCAGCACGGTCTCGAGCAGCGTCTTGGAGATCTCCTCCAAGGCGTCGCGCATGAACACCGTGCCGTCCCACACCAGGCGCATCTCGATGTCCGAGGGCAGGGTCGGGCGCAGCCGCTCCATCTCCGCCTTCAGTTCGGAGGCGACGTCCAGTTCGTTGGCGCCCACGAGCGGCCACACGCCGAGGTACACGCTGAGCTGGTCGTTGTACTTCGCGACCTGGTCGCCCTCTTCCGCGCCGAGTTCGACGCGCGCGACGTCGGAGAGGCGCACCAGGGCGCCGTTCTCCTGGCTCACGATCAGCTTGGCGAAGTCGTCGACTGTGCGCAGGTCCGTATTGGCCAGCAAGCTGACCTGCACGAGGTTGCCCTTGGTCTGTCCGACTGCCGCCAGGTAGTTGTTGCGCTGCAGCGCCGCGTACACGTCGCCGGGAGCGAGCCCCACCGCCGCGAGGCGATCGGGATCGATCCACACGCGCATCGCGATCGGGCGTCCGCCTTCGCTGTTGGTCACGCGCTGCACGCCCTTGAGCGTCGAGAGCTGCGGCTGGATGGCGCGCGAGAGCCAGTCGGTGAGCTGCGAGAGGCTGCGCTCCGTCGACGTGAACGAGATGTAGAACGTCGCGTACGGGCGGTCGGCGCGCTGCACCTCGACCATCGGCGGTTCCGCGTCGGCCGGCAGTTCCGAGCGCACCTGCTGCAGGCGCGCGTTCACTTCGGCGAGCGCCGTCGTGGTGCTGTGATCGAGCTCCAGACGCACTGTCACCTGACTCACGCCCGCGCGGCTCGTCGACTCGATGTGATCGACGCCGCCGATGGCCGACACGGCGCGCTCGATCGGCGTAGTGAGGAACCCGCGAACGGTCTCCGCGCTGGCGCCGGTGTAGACCGTCGTGATCAGAACCGAGCTGCTCTCGAGCTTGGGGTACTGCTGGATCGGCAAGCTCGAGATCGAGCGCCAACCCACCAGGACGAGCACCAGGTTGACCACCAGGGCCAGCACCGGGTGCTTGATGAAGATGTCGGTGATCGCGCGCATGGTGGGTCTCAGAAGCGAGCGGCCGCGGCTTCAGTGGTAGGCGCGATCGCCGTCAG
This sequence comes from uncultured Planctomycetia bacterium, assembly GCA_938003765.1. GTDB lineage: Bacteria > Planctomycetota > UBA1135 > UBA1135 > WYBT01. The sequence continues at coordinate 36,036 of CALKYE010000248.1, forward strand.
CATCCCGTCGAAGAGCTTGAAGGAGCCCGACGAGGCGACGAGCTCACCGACCGCGACGCCCTCGGTCAGGACGACCTCGTCGCCGAGCATCGCTCCGCTGGTGACGCGACGCTGTTGCGCGCGCAACGCGCCATCGGCGCCCTTCACGAGCACGAACACGTGCTCGCCCGACGGTCCCTTGCGCAGCGCCGCGACGGAGACGAGCGTCACCTGCTGCGGGTCCTCGATCGGCGCGCGAACACGCACCGAGCCGCCCGGCGCAGGCGTCGCCGCCCCGGCGAGGCGCGCGCGGAACGTGGCGTTGCGCGTGCGCGGGTCGATCTCGGCCTCGGCCGCGACGATCTCGGCCGCGTGCGAGCGACCGTCCGCGGTCAGCACCTCGACCAACTGGCCGGGCGCCAGGCGCGCCGACACTTCCTGGGACACGCGGAAGTCGATGTGGACGGCCTCGTCGACTCCCTGGAGCAAAGCGAGCTCCGTTCCGGCGTCGAGGTACTGTCCGACTTCGAGGTCGTTCAGTCCGATTCGCGCGCGGAACGGCGCGTGGATGCGCTTGCGAGCGATGACGGCCTCGAGCCTCGCGACGTCGGCGCGCGCGACGTCGAGTTCCGCCTTGGCGCGATCGACGTCGGCCTCAGCCGCGCCCTGGCTCTGCGCCGCGCGCTGGATGCGCTCGAGCAGCGTGCCCGCGAGACGCACACGAGCCTGCGCCGCCGCGACTTCGGCCTCTTCGACGGCCGTGTCCAGCGCGAGCAGCAAAGCGCCTTGCTCCACGATCTGACCGCTGGGCAGGTTCACTTCGCGCACCGACCCGGGCAGTTCGTTGCGCAGCACCACGGAACGCACGGCGCGCACCGTTCCGATCGCGGTCGTGGTGCGCGCATAGCTTCCGCTGCGCGCCGGCGCCGCGGCCACGACGGCGGAGGGTTCGGGCTGATTGGCAGCCGCGGCGGCGGCTTGCGCGTTGGCCGCGCCCTTGGCGCGCATCAGCAGGTAGGCGCCTCCAGCGGCGGCCAGGATCAGAACCACAGAGGCAAGCAAGCGCGCGGCGCTCGAAGCCGGCGATGAAGGCGAAGTCATAGGGAGCTCTCGAAGGTCGTCGCGTAGACCGGTCGTCTCGAAAGTGCGACTACGGGGGACTGATGTGCGGAGATGGAGTGCGGCTCAACGCCGTGCGGGGAGCAGGGTGTCGAACACGAAGGCCAGGAAGTCGTCCAGCGGCCCGATGCTGCGGTCGATCTGCATTCGGACGGCCGCGCCCTCCCACAGCATGACCAGCACGTCGGCCAGATGGTCGGGGTCGTGGGAACGCGCCACCTCTCCGGCGGCCTGCGCTTCGCGGATCACTTGCGCGATGAGCGCGCTCCACTGCTGGTAGGCGCACTTGACGGCGGCGTGAACAGGGTCGCTCAGCGTCGCGGTCTCGAGCGCGAGCTTGGGGATGATGCACTCGACGGTCGGACCGTTGCGGTCGCATTCGGCGCGCGTGTCCTCGAAGATCGAGCGCAGTCGCGACAGCGGACTGCGCTTGCGCTCGGACAGATGCGTGCGCAAGGAGTCGAGGTATTCGTCGCGAGCGCGCTCGATGAGCGCCACGCCGAAGTCCTCCTTCGAACCGAAGTAGTGGTAGAAGGAGCCCTTCGGGACTCCGGCTCGCTCGAGGATCTCGCTCAGGCCGCTTCCGTTGAAGCCCTTGGCCCCCACCAGCGCTGCGCCGGCGGCGAGGATGCGCTCGCGCGTGTCCGGCTCAGAGACTGCGGGCGCACCCGAGCGTCGTCGACTGGCTCGCGCGGCCGCGGCCTTGGGCTGGCGCGCGGCGCCGTTCTTCGCCGAGGCCCCGTTCGAACCGGTGGCCGTGGAACCCGCCGCGGACTGTCCGGAGGCGCCGGATGTCTGACCGGGGGCTGGCGCGGTGACGTTCCCCACCGCATGGCCCGACCCGTTGGCGCCCCAGTGGCTCGTCGCCGGCGCTGCCGCGGAATCGGCGGGGCGCGGAGCACTCTTGCGAGTTCCGGGAGATTTGCGACGCGGCTTCGACACGCTCGTATTAGACCAGTCGTCTACAAGTCCATCAAGCCCCGCCGCTCAAGAGCGTCGCGCCGAGAATTTCGAGCGGCGCTCACGCCCGCGCTCGAGCGCACCACGAGTCACCGCGATTGCGCAGACACACACCCGCTCGCGTTCGCGTGTTCACGCGAGCCGCCGGTGGCAGTGAAACTCCTGTACTCCGTCGCGCAGTCGCGCGCGCGCCGCTGCGCCAGGGAGTAGATTGCGCCCTTCAGCGCACCTAGCTCCGCCGCACACCCAACCACGCTGTCCATGACCCACGCCTCTCTCGAACGGCTGCGCGACGCCCACGCGCGGATGAAGGTCCAGCTCCAGCGCGTCATCGTCGGCCAGGAGCAGGTCATCGACCAACTGCTGCTGGGCATCGTGACGCGGGGTCACTGCCTGCTGGTGGGCGTGCCGGGCCTCGCCAAGACGCTCCTGATCGCGAGCCTCGCCAAGACGCTCGACCTGTCGTTCAACCGCATCCAGTTCACGCCGGACCTGATGCCCGGCGACATCACGGGCACCGACCTGCTCCAGATCGACCCCGCGACCAACGAGCGGCACTTCCGCTTCGCCCCCGGGCCGGTGTTCGCGAACGTAGTGCTCGCCGACGAGATCAACCGCACGCCGCCCAAGACCCAGGCCGCGCTGCTCGAGTCGATGATGGAAGGCCAGGTCACCGTCGGCGGTCGACGGCACCCGCTGCCCAACCCGTTCTTCGTGCTCGCCACGCAGAACCCGATCGAGCAGGAGGGCACCTACCCGCTGCCCGAGGCGCAACTGGACCGGTTCATGTTCATGGTGCGGGTCGACTACCCCTCCTTCGACGAAGAGCGCGAGATCCTGCGCCGCACGACGGGGGGCGCGCCGAGCGAACCCGAGCGCGTGCTCGGCCCCGAAGAGCTGCTCGAGATCCAGCGCAGCGTGCGCCAGATCCCGATCGCCGACCACGTGCTCGACTACGTGCTCGCGCTGACCCGCGGCACGCGCGTGGGGTCGCAGTCGCCGCTGCCGTTCTTGCGCGAGTGGGTCACCTGGGGCGCCGGTCCGCGCGCGAGCCAGTTCCTCGTGCTCGCCGCCAAGGCCCGCGCGGCGCTCGCCGGTCGCGACCACGCCGCCGTCGAGGACGTCCGCGCCGTCGCGCACCCGGTGCTGCGCCACCGCATCGTCACCAACTACACCGCGCAGAAGGAAGGCATGAGCGCGGATGTGATCATCGATCGCATGCTCGCGGAGATCGATCCCGCCGCCGCCGTCGGCGCCGGACAGCCCGGAGTCCGCGCCGCGCGCTGACCGCGCTCTCGTGGCGCTTCACCCTCGCCGTCGCGCGCAAGGAGCCGTCCGTGGTCGACTCGCGATCCAAGAGCCTTGATCCCAAGGTCCTCGACCGACTCGAAGGGCTCGAGCTCGTCGCGCGGACCGTGGTCGAAGGCGTGCTTTCGGGCCGCCATCGCTCGCCGCTGCGCGGGAGCTCTGCGGAGTTCGCGCAGCACCGCCAGTACGTCGCCGGCGACGAGCTGCGCCGACTCGACTGGAAGGTCTACGCGCGCAACGACCGCCTGGTGGTCAAGGAGATGTTCGAGGAGACGACGCTCTCCTGCCACCTGCTCGTCGACGCCAGCGAATCGATGTCGTTCGGTTCTCTCGGCTGGACGAAGTTCGACTACGCGCGCTGGTGCGCCGCGGCGCTCGCGCACCTCGTGATCGCCTCGCGCGACACGGCGGGCCTCGTGCTGTTCGATTCCGCCGAGCGCGTCAAGGTCCCGCCCGCGAGCGGAGCTCCGCAGGAGATGGCGATTCTCGGCGCGCTCGAACAGGCCACCCCCACGGGCCCCACCGGCGTCGGCGCCGTGCTGAAGTGGCTCGGCGGACGTTTGCGACGGCGAGGCATCGTGGTCGTGTTCTCCGACTTCTTCGACGAGCTGGACGCGATCGCCGAAGGCCTGCGCGCGCTCACGCACGGCGGCCACGAGCCGATCGTGGTGCAGATCGTCGACCCGCTCGAGCTCACGCTCGAGATCGATCACCTCGCGCGCTTCGACGGGCTCGAAGCCACGGGACAGATCAAGCTCGACCCGCGCTCGATCCGAGCCGCGTACGTCGAGGAGATCACGCGCCACAACCAGCAGCTCGCGCGCGCCGCGAGCACGATGGGCGTCGACTACCTGCGCCTGTCGACCTCGGACTCCCTCGAGGCCGCGCTCTCGAGCTACCTCGCGCACCGCAGCGCGCGCACTCGCGGAGGTCGCGTGTGAGCGTGCGACGAGAACTCTCGCTCGAACGCAACGCGCCGCGAAGCGTGTTCGCCCGCGTGTCCCAGGCCCAGCGAAGGAGCGCCTGAGTGTTCGACGGCTTCGTCAATCCCGGGCTGGTGGCAGGCGTCGCGCTCGCGAGCGTGCCGCTCATCATCCACCTGCTCAACCGGCAGCGGCACCGCCCGATGCCCTGGGCCGCGATGCGCTTCGTGCTGGCGGCGCACCGGCGCACACGACGGCGCGCGAACCTCGAGAACCTGCTCCTGCTTCTGCTCCGCATGGCGGCCGTCGCGCTGTTCGCGCTCGCGATCGCGCGTCCGTTCATCGGCGAGCGCTCGCCGCTCGCGCAGTTGGCGCAGTCGCGCCGCGACATGGTGCTCGTGCTGGACCTCTCGGCCTCGACGGGCTATCGCGAGGGCGCGCGCAGCGTGCACGAGGCCATCGTCGATCGCGCGCGCGAGATCCTGCTCGAGCTCGACTCCGCGCGCGACGATCGCGTGCGACTGATCGCCGCGTCGTCCACCGCGCGGCTCTTGTCGTGGCGGCGTCCCGACGAAGCGCTGAGCATCGTCGCGAGCCTGACCGGTCCCGACGACGAGCCGCTCGACTTCGCCGCCGCGATCGGCGAGGTGGCGCGCCTCGCCGAAGAGGACGCTGCAGCGCAGGGAGCGTCGTCGCTCGAGATCGTGGCTCTCACCGATCTGCAGCGCGCGAACTTCGAACGGCCCGGCAGCGGCGGACCGAATCTGCGCGAGCAACTCGACCGGCTCGCGGCCTTGGATCTCGAGGTGTGGATCGAGGACCTCGGCCCGCCCGAGCCCACTCCCGCCAACCTGTCGATCGTGTCGGTCTCGCCCGTGGGCGAGCTCTACACCGGCGCCGACGCGGAGTTCGCGGTGGACGTGCGCAACCACGGCCCGACCGCGCGCAACGGCGTGCGCGTCAACCTGACGCTCGACGACGACCTGCGCCTGCCGTTCCGAACGCTCGACGTGCCGGCGCGCGGTTCGGCTCGCGCGCTGTTCACCACTCGCATCACGTCTCCCGGTCATCACCTGGCGAGCGCGCGCATCGAATCCGATCGCCTCAGCGTGGACGATGCGCGCGCGTTCGTTTTCACGGCGCCGCCGACCGTGCGCGTGCTGCTCGTCAACGGCGAGCCCGCCGGCGAGATCGATCGCGACGAGGTGGGCCTGTTGCAGTCCGTGCTCGAGCCCCTCGACGACGGCGCGGCGCCCGCGATCGCGCCGTTCGCCGTGCGCGTGGCCGCGCCGCATGAGTTGTCGAGCGGAGAGCTCAACCTGTCGGACTTCGACGTGGTGGTGCTCGCCAACGTGGACGCGCCCTCCGCCGCCACCGTGACCGAGCTCGAGCGTTGGACCGCCGCCGGCGGATCGCTCGTCCTGTGCGCCGGCAAGCGCGTGGAGCCGACGGCCTTCAACCTGCGTCTGCACCGCGCGGACGGCAGCGGCCTCGCTCCGGCCGAGTTGCTCTCGCGCACGTCGATCGCTCGACGCGACGGCTACTTCCGCGTGCGCGAGTTCGACGGAGCGCATCCCGCGCTCGCGTTCTTCGAGGACGAGCGCTGGCGCCCGCTGTTCACCGAAGCGCCGACCTACGAGTTCTTCCAGTCGCGACCGGACCCCAACACGCGCGTGCTCGCGAGCTTCGACGATCCCGCGCGCAGCGCACTGTTCGTCGAGAAGCGCTACGACCGCGGTCGGGTGTTCCTGTGGACCACGAGCATCGACCCCGAGTGGAGCCGCATCCCCGAGTCTCCGCGCACGTTCGTGCCGCTGGCGCACGAGTGGTTCCGCTACGCCGGGCGCGAGTCGCCGGCGCCGCGCAACGTCGACGTCGGCGCGCCGCTGTTCGTCGAGCTCACGAGCTTCCCGCGCCAACCCGCGCTCGTCAGTCCCGACGGCGCGCGCCGCGCGGTGTCGGTCGAGCCCCGTGTCGAAGGTCCGGGCCGCTGGAGTCTGGCGCTGCTCGACGCGAGTTCGCGCGCCGGCGCCTATCGCCTCGTGCTCGAAGGCGCGCCGTCGGAGTTGTTCGCCGTCGCGCTCGACGCGAGCGAGAGTGACCTCGACAGGCTGACTGCGGCCGAGGCGACCGGCTTCCACCGCGCTCTGAAGCTCTCGAACGCCGGTTCGCGCGACTCCGAGGATCAGGTCGAGCCCACCGCTCAAGGCGAAGTCTGGCGCTTGCTCGCGTGGGTGTGCTTCGCCGTGCTGTGCGCTGAAACCCTGTGGGCCGCTTGGGTCGGCCGCAGTCGGAGGTTGGCATGAACGCGGGCCTGTCCCCCACGCAGGTCGAGTCGAGCCTGCGCGAGAGCATGCAACTGCTCGACCTGCCCGAACCGTGGGTGGTCGTCCTGGTGATCGCGCCGGCGCTGACTGCGCTCGTATGGCTGGGATACCGCGGCGAGAAGCTCGGCGCCGGCACGCGCATCCTGCTCTCGGTGCTGCGCGCGGCGGCGTTGACTCTGCTGCTGGCGGTGCTCGCGCGCCCGGTCAAGGTCACGCAGCGCGAGGAAGTGCAGGACGCGATCGCGCTGGTGTTGGTCGACGACTCCGCCAGCATGCAGCGCAAGGACGCGTACAGCGGCGACGACGCGCTGCGGCGAGCGCTCGCCGCTCTGGGCATCGAGGAACCGGCCAACACTTCGCGCGTGGCCATCGCGCAAGCGCTGCTCGAGCGCGAGCTCTTGCCCAAGCTCGAGCAAGGCGCGTACAGCACGAAGGTCTTCGCCTTCGCCTCCGAACTGACGCCGCAGCCGCCCGGCGCGAGCTTCAACGGACGCGGTTCGGCGACGCGACTGGGCGATGCGCTCCTGCAGGCGCTCTCCGCCCACCGCGGTCGTCACCTGACCGACGTGATCGTGCTCTCGGACGGACGGCAGAACGCGGGCGCTGCGTTGATCGACGCCGCGCGCGCAGCTTCTGCGGCGGGCGTCGAGGTGCACACCGTCGTCCTGGGCGACACGCGCCCGGAGCGGAACGTCTCGCTCGAGCTCGTCGAGGCGCCGAGCAGCGCTCTCGAAGGCGACGAGATCGCGATCACGGTGCGCGTCGTCGCGCGCGGACTCGAACGGGGACAGCGCAGCGAAGTGCGCTTGGAGGAGTTCGACCCGGAGGATCCCAGCGGTCGCAGCCTGCGCGTCGCGGCGACGGCCGAGATCGAGCTCAGCGAAAGCGGCGAGCGCACCACGCTCGTCGCGCGCGCCGGTCCGGCCGATCGCAAGACGCAGGAGCGACGCTTCCGCATCGAAGTCCCGCCCGCGCGCGGCGAGACGACGGTCGACGACAACGTGCTCAACGTCGGCGTGCACGTCAGCCCGCAGAAGGTGCGCGTGCTGTACGTCGAGGGTTATCCGCGCTGGGAGTACCGCCGCCTCGCGCTCGACATGCTCAAGCGCGCCGACGAGAACATTCAGTTCCAGGCCTTCCTGCTCTCGGCCAACCCCGACTTCCGGCACGAGTCGTCGGCGGACATGGAGTCGCTCGCGCGCGTGCCGACCGATCGCCGTGAGTTGCTCGACAACTACGACGTCGTGATCCTCGGCGACGTCAACCCGTTCGCGGTCGCGCCCGATCCGAGCCAGGGCGAGGAGTTCATGAAGGCGCTGGTGGAGTTCGTCGAACGCGGCGGCGGGCTGTGCGCCATCGCGGGCGAGTACGACCTGCCGCGCGCGTACGTCGGAACTCCGCTCGAGACCTTGTTGCCCGTGCTGTTCGACGAGGCCGAGTTGCGCAGCGGCCCCGCCGACACGACGCGCCGCTATCGGCCGCGCCTCGAGGATCCGGAGCACCCGCACGAGATCGTCCGCCTGCATCCCGACCTCGCGGTGAATCGCGAGCTGTGGGAGGAGGAGAACGGTCTGTGGGGCATGCACTGGTTCTCGCCCGTCAGCCGCGCCAAGCCGGGCGCGCAAGTGCTGCTCCGCCATCCGCGCGAGTCGAACGGCTACGGCGCCTACCCGCTGGCCGTGGCGGGCTACTACCCGGCCGGCCGGACGCTGTTCCTGGCCTTCGACGAGACCTGGACCTTCCGGTACCACTGGGGCCCGCGCTACCACGAGCGCTTCTGGCGCAACGCGATCCGCTGGCTCGCGCTCGGACGGCTGCGCAGCGGTGACCGTCGCTACCGACTGGAGGTCGCGCGTTCGAGCTACGACCTCGGCGCCCGGGCGCCGATCGAGGCGCGCGTGCTGGACGAGGACTACCGCCCCAGCGAGGCGCAGACGCAGGAAGTGCGTTGGAGCGCGCCCGATGGCCAGCCGCAGACGCTGGTGCTCAGCGCGGTGGAAGGGCGCCCCGGCGTGTTCCGCGGCGCGCTGGACCCCGATCGAACCGGCGTGTGGCGCGTGTGGATCGAGAAGGACTCCGAGCGCATCTCGAGCGCGGAGTTCGAGGTCGTCATCCCCAGCCTCGAGAGCGCGGACCCCACCCCCGACCCCGCTGCGCTGGCGGAACTCGCGGCGCTGACGTCTGGGCTGGCGCTCGATCCGGCCCGCATCGGCGAGCTGTGGCGCGCGGAATTGGCAGGCGGCGAGGAAAGGCGCGATCCCATCTCGGCTCGTCTGGACGATATTTGGGACCACTGGGGGGCCCTGCTGGCGGTGTTGGCGGTGCTGAGCGCCGAATGGATCCTCCGCAAGCGCCACCAACTGGTCTGACCCGTCGCCGTCCGTGAACCAACCTCGATAGCACGTCCGCCCATGGCCCCGACCTTCCGCGAGCCCGATCCGCTGCCCCGCGAGGCGCGCCGAGCGTGCTCGAGTGGTCGGCTGACTCGCGCGTCGAGTTGGTCCCGTGCGACGAATCCGGAAGCAGCGCGTTCGCAAGCGGCCCTGCGCGCCGTGCTCGCGCTCGCGCTGTCCGGGCTGGCGACGGCCGAGCCCGCGCTGCGCCAGTCGGACGCCGCAGACGACGAGAACGAGCGCCCCCGGGGCTTCGCCATTCCGCTGACCCGCGAGGCCGGTGACCTGGCGCGCAAAGCTCTCGGCCACATCGAAGCGCGCCGCGATGGCGAGGCGCTGCAGGTGCTGCAGACGTTGATCGAGCAGCACGCGGGCGAAGTGATCCGCGACCCTTCGGCGACGCCCGACGCGTCCACTTCGGTGTTCGTCGGCGCCGGCGACTGGGCGCGCCGCAAGCTCGAGGGCTTGCCGTTGAGCGCGCGCGAAGCCTACCAGGCACGCCACGCGCTCCAGGCCGAACGCGAGCTCGCCCACGCGCTCAACGCCCGCGACGCGGGACTGCTGGCGCAGGTGGCGCGCCGCTTCTCTTCGACGCCGGCCGCGCAAGTGGCCTGGCGAGCGCTGGGCGACGTGGAAGCCGAACGCGGCGACCTGCTGGCCGCGGAACAAGCGTGGCGACGCGCCGCGCAATTGGAGCTGGCCGAGTCATCGGCCTCCGCTTCGTCCGAGGCCTCCGCTGAACGCGGATCGACCGCGACGCCCACCTCCATTCGACGCGAGCAGTTCAAGTCACTGCGCGAAGCCGACGGATCGAGCGCGCACGTCACAGCTCCCGGCGCCGACGCCGCGACGTGGGTCGCGCCGCTGGCTCCGGAGATCTCCGGCGGTCCGTTCGCGCGCGGCGACACCTATTCGCTCCACGCGTGCGTGAGCGACGACCTCGTGTTCGTGAGCGACACCCTGCGCGTGTGGGCCTTCGACGCCTGGAGCGGCGAACGACGCTGGGTCAGCGCCGAGGCGCCCGAGTGGCGCGGAGTCGACCGCGGCGAAGTGCAACCCGGAGGCGAGCGCGCGCTGCGCCGCGACGACTTCTTCGAGCCCGTCGACACCGCGCAGATCGCGGTGCGCCCAGCGGCGCAGGGCGGCGTGGTGGTCGCCGCGATCCAGACGCCTTTCTCCCACGTCGGCAACCGCAACTACCAGCAGTTCCGCATCACCTCCGTGATGCCCGAGCGGCGCCTGGCGGCCTTCGATGCGCGCAACGGCGCGCTGCTGTGGGACCACTTCCCGCCCCCGCTGTGGGACGGCGAATCGGGCCCGTTCGAGCAGCGCATGAGCGTGGGCGCGTCGCCCGTCGTCGCGGGATCGCGCGTCGTCGTCGGCGCGCATCGCATGCGCGGCCGCGTCGACTTCCACGTGGCCTGCTACGAGCTCGAGTCAGGCGCGCTCCTGTGGTCGAGCCCGCTGGTCTCCGGACAGGTCGAGCTCAACATGTTCGGCCGGCCGCAGCGCGAGTACACCGCGGCGCCGGTGCTCGTCGACGGCGCGCGCGTGTTCGTCGCGACGCAGATGGGCGCGGTCGCAGCACTCGATCTGTTCACGGGCGACGTGCTGTGGGAGGCGCTCTACGAGCAGGTGCCGATCCCCAAGGCCGAGCACTGGCGCACCGAGATGCGCCGGCAGTTCTTCGCCTCGACCGCTCCGCATCTGGCGGGCGGGGTCCTGATCGTCGCCCCCGCGGACGGTCGCTCGCTGCTCGCGCTCGATCCGACCACCGGCGAGACGCTCTGGAAGCGCAACCACGAGTTCTTCACGCGCGACAGTCAAGTCGTCACGTTGCTCGAGGCCACCGAGGACGCGCTGTGGCTGAGCACCGACCGTGTCCTCGTCTCGCGCGCAGCGCGCGGCATGCGCCAGGGGCCGACCACTCTCGACTTCAGCGCCGAGGTCTTCGACACACTGCCCCGCCCCCGCGCACGAGTCGGCGCGAGCGGCATCACGGTCCCGAGCGGCTCTCGACGGATCACGTTGGATCGCCAGCGGCTGCTCGAGGACCGTCGGGCCAGCGCGGATTGGGCGACGGGCCAGTTGGCCGGCAACGTCGAACTCGCCGAGGGCGCGGCGTACTTCGTGTCCGACTCGCGCGTCAGCGCCGCCATCGACTGGCGCGCCGTCTCCGAGCGCTTCGCCCGCGAGTGCGCGGCGGCGCCCGACGATCCTCGTCCGCACCTGGGCTGGGCCGCGATCGTCGCCCGACGCGGAGTCGCCGAGCTGTCGGACGGCCAGCCCGGCTCCGCAGCGCGCTTGCTCGCTGAGTCCGCAGCCATGCTCGAGCGCTGGCTGGGCTCGTCGGACAACACCGTGCGCGCCCAGGCCCGCGATCGCTACGTCGCCGTCGCGCTGAGTTGCGCCGAAGCGCACACGCGGAGCGCGGCCCTGCGACCGGCGTTGGAGTGGACCGAGCGCGCCCTCGCACGCACCGAGCGCGGCCCGGATGAAACGTCAGCGCTGCTGCGCAAGGGCGAGTTGCTGGCGGCGCTGAAGGACCAGGTCGCCCGCGCGGCGGTGTTGGATGCGCTGCAGGAACGCCACGGCGGCGAACTGCTCCCCTCCGACTGGTACGAGCGCGAGGATTCGCAGCGCTACTCCGACGTCGGAGTTCGACCGGGCGATCGCGGCTTGAGCGTCGCCGCCTACGTGGCGCTCGAGCGCGCGCTGCTCGCGCGAGCCACGCGCGACGCCTCCGCCGAGTTCGCGCAACTGCACGCGCTACTGGAGCACTTCGGCAACATGCGCCTCCCGGTGGATCCGCAGCGCCCTCAAGCGCCGAACCTCACCGTGAGCGCGCGCATCGGCGCGCTGCTGGCAGAAGGTCGACGCGAGGAATACGAGCCCTACGAACGCGCCGCAGCCGAGTGGCTCGAACGCGCCAGCGCGGCGAACGACCTCGAGCAGTTCGAGTTGCTCGCGCGCCGCTTCCCGCACTCGCGCGCGGCGAATCTGGCCGAGCGTTCACGCCGCGAAGCCGCTCTGCAGGGCGGCGATCTGCGCGAAGTCCTCTCCTCGTGCGTCCGCGCGACGCCGCACGACTGGGATCTGGCGACGGCCAGCGAGGACCAGCTCCACGCGCAGTGGGTGCTCCGCGCCGCTATGAGCGACGCGGGCAATCACGAGTTCGCCGAAGGCTTGCTGCGGCGTCTCGAGCGCGACCACGGCGCGCTCGTGTCGCCGCTTCCGCGCGACGATCAGCGGACGCTGTCGCAGTTGCGCGAGGACTCCGCGCGCCGTCTCAGCACGCCTCCGGCGCCGGCGCGGCGCCTCGCGCCGAGCACGACGCCGATGCGTCCCTCGTCCGGTTCGTTCCTGCTGCTGGGTGAAACCGCCGTCGACGATGCCGAGGGCGGCCAGGTCTGGGCGCAGCTTCTGTGCCGCCGCGATCGCAACGTCGACATCGTGTCGGCCTGGAGCGAGCGCAGCGACGAACGTCCGCTGTGGGCGGTGCAGACGCCGCAGGGCGCGGCTTTCCCCGGCTGGCGCGCGCAGTTCGCCAGCGGCACGGCGATCCTCGGCAACCGCAACTCGCTCACCGCGCTCGACGACCGCAGCGGTCAGACGCGCTGGCGCTGGTCCAGCAGCGGCGCGCGCATCGACTCGTTCCACGCGCGCAGCGGAGTGGTGCTGGTGGCGACGAGTTCGTCCGAGGGCAGCGCGCTGCTCGCGCTCGACGCGCGCTCGGGACTGGAAGTGTGGACGCGGCCGACTCGCGCCGAATCGTGGAGTCGGCCAGTGCTGGGCGATCAGCAGGTCGTGGTCTTGCCCAGCGACTTCGCGCAGACGCCGGCGGATGTGCTCGACCTGTTCACCGGGGCGCGGCTGGGCGGCATCCAACTGCTCGCGCACGTCGGACTGAGCGACGTCGAAGGCGCCTGGATCGAGCAGGAGCGGCTGATCCTGCCGTCGTTCCCCAAGTCGAGCGCGCCCGTCGAGCAGGACTGCGTGAGCGCCTACGACCTGCGCACGGGCCGCCGCGCGTGGCGCGTGGTCGCCGATGCGCAGCACGAGTTCGATTCGATCCTGCGCGCCAACGGCCGCACGTACCTGGTGCTCTTGCCGCGGGCCGACGCGCCGCGCAGCAGCGGCATCGTGCAAGACCTCGATCTCAAGATCGGCGCGGTCGGCCGCATCAACGGCGCCACCTGGGGCCCGCACGACGTGCTGATCGGCATCGGCCGTCGGCGCGTGGTCGAGTCGGACCACCCCTACCTGTTCGTGCGCAGCGCGACGTCCGACGGCGAAGCGACGCGCGTGCGCGCCTTCCACCTGCCGTTCGGCGAACGCTGGTCGGTGCAGTTGGACATCTCGCCCAGCCAGCTCAACGCGGCAGGAGCGATGCCGATGCCGCTCGTCGCCGAAGGCTCGATCGCCATAGCCTATACGCATACGCCGCGGGCCAAGGCGCAGCGCGCGCCGGCCAACACCGACTTGATCCTCGTGGATCGCGAGAGCGGGCTCGTGCGCGAACGCAGCGCGCTGCCGGCCGAACTCGGTCCGGCGGACAAGCTCGACTTCGCGCTGCTCGGCGACGTGTTGTGGATCAGCGGACCGAACCAGATGCTCGTGCGGAGGTAGCGACATGCGAACAACTCGATCCTCTCTGCGTTCGACGGGCGCTCTGCTGGCGGCAGTGCTCGGCGCCGCGCCTGCGTTCGCCGCGCAACGCGACGGAGGCGCGTACGAAGCGCTCGACACCGAGCCCATCGTCGTCACGCCCGAACACGCGCAGGCGGTCGAACGCGGCCTGGCTTGGCTCGCGCAGAATCAGGTGCTCGAGGGTCGCGACGCTGGCGCGTGGGTCTCGAAGATCGGCTACAAGCTCAACGAGGGCTACCAGCACACGGCCGCCGACCGCGGCCACGTCGGCGTGACCTCGCTCGCCTGCATGGCCTTCCTCGCGGGCGGGCACCTTCCGGGCCGCGGGCCGTACGGCGAAGTGGTCGAGCGCGGGTTGTCGTTCGTGATCAACTCGATCGGCGACGACGGCTACGTCACGCACGCGGGATCGCGCATGTACAGCCACGCCTTCGCCACGCTGTTCCTCGCGGAGGTCTTCGGCCAGACCCATCGCCAGGACATCCGCGGCAAGCTGCAGCTGTGCGTCGACTTCATCGTCAACTCGCAGAACGCCGAGGGCGGCTGGCGCTACGAGCCGTATGCGGTCACGAGCGACATGTCGATCGTGGTGTGCCAGGTGATGGCGCTGCGCGCGGCGCGCAACATCGGGATCCGCGTGCCCAAGAGCGTGATCGACCGCGCCGCGAAGTACGTGGTCGACTCCGCGGTGACCGAGAACACGTTGCAGCGCTATCCCGGCGCGGCGTACTACCGCAACGAGGTCGGATCCTTCCACTACCAGAAGCACGACGGCTCGCGCTCCTCGTTCCCGCTCACGGCGGCGGGCGTCACCGCGCTGTTCGGCGCGGGCGTGTACTCCGATCACTCGATCGACCAGGGCATCCGCTACCTGCAGTCGAACCTGGCCCAGTTCAACTTCGAGCGCGGCCGTCAGGCCGGCGGGCACTACTTCTTCTGGTACGGCCACTACTACGGTGTGCAGGCCATGTACACCGCGGGCGCCGACAAGTGGGAGTCGTACTTCACGACCGTGCGCGACGAGTTGCTGCGCATGCAGACGCCGACGGGCTCGTGGCCCAACAGCGTCGGCCCTGGCGAGCCCTTCGGCACGGCCATGGCGGTGCTGATCCTCGAGATCCCCTACCGCTTCCTGCCCATCTTCCAGCGCTGAGCGCTGCTCCTTCGACCGCGATGCGCACTTCAACGCCCGACACGCCGCTCAAGGCGACGCCGCAGCTCGAACGGCTGCTGGCGAAGCTTCGCGCGCACTTGGGGCGCCTTGCCGCGCTCCAGGGCTTCGGGGTGTTCCTCGCGGTGTTGAGCGCGTGGCTGGTGTTCAGCTTCGTCGCCGACTGGGCGCTGCACGTGCCGCGCGGCGTGCGCTGGTTCCACCTCGCGGTGTGCGTGGCGGCGCCGCTGGTCGCTCTGTGGCGTCTCGGACTGCGTCCGTGGTTCGCGCGGCCGTCGCGCAGCGGCCTGGCGCTCTTGATCGAGCGCGCCGACCCGAGCGCGCACGAGTTGTACGTGAGCGCCGTCCAACTGCAGCAAGCCGCGCCGCCGGACGCGCACCCCGAGCTGATCGAGCGCGTGATGCGCGACGCGGAGTTGCGCGCGGCGCGAGCGGACCTCGCCGGCGTGCTCGACCCGGCCGTCCCGCGCAAGCTGTTCGGACTGGGACTCGCGGCGGCGCTCGGCCTGCTGTTCGCAGCGCGCACTTGGCCCGAGCACGCGGAGATCTTCGTCGCGCGCTTGCTCGGCGCCGACCGGCCCTGGCCGCAGTTGACCACGCTCGAACTGGCGCTCGGCGCCGGCCTCGAGAAGGTCGAACTCGAGCGCACCGCCACCGGCGTGCTCGCCCGGCTCCCCCGCGGAAGCGACGCGCCGATCGTGGTGCGCGCGGTGGGCGTCCGACCGCGCGAAGTCCGCCTCCATCTGGATTCGAGTTCTTCGTTCCAGCTCACTCCGAGCCCCGACGGCGCGTTCCGCACGGTGCTCCGCAGTCTCGACCGCGACCTGACGCTCCACGCCACGGGCGGAGACGATCGCGATCGCGAGCCCACGCTCACTTTGATCGTGCTGGAGCCGCCCGACGTCGCGGCCCTCGCCGTGCGCATCGAGCCGCCGGCGTACAGCGGTTTGCCCGCGCGCGTGGAGTCTGCAGGCGATGTCGAGGTGCTCGCGGGTTCGCGCGTGGCGATCACGCTGCAGCCCTCTCCCGCCGACGCCGTCGGTGTCGTGAAGCTCCTGCCTGCGGATCAGACGATCGAACTCGCGCCGATGCCGATGGCGACGAGCGAGGCCTCTGCCGAGCCGCCGCCTGCCGGCTTGGGCTTCGAGCTCGTCGCGACGCAGTCCTTCCGCTACCGCATCGAGCTGCGCGACTCTCAAGGGCTCACCAACCCCGACCCGGGCCTGTTCGCCGTCCAAGTGCGTCGCGACGAACGCCCCACCGCAGAGTGGCTCGCGCCCGCCCGCAACGAGATCGAGAGCCTCGCGCGCGGTGTCGTGCGCCTGCTCGCGCGCGTGGACGACGACTTCGGCGTCGCCGGTGCGCAGTGGCGCGCGCGGCGAGTCGGCGGCGATCGAGAGCCGCAGTGGAGCGCGATCGAGCTGCGCGAGCTCCCCGCCGACGCCAGCGCGGCTGCGTCGCGCCAAGCGAGGCTGGTCGGCACGCGCGTCGAGCTCGCCGGACTCGAGCCCGGCTCGCGCGAACTCGAGCCCGGTGATCAATTCGAACTCGAGCTGCGCGTCTACGACGCTCGGCCCGGCCCCGCGGACGGAGAGTTCGATGAAGCCGGCGTCGGCACGGCGACGACGCTGCGCGTGCGCGTCGTCTCCGAGGACGACTTCCTGCGACGCCTGCAGGACCGTCTCGGACGCGTGCGCTCGCAGGTGAGCGACCTCGAGGAACTCGCGCGCGAGCGCGTGCGCCGCACGAGCGAACTCCTGCGCACGCTCGAGTCGGAGTCCGGCGAGACTTCGGACGCGGCGGGCCTGGTCAGCGGGCAGCGCCGGGTCCAAGGCGATCTCGATTCGCTGGCGCGCGAACTCGCGAGCGCGGTCGAGAGCGTGCTGTATGCGCGCTTGGACGAGGCCGCCGAGGGCGCGCTCGTAGATCTGGATGGCCGACTCGCGCAAGGAACGGCGCGCACGTTCCCCGTCGAGGCCTGGCGCGGATTCGCCGAGGCCGTGCGCGCGGGTCAGGTGTCCGCTCCCGGCGTGCCGGGGCAACTCGCGGGACTGTTGCAGCGCGCGCTGACGCTCTCCTCGGAGCACTCGCCGCGCGCCGTGTCCGAACTCGAACGCGCCGCCGCGACGGTCGACGCCTCCGCCGCGAGCACGGCGCTCGCTCAAGCGCTCGCCTCGCAACAGGCGGTGCACGCCGGACTGAACGAGCTGCTCGAGCAACTCGCCGACTGGGACAACTTCCAAGCCGTGCTGACGCTCACGCGCGACATCCTCACGCGACAGAAGTCCGTGCGCGACCGCACCAAGGCCGCCTCGGGCGCCGATCCAAGGAGCGACCGCCGATGAAGTCCTTCGTACTCCGCAACGCTCCCGTCCGCGCTCTGGTCGTCGCCGTCGCTGCGCTCGGCGCAATCGCGAACGCCTCCGCTGCGCCCGCGCAGGACCGCGACGTGACCGCGATCCTCGAGGAGCAGGAGCTGCTGCGCCGACAGGTGCAGCGGCTGCGTCGCACCATCGAAGCGCTGATTCCGCGCCTCGAACAAGAGGGGCGACCGCACGCGCTGGAGCTGCTCAAGGACGGCCTGAAGCTCCTGCAGGAGCGTTCGGAGCAGAGCGGACGACTCACGCTCGAAGAGTTGATGGACAAGGTGCGCCAGGACGCGCAGTCCGGGCAGTTGGCGACCTCGCTGGCCGGCCAGGAACAGATCATCCAGGAGCTCGAGCGACTGCTCGGACTGTTGCTCGAGCGGCGCGACGTCGAGGAGCTCGCCAAGTCGATCGAAGAGCTGGCCAAGATCCGCTCCGAGCTGGACTCGCTCCGCTCGGAGGAGTCCAAGCTCATCGAGCAGACTCAGGAATTGCGCGAGCAGTCGCGCACTGCGGAACAGCAAGCGCTCGAGGAGCGCATCGAAGCGCTGACTCGCGCTCAGCGAGAGCTGCTCGAGCGCAACGAGCAAGCGGGCCGCGAGAGCGGCGCCCATGCGCTGGAACAGATCCAGCGCGAGCTGGGCGAGTTGCTCGAGCGCCAGCGCGTCGATCGGCAAGTGCTCGAGGCCTGGTCTCCGCGCGATGCGCAAGCGCTCGAACGCGCCGCGCAAGCTCTCAGCGAGGCGCGGCGTGCGCAGGCCCGGTCCGAACGTCTGCGCGGCGCGGCGCAAGCTCTGCGCGAGGCCGCCGCGAAGGAACGCGAGCAAGCCGCCAGTCCGACGCCGTCCGCCGAACCGGCCACGTCGCTCGAGGCGCGCGCCGACGAAGCCGCTCGCGCGGCGCGCACGTCCGAGGATCCGGCCGCTCGCCAGACGAGCGAAGTGCTGGCCGCGGCAGCCAAGCGCTCGCGCGAGGCCGGCGCCGATCCCGCGGCTCGCCAGGCGGCTGCAGACGAGCACGAGCGCAGCGCCGCGGAGCTCGAGCGGCAAGCCGGCGAACAAGACGCCTCTGCGTCCGCCGCACGCTCTCAAGCGAGCACCCTCGCGCAAGAGCAGGCCTCGAGTTCAGCCTCGAGCGAGCAGCGAACGGGCGACGGCCGTCAGGGCGCGTCCCAGGAGCGCAGCGGCGCGGGTGAAGCCCTCGAACAACTCGCACAGCGTCTGGCTGAAGCACAGGCGGCCGCGCAGCGCCCCGCGAGCGACGAGTCGCAGCGCGCCGCGAACGCCCGCGCCGCCGCGCAAGCGACGGAACAGGCTGCGCGCGCTCTCGAAGCAGCGCTCGAGCAGGAGCGACGCCTGGGACCGGCGCTGTCGGCTTCGCAGAGCGACGCGAGCGCCGCCGCCGAGCGCCTCGCGCGCGGACTCGAGTCGCTGCCGCAGCCCAAGCCCGGTCAGGAAGCCTCCGCGCGCGAGCAGCTCGAGCGTGCCGCCGAACAGATGGAAGCTGCGGCGCGCTCTGCGCGCGAAGGCGACGCGGAGTCCGCGGCGCAGACGGCCCAGGCCGCCGAACAAGCGCTCGAGCAGGCGGCCCGATCGCTCGGCGCCGCTCAGTCCGAGCGCGAGAACGCGCGTGCGAACTCATCCGAGTCCCGCGCCTCCAGTCAGTCATCGATGAGCGCGCAGCAAGCCGAACTGGCGCGCCAGGCGGCCAGCGCGGCGCAGCAGGCATCGCAATCGCAGGGCTCGCA
>CALKYE010000249.1 GCA_938003765.1 uncultured Planctomycetia bacterium
CTCCGCTACGCCGCCCGCGCGAGTCGCTGGCGCTGGCCGAGCACGTCGAGCGCGGCCACCAGGAACGCTTCCGCGAAGGTCGGGAAGTTGAAGACGTTGTCGATGAACACGTCGATGTCCTGCTGCGAGGCGATGGCCATTTGCGCGACGTGGATCAGCTCCGTGGCGCCGTCGCCGAGGATCTGCGCGCCGAGCAGCTTGCGGCCCGAGGAGTCGCACACGAGCTTCAAGAGGCCGCCCTCGTCGCCGTTGATGTGGCCGCGCGCGAGCTCGGAGAACTTGGCGCGTCCGACGAGCGCGCTGCCCTCGCGCGCGATGACCTCGGCCTCGGTCAGGCCGACGCTCGACATCTCGGGGATGGTGTAGATGCCGACCGGTGTAGTCGACGAAACGCTCAGCGGCGGCAGGCCGAGGGCGTGGCGCACGGCGCGCCGGCCCTGCTCCATGCTGGTGGCGGCGAGCGCGGGCGGGCCGATGACGTCGCCGACCGCGTAGATGCCCGGCGTGCGCGTGGCGCAGTTCGCGTCGACGTCGAGCGTGCCGCGCGAGTTCACGGCGAGGCCGGCCTTGTCGAGCGCGAGTCCGCTGACCTGCGCGACGCGGCCGAGCGCGCACAGCACCTTGTCCGCGCGCAGCAGCTCTCCGCCTTCGAGCGCCAGCTCGACCTGGCTCACGCCGTCGAACTCGACCTTGGCGAGATTGCGGCGGCCGAGGAACTTGCCGCCCAGCGCTTCGAACTCGGTCACGAAGCGGGTGGTGAGCTCGCTGTCGAGGAACGCCAGCGGGCGCTCGCCCTTGTCGACGATCGTCACCTTGACGCCCAGCGCGGCGAACACCGAGGCGAACTCGCAGGCGATCACGCCGGCGCCGAGCACGATCAGCGACTTGGGCAGGTAGGCGAGCGACAGGATCGAGTCGCTGTCGAGGATGTTCTCGTGGTCGACCGGCACGTTGGGCGGCGTGCGCGGCCGCGAACCGGTGGCGATCACGATCACATCGGCGCTCACCCGCTGCCGGGCGCCGTCGACGCCCTTGACCTCGATCGAGCGCGGACCGCTGAAGCTGGCGTGACCGCGCCAGATCGCGATGCCGTTGCGCTCCATCTGCCGGCTCATGTAGTCCTCGTGCGCGCACGTGACCGCGCTCTGCCGGCGCAGCAACGTCGCCATGGCGAGCTGGCAGCGCTCGCCCGCGTCGCGGTCGACGAAGTCGCGCGTCCAGCGCATGTAGTTGAGCCCGCACTGTCGCAGCGTCTTGCTCGGGATCGTCCCGCGGCGGACGCACTCGCCGCCGACGGCGGCCTCGCGCTCGACCAGCAGCACCGTGCGGCCGGCCTTCGCTCCCTGCACCGCGGCCTTCTGGCCGCCCGGGCCCGCGCCGATGACGACCAGGTCGAAGTGCGCCGCGTCCGTCACTGCATCGCCCCCGCGAAGCTGTGCACGGCGCCGACGCGCGCGAGCAAGGCTGCGAGTTCCTCCTCGTACAGACCCAGTTCGGCCACCGCGGGCAGCGCTCCGACTTCGTCGCTCACGCGCGCGGGAAACTCCTCGAGGTCGGAGCCCATCCGCAGCGCGAGTTGATCGGCGAGCTGCACGATGCACGCCGCGGTGGCGCCGCCGCCGCCCGGTGCGTGGTGGTGCTCGATCGCGGCGGAGATCCAGTTCGCCATCTTCCAGCGCCGCGCCAGTTCGGCCCCGGCGCTGGCGTGCAGTTCATCGAGCAACGGTTCGAGCTGCGCGCGCGTCGCGGCGGACTTCGAGCGCGTCAGCAGATCGACGGCGGCCTGCAACAGCACCGGTTCGCCGACGTCGTGCAGCAGTCCGCACACGAACGCGCCCTCGACGTTCTCGCGCTTGGCGCGCGCCACTTCGCGCGCCCAGGCTGCGGTGAGCGCCGCGTGGCGCCACATCTCGCGCACCCAGCCGTCGTGGCCGGGCACCTGGAACACGCGCGCGCCGATCGACACGGCCAGCGCGATCTGTCCGACCGTGGCGAGACCCAGGCGGCTGATGGCTTGCTGCAGCGAGACGATCGGCTCCGCCGGGGCGAAGGCGGCCGAGTTCGCGACGCGCAGGACGTGACCGGCGAGCGCCGGGTCGTGGTTGAGCGTGCTGGCGAGCGCGCGCGCGTCGCAAGCGCCTTGCAGGCACAGCGCCGCTACCTCGGTCGCGGTCTGCGAGAGCATCGGCAGCTCGAGCTCGCCCCGGGCGATCTTCTCGCGCAACTCGCGCGCGAGGTCGTTGTCGACGCCAGTTGAAGTCACGGTGGTGGGGGGCATGGGGCGCGCGGACGGGACCAGCGGTTTTCGACTCCTGCGGCGGCTCTTCTGAACGCGAACCGGCGCGTGCGGCGTCCGCGCCGCCGTCGCGCGACGCGACGAAAGTTCCGGGCCCGCAGCTACGCTCTGGCGATCATGGAACAAGCGGGTCAACTGTCCGGGGGCGAGTCCGAGCTCGCGCCGGCGCTCTGGATGGGCCTGGTGCTCGCGTCGCTCGCGCTGCTGCGCACGCTCTGGCTCCTGCGGACCGCCTCTGCGCGCGTGGGACCGATCGTGCACGCGGAGGAGCCGCGCTCGCTGGCCCGCGCGCTGCGTCTGGCGCTCGTGTCCGCCGCGCTGGTCGCTCTCGCGGTGACTTGGACTGAACAGGGCGACGGTGCGATCGTGTGCTCGGCGCTGGTCGGAGTCCTCGCCCTGCTGGCGTGGATCACGCCCTCGAGCTTCAGTCAGCGCGTCGGCCAGCACGGAGTCCGAAGCGGCTTCGACGTGCGCCGCTTCGAGGAGCTCGAGGAGTGGCGCCTGTCGGGCGAGCACCTGCGTTGGAAGCTGGACGGCGAGTGGACGGCCTGTCGCCTTCCGACGGAGCAGCACGCAGCATTGCGCGAGAAGCTCGTCGCGCTCGCCCCGTCGCGCGAGAGCCGCTTCGACTGAGTCCGCGAGCTTCAGCGCAATTCGCGAACGGTGACGCGGCTGTCACGTCGCCGACTCTCGGAGCACGGGTAGGTTCGACTCGGGCGGACGCAAGCGCACTGCGCGACCTCGCGCAAGGAGAACGGACGATGACGATGGGAATTCGATTCGCCATGACGGCCCTGCTGACGGCGAGCGCCGCGGCCTCGTCCACGTACGTGGTCGACGACAATCCTGGGCCCGGCGTCGACTTCACTTCAATCAGTGCGGCGGTCGCGTTTGCGACGCCTGGCGACGTTTTGCTGGTGCGTCCAGGCAACTACGGCGCTTTCACGCTCGACAAGGAGCTGACGATCCTCGGCGCCTTCGGGGTCGCCGTCGCGCAGGGCGCCCGCATCGAAAACGTCGCGTCGCCCGACGGCGTGCGGATGGCGGAGCTGCAGTTCACCACGCTCGCGATCGCGAACTGCGCCGGGCCGGTGCTGTGCGATCAGGTCAACGTCCTCGCCACCGGCCAGTCGGGGGCGTCGTACGAGCCCGCGTTGAGCGTCAGCGCGTCGAGCGACGTGCGCTTCCAGCGTTCGACGATTCGCGGTCGCAACGGAACGTCCAGCGGCGACCAAGGACGCCTCGGCGCGTGGGTCGACGGCTCGCGCGTCGAGTTCGGAGGCTGCACGCTGCGGGGCGGCAGCGGCGCCGACTTCGGCTTCGACACGAACGGAGGACCTGGCGCGAGCGCGCTCTTGTGCCGCAATGGTTCGCGCGCGCACCTGGCGAACACCCGCGCCTTCGGCGGCAATGGTGGAGACGCTTGCGGCGCGTTCTGCTCCGGACAGGACGGGCACGGCGGGCACGCGGTCGTGGTCGAGGGCGCCTCCACGCTGGTCGTCTCCGGCGGGCCGTCGATCGAGTTGCGCGGCGGGATGGCCGGCGACACATGGGGCAACGCAAGCGACGGCTGGGGAGTGCTCGCCTGGAATTCGATCGTGCGCTGGTCGGGCGTCACGATCGAGAACGGCAGCGGCTTCTCCCCGGGCGTGCTCGGCTTCGCCAGCACGATCGTGGTTCCCGCTCAACCTGACCCGACGCTCGAACTGCTCGGGACGCCGAGCGTCGGACAGAGCGTTCAGATCGCGATGCGCGGCGTCGCGGGTCAGAACGCTCGGCTGCAGCAGGGCAACGAGACCCGGCTGATCGTCGACGGTCTGAGCGAGATCGAGCGGCTCAACAACCGCATCCGCCTGCACCCGCTCGGCCTGATCAACGCCGCGGGCGAGGCCAGCATGACGGCCACGGTGGCGAGCTCGATGGCGCCGGGTTGGACGCGCATCTTCCAGGGGCTGCAGATCGATCCGCTCACCGGCGGCCTCGACGAGCGCACCAACTCGGTCTTCGTGATCGTGCGTTGAGCCCGGCCGCAGCGGGCCGCGTGTCCCGCTCGACGATTCGACTTCAGCGCCGCAGCGCGAGCGATCCGGTTCGCTCTGCGGCGCGTTCGTTCGAGCTGGCGGAGCGCGTCAAGCGCTGTCGCGCTCGAGCGACGTGACGGCGGCGCGCACGTCCCACTGCGGGATGTCGCGTCGCGTTCGTCGGGCGAGCTCGATGCGGCGCTGCGCGGCGCGCGAGAGCAGATCGCGCCGATGCTCCGGCGCGTGCTGGGCTTCGCGTTGCTCGAAGTAGCGCACCAGGAAGCGCGTCAGCTCCTCTGCGCTCCACACCCCGACGGCGTCGAGCAGCAGCGCGCCGAGGTCGTAGTCGAAGCCGCGGCGCGGCAGCGGAGCGCCGGCGCGCCACGGATCGATCAGGATCAGTCGACGCGGGTCTCCGCTCGCCGGCGGCGCTGCGCGGTCGACCAGCACGTTGCGCAGGAACAGGTTGCGGTGCACGACGTGCAGGGCGTGCAAGCGCGCCAGCTCGGCGGCGAGCTCGTCGATCCAGGTGAATCGTTCGTTCTCGCGCGCGTGCGTCCACGCGGACGACAGCGGCTCGTTCGGCCCCAGCGCGTGCATGGCGAGGAAGTGGTAACGCAGCACGACGCCCGAGCTCACGACGCCGCAGGCGATCGGCTCGGGAGCTCGGAACAGTCGGGCGCGCAGCCAGTTCAAACGCTCGAGCTCTCGTTCGCGCGGAGTGAGCCGTCCGGCGGCGCGCCACAGCGTGTGACGCCAGCGCGCCTTGCCCGGCAGGTGATCGCCCTTGAGCCACAGCGCGCGTCCTTCGAAGTCGAAGCGCTCGGCGAGCACGCGTCCTTCCCGCGCCGCGAGCGCGACGCGTTCGCCGATCGCGCGCTCGAGCTCCACCGAGGCCCGCGCGCTGCGCATGCGCACGGTCAGCCCATCGCTCTCGAACTCGCCCGACGGTTCCACGGGCTAGCGCTCACCGTGCTCGAGCAGCACGAAGGTCTGCTGCGAGATGAAGCGCGCGTGGGCGCGGAAGGCGACGACGCGCATCCCGACGCGCGAGAAGCACTGTTCGACGAAAGCGCGGCTCGTCGCGGCGCGGCCGCTCGGCCCCTCGGAGCGCTTGAGCCCGAGTCGGACGCGCAGCGCGGGGAGCGAAGCGCTGTCCCAGAACGACGCGATCACGTACCGGCGTGACACGCGGGCTAGTTCGGCGGCGGCGCGCTCGAAGGCGGCGCGATCCTGCAGGTGGTGCAGGAAGCGGCAGCACACGACCGCGTCGAACTGGCGCGCGCGGAACGGCAACGCGCTCAGGCTCGCTTGCGCGCGATGGGGCGCGCAGTCCGCGGGCGCGCTGGCGAGCATCGCGTGCGAGACGTCCACGCCGCTCCAGCGCGCGCCGTGTTCGCGAACAGCGTGCGCGAGTCGACCGGCGCCGCACGGGACGTCGAGCACGCTCGTCACGCCCTCGCAGCGCTCCAGCAGCGCGCGAACGGTCGCCGGATCGCGCTCGCGCGCGCGCCGCGAACCGAAGCGCGGGCCGCGGTAGTGCTGGCCCGCGCCCTCCGCTTGCCATTTGGCGCCGACGCGCTCGATGCGGTCCTCGTGCTGCATGTGCGGCGCGCTCAGCGCGTGAGCTCGACGCGCGCACCGGCGCGCACGGCCTCGAGCGGAACCCGCAGCGACCCGCGGTCAGCTCCCGCGCTCCAACTCGCCGAACGGACGACGCCTTGCCCGAGCGCTTGATCGGTCGGATACGGACACACGACTCGCGCGAGACCGTGCTCGTCCGCGCGCGCCTCCGCACGCCATTGGATGCCATAGCCCGCGCTCGGGAAGTCGAGCGACAACTGCACTTCGAGCCGCGCGCCGCTCTCGCCGCGCCACTCCAGTTCCGCGCCGGGCACGCGCTCCCACACGAAGGCTGCGGGAAGCGCTTGGCGCGAACGCGGGTCCTGCACCTGCGCGTTGCGCTCGCGGCTGACGTAGACGAGCGCGAGACGGGAGAGCGAACTGCGCGAGGGATCCAGCCAGCGTTGCCCCGCGCCGAGCGCTGCGCCTCCCGACAGCAGCCGTCCCGCCATCGTCGCCCAGTAGCGCTCGGCTGGCGCGCTTCCTTCGACCAACGACGCGCCGAGTTCCGGGCCGGCGACGCGGATCTGCGAGCGCAACACGCTCACGAGCGACGCCGGCGCGAGCACGAAGCGCGTCGAGCGTCGCTCCAACAGCGCGAGCGCCTCGTCGGGGGATTGCGAGAGGAAGAAGCGCGGCGGATCGCGGTAGCTGTCGACGCCGATGTAGCTGCCGAAGTTCGTGGCCACGCTCGCGGCGTCGGCGACCCACTCGATCGGATGCCCGCGGTCCCAGTGGGAGAGCACGCTCCAGCGTCCGTCCCCGCGCTCGACTCCGCGAATCCACTCGAGCGCCAGCCGTTCGCCGGCTACGGCGTCGAACGCGCGCTGCTCGTCGGTCATCTCGGGTCGGGTCAGGCCGCGCCACGCGGAACGCGCGCTCGGCAGATGGGCGAGCGCGGCGGCGATGCACACGAGCGGAGCAATCACGCGCGGCTTGAAGCGCGCGAGTCGCGCGGCGCCCAGGCCGAGCGCGACCGCCAGCGGAACCGCGAGCGGGTCGGCGAAGCGTCGCTGGACCAGCGCCCAGCCCACGAGCCACGCGCAGCTCACGACCCACACGGCGAGTTCGAGACGGCGTTCGGCGAAGGCGGTGCGCGCGAGCCAGATCAGCGCCACCGGAAGTGCGAGCACGCTGTAGCCGAGCGCGAGGAACAGCACTCCGCTCTCGGCGCGAGCGCCGACGAGCGGGGCCGACTCCTGCACCGTGTCCATGAAGCTGTCCGCGCGCGAGGCCCAGGCGAAGCCCTCGGCGAGTCCGCGCGCGGGCGGCAGCTCGAGCAGCCACGCCAGTGCGCCCAGCAGCGCGAGCGCGAGCGCAACGCCGAGCGGATAGAGCCGCGCAGCGAGCGTGCGCGGCGCGAACGCGCCGGGAACGAGGAGCGGGGCGAACACCGCTGCGCCGAGCGCGAGTTGCGCCGGGTGGAACCACGAGAGGTTCACGACCATCCAGGGGTGCTCGTGGCGCCACGGGCTCGCGAGCACGGCCGGCAGGAGCACGAGCGCGGCGACGCTGTGGGTCGCGAAGCCGAGTGGCGCGAGACCTTCGAGCGCGCGTGCGCCGCGGACCGCGATCCACACGGCGAGCACGAGTTGGAAGGGGATCACCAGGAACAGGAGCGAAGCGACCCACGAGCCGACCATCACTCCGATCAACACGCCGAGCGCGACTCCGGCGAGCGCGCCTCGTGCGCGGGACTCGAGCGCGCCGGAGCGAGCCGCCTCGCTCGCGACGACGAGCACCAGGCTCGACAGGAGTGCGATCCAGGCGTGGTGGTCGCCGGTCCC
>CALKYE010000250.1 GCA_938003765.1 uncultured Planctomycetia bacterium
CAAGCCGCGCGATTCGTCGGACAAGCCCAGGGGCTGAGCGAGGCTGCGATGAAGATCGGCATCGCCTTCGATCTGAAGGCGGACTTCGACGCGTCGGCGGCGCCCGCCGGCGCGCCCGACGACCTGCTCGAGGAGTACGACTCGCCCGCGACGGTCGAAGCCATCGCGCGCGTGCTGGCCTCGCAAGGGCACGAGCCGCTGCTCCTCGGCGGCGGACGACGCTTCGTCGAGCACCTGCTCGAAGCGCGGCCCGAGCTGGTGTTCAACATCGCCGAAGGCCGCGGTTCGCGTTCGCGCGAGGCGCACGTGCCCGCGGTGTGCGAGATGCTGAACATCCCGTGCACGCACTCCGATCCGCTGACGATGGCCCTGTCGCTCGACAAAGCCATGGCCAAGCGCGTCGTCGCGAGCGCGGGCGTTCCGACGCCGCGCTTCGCGGTCATCGAGCGCCTCACACAGCTCGACGGGCTCGAGCTCGCGTTCCCGCTGTTCGCCAAGCCCCTGTTCGAGGGCTCGAGCATGGGCGTGCGGCGCCGCTCGCGCTGCAACGACCGCGCGGAACTGCGCGAGCGCGTGGAGCGCCTGCTCACCGACTACGGCGAGGCCGTGCTGGTCGAGGAGTTCTGCGGCGGCCACGAGTTCACCGTGGCGATCCTCGGCGCCGGCCCCGACGCACGCGTCGTGTCGGCGATGGAGGTCGTGCCGCTGGTCACCCCCGTCGCGGAGTTCGTCTACTCGCTCGAGGTCAAGCGCAACCCCAACTGGCGCGAGGAGATCCGCTACGACGCGCCGCCGCGCCGACCGGTGCGCGAGGTGGCGCAGATCGAACAGGTCGCGCTCGACGCGTACCGCGCGCTCGACTGCCGCGACATCGGCCGCGTGGACGTGCGCTGCGATTCGAGCGGCGCGCCGAAGTTCATCGAGCTCAATCCGTTGCCGGGCCTCGCGCCGGGCTGGAGCGACATCGCGCTCCTGTGGGAGCGCATCGGCCGCAGCTACGACGACTTGATCCTCTCGATCCTCGAGCGCGCCCGCGCGCGATTGGGGATCTAGTGTCGCGGCCGGGCAGCTCGTCCACGTTCGCCGGCGGCGACGACGGCGCGTGTGGCGCGCTGCGCGCCGGCGTGTCATGGTCTTCGCGACGCGACGCGACCGCGCCTCGATGAACATCGCCGTGCTCTACAACGACGACGCCGCGCTCGAGCACGGCGACGCGCAGGACGCCATCGCGGTCCAAGCCGTGGTCGATTGCGCGCGCGCCATCGCTGCGGCGCTGCGCGAGCGCGGGCACGCGGCGTTCGAGCTCGGCATCGCGCCCGATGCGCGCACAGCGCTGCGCCAGGTCGGTGATCTGCGCCCGGACTTGGTCTTCAACCTCGTCGAGGGCATGGGCGGCGATCCGCGCCGGGATCAGGCCTTCGCCTGGCTGCTCGAGCTCCACGGCCTCCCCTACACCGGCGCCGGCCCGCGCGCGCTGGGGCTGTGCCTCGAGAAGCCGCTCACGCGCGCCGTGCTGACCGCCGCGGGCTTGCCCGTTCCGCGCGGCGCCGCGTTCGAGAGCGCCAGCGATCCGCTGGGCGAGCTGCGCTTCCCGCTGATCGTCAAACCGTCGCGCGAGGACGCGAGCCACGGCATCAGCGCAGAGAGCGTCGTGCGCGACGAGGGCGCGCTGCGCGAACGCGTGAAGGCCGTGCTCGAGACCTACGCGCAACCGGCCCAGGTCGAGGAGTACGTCGAAGCGCGCGAGATCAACGCCGCCCTGCTCGCCGGTCCGCGCGGGCTCGAGCTGCTGCCGCTCTCCGAGATCGACTACTCGGGCTTCCGCCCCGACGAAGCGCACATCGTCACCTACGCCGGCAAGTGGATCGAAGGCAGCCGCGACTGGGACCTGACGCGCGTGATCGCGGCGCGCGAG
Source organism: uncultured Planctomycetia bacterium (assembly GCA_938003765.1). Classification (GTDB taxonomy): domain Bacteria; phylum Planctomycetota; class UBA1135; order UBA1135; genus WYBT01. Next base: position 1,916 of record CALKYE010000250.1, read on the forward strand.
TTCGCGCCCGGCAAGCGCGAGCAGCTCGAACAGGTCGCGCGGCGCGCCTTCGAAGTGCTGGGCCTGCGCGACTACGGCCGCGTCGACCTGCGCCTGGACGCGCGCGACGAGCCCTACGTGATCGACGTCAATCCCAACCCCGACATCTCGCCCGGCGCCGGCTTCGTCCTCGCCGCCGAGCGCGCCGGGCTCGAGTACGACGATGTGGTCGAGCGCATCGTCAACAGCGCGCGAAGCCGTGATCATCGAACTGCGTGAGTTGCGCCCCGTCGACCGCGCGCCGCTGGAGCGCGCGATCCGCAGCACGGCCGCCTTCAACGAGGAGGAGGTCGCCGTCGCGCTCGAGCTCATCGACGCGGGCCTGGGCCAGCAGCGCGCCGACCCGTACCTGTTCGTGGTCGCCGCGGACGAGCACGGCGAAGCGCTGGGCTACTCGTGCTTCGGACGCACCGCGCTCACCGACGGCGTGTACGACCTCTACTGGATCGTCGTGCGCGCCGACGCGCAGCGCTTCGGAGTCGGCCGCAAGCTGCTCGCGGCCACCGCCGAACGCGTGCGCGAGCTGAAGGGCCGGATGATCATCATCGAGACCGCCGGCAAGCCCGAGTACGAGAAGCAGCGCGCCTTCTACGAACGCGTGGGCTGCAAGCTGCTCGCGCGCTACCCCGACTTCTACCGCGTGGGCGACGACAAGCTCGTCTACGTCTACTACCCCTGAAGAGTCCAAGAGCCATGAGCGTCGAGACGTCGATCGAGATCGAGAACGCCGCAACCGCGCGCTTCGAGTGCGTGTTCCCCAAGTGCGGCGGCGTGTGCTGCAAGAACGGCCGTCCGCCGGTCGAGCCCGGCGAGGCCAAGCGGATCCAAGCCAACTTGAAGAAGTTCCTCCCCCACCTGCGGCCCAGCGCGCGCAAGGTGATCGAGGAGCGCGGCTTCCTCACCAAGCGCACCAAGGGCGGCCTGCCGATGCTCGCGGTCGACGCGGGCTGGTGCGTGTTCGCCAACGAAGGCTGCGTGCTGCACAAGGTCGGCGCCGCCGAGGGCTCGAGCTTCAAGTACAAGCCCTGGGTGTGCGCGGTGTTCCCGCTCGACCAGGTGAAGGGCAAGCAGTGGTACGTGCGGCAGTGGAAGCTGCGCGGCGAAGCCTGGGACTTGTTCTGCCTCAATCCCAAGGAGTCGCCCAAGAAGGCCGTCGACACCAGCGCGGCGGAGATCGAACTGGTCGACCGCCTCGAGTCGGGCAAGGAAGACTGGCGCTACCGCGCCTGACACTCGTCGAGCCCGCGCGCGGTCTTGCGATCGCGCGCGCCGCTCGTACGAGCGCGCTTCACTTCGCCGGACGGAGCAGTCCGCCGGCGCCGATCAGCACGAGCGCGCCGCCGCCGATCAACAGCCACAGCGCGCGGTCGGTGGGCTCGTCGGTGAACAGCCTCGAGATGTCCGACGCGACGGAGTCCGATTCGCTGAATCCCATCACGAGCAGGACGGCGCCCACGGCGAGGATGACGATCGCAAGGGTGCGTTGCATGTGCAGTTCCAGTCGTAGGGTTTCAGAGCGCTCGCCGACCGCTGATCACGCGCAAGAGCACGAGCACGATGGCGATCACGAGCAAGATGTGGATGAAGCCTCCAACGCTCGATGACGTGACGAGGCCGAGCAGCCAGAGGATCAACAGGACAACAGCGACGGTGTAGAGCACGCGAGTTCCTCATCGTTGGGCGTCCGGAGGCCGGAGCGCAGCACGGGTTCAAGGACGTTCAGGGAGATGCACCGGTCGAGCGCAGCACCGCGTGCAGGAGTTGACGGCGGAAGGCGGGCGGCAACTTGCCGAGAGATCGCGTCGCGGCGTTCGCCGCGCCGCTGCTGCCCACCGCCGCGACGAGTACGGGCGCCAGACAGAAGCCCGCGGCGACGGCGGACACCGCCGCCAGCAGCGGATGCGCGCGCGCCGCTTGGCGAACGCCAGACGCGGTCGCGAGCCGCTCTCCCGCGCACACGAGCGTGCGGCGCAGATCGCACAGGGCGCTGTGCTCCGCGCGGTCGAGCAGAGCATCGAGGTCGCTGACGTCGGGGGCTGAGGGCTTCAGCGCGCTCACGGCGTCCTCACTTCGGGGACGACGGCCGACGGGTGCTTGGCGCGCAGAGCGCGCAGTTGTCGACGCTCGTCCGAGCGCAGTGCTCCGACGAGACCTGCCGCCGCGAGCGCGAGCGCCAAGCCTCCGCCGAGAAGCTGCCCCGCCCACTCGCGGCCGCCCGCGAGTTCGGCGAACGCGCTGCACATTCCGCTGAGGAACGTGAGAAGCGCGGCGGCGCTCCACAACGCGATCGCCGCTACCAGCGCTGCGGTCAGCGCGGTTCGCACGATCGACCGCCGCAGCGCCTGCCGCGAGCGGTCCGCTTGCACTTCGATCCAACGCTGAGCCGCACTCAACGCCTCGGCGCCCAGTTCGAGCCACGGCTGCGGACGAGGCCCCGAGTCCGATCCCGCGGAAGCGCGATCGGACTCAGGCGCCGGCGCAGGGGCCGACGGCTCGATCGACGGAAGGTTGGGCTGGATCACGGTCACGCTCGCGGTTCGTCCGAGTGCGTCGATCAGCGACTGCGCCGACCGATGATGAGGCCGAGCACGGCTCCGGCGGCCGCCGCGATGAGCAGCGATCGAACGGGGTCGTCACGCACGCCGTTCTGAACGCGCGCGGTCCATTCGCTCGCTCGCGATTTGCCCGTCTCGAGCGCTGCGCGGACGCGGGCGCCGACGACCGGCGCCTGACGCTCGAGCGAATCGACCGCGGAGGAAGCGGCCTTCGACGCCCGATCGGCCAGGGATTCGCCGGCTTCGGTCACGTTGGTGGTGGTTGCATTCATGGTGAGGCCTGCAGATTCGAAATCAGGTGTTGGAGAGGAGACAGGGCGCGAATCACGCGCAGCGCGCCCGAGTTGGGCGCGCGCGCCAACGTCAGACCGCCGTGCGGCGTGCTGACTGGACGGCCACTGGAGCAGGCCGCTGTCGGAACGAGGTTCGGACTGTGGCCATCCGAGCATTGCGCAAACCAGGGCCAGGACGCAGGCCAAGGCCGTCCGGCGCCAACAGCATGCGTCCGCAGTCGACGCACGCACGCGCGTCGGGCCAGGCTTCGGCGCAGCTCGCGCGGACTCGGGGCGCTCCACGAGCTCCTCGCGTTCCGCGCGCTGCGAACCGCGCGCAGAACACGCCTTGCGCGTGCGCTGCGCGCGCGAGGTCACTTTGTCGAGCTCGAGCCGGTCGTGGAGTTCTCGACGCGATCCCAGTAGATCGGGCACGAGAAGTGGTCGTAGACGCGCTGCGCCCACAGCGGGTCGCACATGTCGGGTCGACGATCCTTGCTGGAGCTGAACTCCGGCGCGCGTTCGAGTTGCTCCTTGGTGCAGGCGAGCGTGATCACCTGCTTGTCGGACTTCTCGCCCTCGAGCGAGAACTTCAGCATGTCCCAGGGAACGGGCACGATGCGGTCGCCCATGCCCAGGAAGCCGCCGACCGAGAGCGTCGCGTAGCTGACGCGCCCGTTGGAATCGATGGCCAGCTCGCGAATGTCGCCCAGCTCGTCGCCATTGGGCGCCACGACGTCAACGCCCTTGAGCTCGGTGACGCGCCAGGTGTGGCGCATCACACGCGTTCCGGCTTCGACCGGCCTGACCGTCGAGTTGGGATTCGCGGCGCCGACGTAGAAGGCGTCGACGTCCTTGGCCCATTCGGGGTTCGCGAAGCTCGGCCAGTGCTGCTTGTCGAAGCCCGGCGCCTTCTTCAACTGATCGCGGTCCAGGTGCAGAACGAGCGAGCGCGCGCTGTCCTTCTTCGACGAATCGAGTTGAACGGTGCGCAGAACCGTCCAGGGCATCGCGAACAGCTTGTCGCCGATCCCGTGCCACTCACCGAAGGACAGAACGGCGTACGCCGGATCGTTGCCAGGATGCACGACGATGTCTTCGATCTTGCCCAGACCGACGCCGTCCTGCGAGACGACCTTCATGCCGACGAGATCAGACGAAAGCCAGATGCTCGGAGGGCTCTTGGAGTCCACGCCAGCTCCGTAGAGCGACGACCCCAGAACCGCACCGGCGACACTTAAAACACTTCTCTTGATCATGAATCGACTGCCCGTTTGCGCGTGGCGAGCTGGAGCGACTGGCGAAGCCAGTCTCTGCGAGACTCGACGACCGAGTGCTGCGCTCACGCGTTGGACCCTGTTGTAGTCCCGCCGCGCGCAACGCCCGATCGACGACACTCCCCATCCGGCTCGGGAAAGTTCGGTACCCGATCCTCCGCCCCGAGGAGCGCGCCCTCGCCGCAGGCGACGCCGAGCGAGTTCAACAGCTCGAAGTCCGCGCGTGTGTCGACGCCGGCAGCGTGCAGCTCACAGCCGATCGCGGCGACCAGGCGCGCAAGTCGACCCAGCGCGCGTTCACGCCCGGAGTCGGCGCTGACGCCGCGAACGAAGCCAGCGTCGAGCTTGACCACGTTGGGCTCGAGCACGATCAGCGCTTCGAGGGAGCTGCGCCCGAAGCTCACCTCGCTCAGCGCGATGCGGATCCCGGCCGCGCGCAACGCGCACAGCGCAGGTGTCAGCGCCGCGGGATCGCCGACGAGCTGCTGTTCGCTCAGCTCCAGGCACACATCGTGCGCGCGCCCGGACCTCCACACCTCGCGGAGCAGCATCTCCGCGCCGCGCTCCAGCAGCGTCAGCGGCAGACACTCGACGTGCAGCTCCGCCGTCGCGGCGCGCGGGCTGGCGCAGTGCAGACTCGCGCGCACGCATTCCAGATCGAGGGGCACGAGCACCTCAGTGTCCTCCGATCCACGCAGCGCGTCGCGCGGCGACGGGAAGCCCTGACACGGACCTGCAGGTTCGACTCGCCAGCCGACCGTGCAGCCATCGCGCAGCCGAACGATCGGCGCCTCGCGCAGTGAGATGAGAGCGCCGCTGCGGAACTCCTGGAGCAGCGCCGCGGCGCCGGACGGACGTTGCACGGCGCCGACGGTGGCGCGGTTCTTCCCGGCGTTCTTGCTGCGCGCGAGCGCCAGCTCGGTGAGCGCGATCAGGTCCTGCAGCGAGGGCGAGTCCTCCAGCACCGGCGCGACGCCCAGACTGACGGTCAACGGCTGCGCAACGCCGGCGAAGGACGTGTTCAGCCGCGCCACCGCGCGACGCAAGCGATCAGCCACGGCGCGCGCCTCGCCGACTCGGGTCTGAGGCAGGAGCACCAGGAACTCGTCTCCACCGATGCGCCCCACGCTGTCGGTCGGGCGCAGCGCGCCGTCGAGGCAGCGCGCCAGCTCACGTAGGGCGTGGTCCGCCCCTGAGCGTCCGAGCCGCTCGTTGACGAGCTTGAAGTCGTCGCAGTCGATGAGGACGGCGGCCAGCGCCGAGCTCGCGCGCTCGCGGCGGCGCGACTCGGCCGCGAGCTCGCCCGCCAGTCCGCGTCGATTGAACAGTCCGGTGAGCGGGTCGTGATTGGCGAGGTGCGACAGGCGCTTCTCGCGGCGGCGAGAGCGGCGGCGCAGAGCGGCGAGCTGCGCGCGGAGGTCGGCGTCGGAAGCGGCGGCGGGCTTGCCTTGCTCGCCGCTGAGCGACACGACCGCGGAGAGCGACGCACCCGCCGTACCGTCCGTACTGGGAGGCGCAGTGGCGCTCTCGGATGCGCCGGCCGCGCGACGAAGGACATCACGCAAGGACGCGTGGTGACAACGTGGACACGTCGAGGCCAGGTCGGACGCGAGAGCGGGGCGCGACGACACACGCACCAACTTCGGCGCGCACGCGCGCGCGTCTCCCATCTCAGCTGCATCGGCTGCGTGACGATCGTCGAGCGTTGGTCGGATGGGCTCCACGCACGCGAAGCTAGTCCGCGCGCGACCGAGCATGACATCGATGGAAACCCTGAGTCACAGGGATTCACTGCGGCGCTGAGTCCGCACGGCGCGGCGCGACAGCTCGAACCCACAGGCATGCGCGGCAGCGTCGACGCCGCGCGACACGGCGAGGTGCGAGCGCGGATCGCTCGCCGCGCCCGACGACGCGCTCGCGGAGCGCGGATCTCGCCATAGCGTCAGACGGCGCCGCACTCACGCAACGCGCCGACCGGCGGCGTGCTTCACCCGGCGTCGGGCACGGAGTTCGAAGCGCTGGGCGGGCAATGCACGGGCGCGCGCAGCGTGACGAGCGTGCCCGCGTCGTGTGCGGACTCGATCACCGTGGAGCCGCCGAGCGACGCAACCTGCGCGTCGATCCCGAACAAGCCGTAGCCGCGGAGCTCCGGATCCGCCGCGTCGAAGCCTCGGCCTTCGTCGCGCACCGAGAGCACCAGCCCGTCGCCCTCGCGGTTCGCGCGAACCAGGACGCTTTGCGCGCCGGAGTGCCGGACGACGTTCATCAACAATTCGCGCACGGCTCGGTAGAGGATCACTGCGACGCGTTCGTCTTCGCCGAAGGGCGTTCCGTCGTTCTCGAGATCCGCGGCGATTCCGTGCTTGCGAGCAAGGTCTTCGACGAGCCACTCGAGCGCCGCGAGCAGCCCCAGGTCGTACAGCGACGGCGGGCTGATCTGATACGTGATCTCGCGCAGCGAGCGATCCGCCTGCTCGACGATCCGCTCGACGCCCTTCAGCGGATCGCCCAGCTCTGCTCCCATGCGCTCGCGCAAGCGCGCGAGTTGCAGTTTCGCCAGGGCGATGTCCTGCCCCAGCCCGCTGTGCAATTCCGCGGCCAACGCCCGGCGCAGGCGTTCCTCGCGCAGAGCGCTCTCGGTCGCAAAGCTCTCGAGAGTCTCGATCCTCCGCGCCGCGCCGCGCTCGTCGCGCCGCCGCGCCGTGACGTCCTGCGCGATGCCGATCACGCCGCGCACTTCGCGCTCTTCCCCCAGCCACACCGTCGTCGTGATGAGGAGATCGATCGCGCCGTCGCCGAAGTCGCAAGACTGTTCGTGCGTTTGCGGCTCGCCGCTGGCCATGACCGCGCAGTCCCTCGCGCGGATGCGCGCCGCGTCGGCGGCGGAGAACAGCACGCTGTCGTCGCGCCCGAGGATCTCCTCGACCGACTTGCGCAGGACCTCGGCCCCGCGCGGATTGAGCAGCGCGTAGCGCCCGTCCGGGTGCTTGGCGAACACGATGTCGCTGGTGCGATCCAGGATGTCGCGCAAGAGCATGAAGCGCGATTCGAGCGTGCTCACCACGCTGCGCAGGGCGCCCAACGCTGCGCCGAAGTCAGGTGAGTCGCTGCGCGCTTCGAGCTGCGCCAACTGCTCGAGGAGCTGGGAAATCGTGCTGCGCGCGCGATCGTCCGCCGCGCTGGAATCCGCTTCGTTCACAACCATCAGCTGTCCTCATCCCGTCGCGCTCCGCGCAGGCTCCGGCGCGCGCCGCGGAACCACCCGGGCGTGAAGCTCACGCCGCTCGGTCGGGTTCATTGGACCCGCTGGCTCGCTCGCGAACGATCGGTGCTTCCACCTACCTCGTCCGCTCCCTCGCGCATTCAGCCGTCGAGCGACGTCAGCCCTTCGCGAATCGCGTACTTGGTCAGCTCCGCAGTGCCGTGCAGGCCGAGCTTCTGGACGATGTTGCGGCGGTGCGTCTCGACGGTCTTGGTCGAGATGTGCATCTGTCGCGCGGTTTCGGCGGAGGTGCGGCCCTCCGCCACCAACTGCAGGACCTCGCGCTCGCGCGGGCCGAGCAGTGAATAGGCCGAGACCTCAGCGGGCGCGGCGCCTCGGACGGAGCGCTCGACGACCTCGCCGGCGACGTCAGGACTGAGGTACGTGCGTCCGGCGCCGACAGCACGCACGGCGCGGAGCAGCTCCTCGTAGGCGGAGATCTTCAGCACGTAGCCGCTCGCGCCAGCCGCCAGCATGTGCTGCACGTAGCGCCGGTCAGCGTGGGTCGAAAGTCCCAGGACGCGGACCTCCGGACACTCCGCGTGAATGCGGCCGGCCGCGTCGACTCCATTGAGCTCGGGCATGCCGACGTCCATCACGACGACGTTCGGCCGCAGCTTGCGCGCGAGCTCCACGGCGCTGCGCCCGTCGGCGCACTCGCCGACGACTTCGATGTCGTCGCTCTCGGACAGCAGTCGGCGCAAGCCGTCGCGCATCATGGTGTGATCGTCGACCAGCAGCACACGGATCTTCATGTTCCCTCCGGCTCGTCGATGTGGACGTTCGTCCACGGAGCTTCGATCTCCACGGTCGTCCCGCGTCCTGGGCTCGAGCGAACGCGCAGCGCGCCGCCGATGTGGAGCAGTCGCTCCCTGATGCTGAGCAAACCCGTTCCGACGCGGCCGCGCTCGACCAGCGGCATGCCCACGCCGGAGTCTTCCACACGCACGAGCAGCGACTGACTCGACTCGCGGAGCGCGACGCGCACGTGCTTCACTCCGGCGTGCTTGGCGGCGTTGATCAACAGCTCGCGCACGGCGCGGAACAGGATCACGCGCCGAGTCTCGTCCAACGGGCGCACTCCGCCGCCGTCGTCGAACTCGACCTCGATTCCGTAGCGCACCTGCAGGTTCTCGACCAGCCAGCGCAGGGCCGGCGCCAGCCCGAGCTGGTGCAGGCTCGGCGGGCTGAGCTCGAACCCGACGGCTCGAGCGGAGCGGTCTGCGGAGGCGATCAGCGCTCGGAGTTCCTCGAGCGCCGCTCGCTGCTTCGCGGAGAACCGTTTGTCCGAAGAGCGGAGCTCCGCCAGCCTCATTTGCGCGAGCGCGAGCGTCTGGCTGAGTCCGTCGTGCAGATCCTGGGCGAGGCGCTGGCGCTCGCGTTCTTCCACGATCAGGAGGCTGGTCATCAGCGAGCGCAACGACTCGCGCGCCGCGTCGCTCCCCGTCGACGCGCTGACCTGCGGCGCGGGCCGAGCGCAGAGCACGAACCGCGCGCCGACGCCCGCGTCCGCGGATGTCAGCGCCAGCTCCACCGCGCGCTCCGCGCCGTCGGGAAGCAGCACCACTCCGGGCGCGAGCAAGGGACCGATGCGCCGCGCCTCGCGGGCGACGTAGTCGTCAAACGTTCTCGCGGCCGCCTCGCGCAGACGTTCGGGGACCGCGAGAGCGAGCAGCGGCTGGAGGAGCAGTTCCGCGCGTTCACGGCCGAGCAGCACCTCCGCCGCGCGGTTGAGCTCGATCACACGCCCAGCCTGGTCGACGGCGACCGCAGCCTCGAAGCCAGCGGTGCGCCAACCGCAGAGGCGATCACAGGCCTCGCGGCCGGACTCGAACGCGTCCAGGCGCTGGGCGAACTGTTCGGCCCAGCACGTCGCGAGGTCGATCAGCGCAGGGTCCCGCGCGCGCTTCGCACTCCACCGCCAAGTCAGGCTGCCCCAGCTTGTCCGCGCCGACCGCACGTACGCGCGCAGGCTCGAGCCGTCCACGGCGCTCCGCGGCGAGCCGTTCGAAGCAGCGCGCGGGTCGCGTTCCTCCTCGAGCCACTCGGCGTCCTCGCGGCGCTCTGCGGACGGGACGGAGGCGACGGCTACCGATGCGCCGCAGGTCCCATCTGCGACTGGCGACGAATCGCAGCTCTGGGCTTGCACGTTCGACTCCGATCCAGCGGCGCTGGGAGCGGAGTGGAACTCGCAGGCGTCGGCGTGCAGCGCCTCCGCCAGCACGCGCAGGAGCGACTCGCTCTCGGCGCTCGCGCCGCTCCACGCGCGCAACTCGGCTTGGACGCGGCCGTGCAGATCCAGCAGCTCACGCAACTGGACGCCTCGTGTCAGCGAGTCGCCGGAGGGCGCGCCCGACTCGCGCGCAGACGCGCCGCGCAAGAGCGAATCGAACTCTTCGCACAACGCAGCGAGCGTGAGTTGCGCGGATCGGCCTTCGCACAGCTCCGAGCACCGCAATCGGTCGAGATCGACCTGGAGAGCTTCGAGCGTTCGCTGGGACATGATCGGTTTCTCGCTGCCAGCCGGGAAGCAACGAGCGCGTCGGTCGACGATCGCCACGACTACGCCCACAGCGTCCTCGCACAACAGCGTGTAAGCCGGAGCGATGGTATCTCTGCGCCCCAGGGCCAACACTCCCCAGTTCCGGGTACCGTACTCCTCACGACGTGGCGCGCCCCCAACTCGAATCCTCCGCGCGACGCGTGCCTGGCGCCGTGCTGCGCGGGACGGCGCTGCAGGTTGTGGGGCGCTTGTGGGGCGCGGCCTGCACGGTCGCGATCCTGTGGCTCGCTGCGCACGAGCTGGAGGTCGAGAGCTTCGGGCGCTTCACGTTCTACCTCGCGTTGTTCGCGTGGCTCGATTCGCTCGCGAACATGGGCACGGGCGAAGTTTCCGTGCAGCGCACCGCGGCGGATCCCGGCGCGATGGAGAGCGTGCTCGGCGGCGCGCGGCGCATTCGCCTGGTCGCGGGGCTCGTCGGCGTCGCGCTCACCGCGGCGATCGCGCTGAGCTACGGCGAACGCGACGCGTGGCTGCTGGTGCTCGCGGCGCTGTACCCGGTGACGCACGTGCTCGAGTTGTCGGCGACCGTGTTCCGCAATCGGATCGCGTGGGGTGTTCCGGTCGCGATGCGCGCAGCCGCGAGCGCGCTGAGCCTCTCGTTCGTGGCGCTGCTGGCGGCCAGCGACGCGCGCAGCCCAGCGCTCTACCTCTGCGGAGTCGCCGCGGGCAGCGCGACCGCGAACTTCATGCTGCACGCCGCAGCGAGGCGTCACATCCCGCGCACCGGCGCAGCGCCGGCGCCGTGGCGAGAGCTGTGGCGCGAGTCGTGGCCGCTCGGCGTCTCCGCGCTGTTCGCGCAGACCTACTTCTACGTCGACAACGTGTTCATCCGCGAGCTGCGCGGCGAGGAGGAGCTCGGCCCCTACAACATCGCGGTGCGCGTGCTGAGCTACTGCATCATGATCGCGCAGTACGCTTCGTTGACGCTGCTGCCGTGGCTGCGCAGACAACACGTAGGCCGCGAGCTCGGCGCCGCGCTCGGCAACGTCGGTCCGCCGCTGTTCGCGGTCGCGGGGCTCGGCGCGGGTCTGCTCTTCCCCTGGACCTACGAGCTGCTCGAGCTGTTCCGACCGGGCTTCGGCGTCGCCGCCGCGAGCCTCAAGTGGCTGCTGGCCGCCGTGGTCGCGATCTACGCGGGCTCGACGCTGCTCACGGCGGTCGTGGCGCTCGGCCTCAATCACCAACGCCTGTGGATCTCCGGCGGAGGCCTGGCGCTCAACATCGCAGCCAACTTCTGGGCGGTGCCGCGCTACGGGATCGCCGGCGCCGGCGCGACGACCTTCGCCACCGAAGTGTTCGTCGCCGTCTCGGCTGCGTGGGTGCTCGCGCGCCGCGGAGTCGCGCTAGGTTCAGCGCAGCGCTGGCTCGCGGGCCTCGCCGTGTTCGCACTCAGCGCTTGGATCTCGAGCCTCTTGCCGCTCCGATAGCGCGCCCCATGCGAGTCGGACTCGACTATCGCCCCGCCCTGCAGAACCGCGAGGGCATCGGCCGCTACGCGCGCGAACTCGTGCGCGCCATGATCGAACTCGGCTTCGCGCAAGACCTCGGCCTGTTCGGCTACACGCTGGCGCCGATGCGCTTCTCGCGCGCGGAGCTGGGCCTGGAGGGCACGAAGGCGGAGCTCGTGCGCCTGCGCGTGCCGTCGAAGTGGCTGCCGGGGCTGATGCGTCGGCTGGGGCGTGGCGCGGACGATCTGGTGGGCGGCGCGGAGGTGTTCCACCACACGCAGCCCAACGTGCTCCCGGTGCGGAACGCGGCGCAAGTCGCCACGATCTTCGACTGCATCTTCATGTTGCGCGGAGCGGGCTACCTCGACGACGCCGTCGCCGAGCGCATGACGCAGGCCGCGCGCGAGCAGGTGAAGCTCGCCAAACGAATCCTCGTGCCGAGCCAGTACGTCGGCGCCGAAGTGGTCATGGCCCTCGGCGCGCATCCCGCGCGAGTGAGCGTGACCGAGCTGGGCTGCGACCACATCGCGCGCGAGCTTCCGCCCGAGGGCTTCGGGCCTGCGCGCGAGCCGTACATCCTCACCGTCGCGCGCGTCGACCCGCGCAAGAACCACCTGCGCATGCTCGAGGCCTTCGAGCGATTGGTGCGCGAGGGCTTCCCCCACCGCTGGATCATCGCCGGACCGCGCGGCTACCAGCACGAGGTGTTCTCACGCGCGCTCGAGCTCTCGCCGGCTCGGGGTCGCGTGCAGTGGATCGTGGACGCGCCGGAGGCGGAGCTGCCCAAGCTGTACGCGCAGGCGGACTGCTTCGTGTTCGCGAGCCTCAACGAAGGCTTCGGCCTTCCGCCGCTCGAGGCGATGGCGTGCGGCGCGCCGGTGGTCACGAGCTGCGTGACCTCGCTGCCGGAGGTCTGCGGCGACGCGGCCTTCCTGGTCGAGCCCACCGAGTCCGAGCGCATCTTCGAGGCCGTGCGGCGCGTGCTCGCCGAGCCCGAGATCGCGCTCGAGCTGCGCACGCGCGGCAAGGTCCAGGCGCGCAAGTTCACCTGGCGCGAGTGCGCCAAGCACACGCTCCTGGCGTACCGCAAGGCGCTCGATCCCGAGAAGGACGAGCCCAAGCTCAAGCACGTGTTCTAGCGCGCTTCGCCGAACTGCTGCGTGGCGACGCCGCGCGTCGTTGTCGCGCTCGCAACGAACCTCAGCGAGCTAACGGCGAATCGTCGTGGGCTCGGAGGGATCGAGCTCGATCGCGCTCCGCGCCACTTCGACGCCGCCCTTGAACAGCACGAGCGTGCGGCCCGACTCGGGCACGGACAGCATCGCCGAGCGCCCGTCGTGCAGCGGCTGGCGCGGTCCTTCGCGGCGCGCGCTCGCTTCGAACAGGCTCAGCTCGAGCGGAGTCCCGCGCTCGTCGAGCACCGCCAGCTCGTCCGCCAGGTCCCGCACACCGAGTTCGACCTGCATGTGGCAGCGCGCGTCGACGCGGATCTCGAGGCTCTCGATCGACTCCCGCGGCAGCTCGCGCACGCTCACGTTCGCGAAGCGCGGATCGCCCTCGACGTAGCGGCCGTACTCCAGCGGCAGGATGTTCGCGCCGTTCACGCGCAGGTACGCGAGGCTCATCGGCACGTTCTTGAGCTCGAAGCGGCCCTCGGCGTCCGTCGCAACGGGCTCGAGCGCGTCGTGGTGAGTCGAGATCGGCCGGCCGCTGTACTTGATGCTCAGGGCGTCGCACATCGCGAAGATCTCGGCGCCCGCGATCGGTCGACCGCCCTTGGAGAGCACGCGACCGGCGACGCGCGGGTAGAGCCTGTCCGTCGGCAGCTTCTGCACCACGCGCCGCGTTCCGGCGCGCACGGGCTCGGAGTCGACGCGCAGGAGCGTGCGCGAGTCGTGCGCGCGCACGACGTACTCGCGGTCGAGCAGTCCCGTGAGCTCGAACTCGCCGCGCGCGTCGCTCTCCACATAGCGCCAGCCGCCTTCGCCGGGCGCGAACAGCGACTCGACCGTCGCCGGCGAGCGCCCGATCGCACCGAACAGCGTGGGATCGCTCACGTACACGCGCACGCCGGCGACCGGATCGCCCTTGGCGTCCTCGACGCGGCCGGAGAGCGCGAGCGAGGGCTGCGCGAGCACGAGCCGCACGAAGCTCGGCCAGGCGGGCTCGCCGTTCTCGAGCGGCGGCTCGAAGCTCGCGAGCGCCAGGCCCGGCGCGAGCGCCGTGAGCTTGTTCGCCTTCGCGCCGACGCGTCGGCCGAAGGACTGCGGGTCGTCGAGCTGGAACGCGAACTCACCGTTCTCGTCCGTGCGCTGCGCGTCGATGCCGAGCGCCACGTACGCGCCGCCGATCGGCTGCGAGGCGGCGTCGAGCACCACTCCGCGCACGAAGCCATCCGCGGCGCGCGGCCGCGCGAGCGTGATCTCGAGCGCCGTGTCGGTGTGCTCCGGCGCGGCGGCGCGCCACTCGAGGAAGCCCTCGGCGCGGGCCGTCAACCGCGCCCCTGCGAGCTGCGGCGCGCCGTCGAAGGCGAATGCGCCATCGGCGCCGCTCGACGCGACCCAGCGCTGCGTCTCCGCGCGATCGAGCACGACGCCCAGACGCGCGCGCAGGTCGTCGGGGAGCGTCAGTTCGAGCTGCACGCCTTCGATGGGGACGCCGCGCTCGTCGCTGACGATGCCGGCGAGCTCGACGCGCGGCGCCGCGACCAGCGCGAGGTTCTCGCGCGCGGCGGCCGAGAAGCTCACCGAGAGCAACGTCACCCAGTTGCGGGCGTCCACGCGGAGCACGCCGCGCTCGGGACCGCCGTCGAAGACGAACTCGCCGCCCGCGGCGCTGTACGACTCGCTCGACGCGGCGGCCGGCTTGTCGTCCGTGCTGTGCGCCACGATCCGCACTCCCTCGACGCCTTGCCCCGTCGCATCGACCACCCGACCGGTAATGCGTGCGCTCGCGAGCGGGACGACCGGCGCTTCACTGGAGCGCGTCGCGGCGCTTGCGGGCGCTGAGCGCGGCGTGTCGGAACGCGTCGACTCGGTGGGCGCTTCTTCGGCCTCGCGAGCTCGAGCGCCGGCGCCGCTCGACGAACTCGCCGGACGCGGCGCGGCGACGCTCGAGCTCTCGCTCTCCTGGGCCGCGGGCTGTGTCCGGCCGGTCATCCACCACGAAAGCGCCCCCACGGCGACCAAGACAGCGCAGGCCACGACGATCTTCGCGTTCACGACGAGCAGAGCTCCCAATCCGAAGGACAACGGTGCGGGTTCGGGCCACAGGGGAGCGAAGGCGGCGATCCACAGCTCGCGCCGACCGCCGTGCTCGCGGTCGAGCCGCTCGCGCAGCCGGTCGAGGCCGCGCGCGACGCGCGTGCGAACCGTCGACACCGGGACCCGCAGGCGCTCGGCGATCTCGCGCGGCGGCAGGTTCTCGAAGTAGCGCAGCAGCACGGCCGTTCGGTACGGCTCGTCGAGCTGCATCACCGCCCCGACGAGCTTGCGTTGCAGCTCGACGCGGGCGAGCAGCTCCACCGTCGACGGCAGGGCCTCCTCGCGCGCGGCGCGGGCCTCGTGCTCGCTCCGCCGACCCGAAGAGCGGCGCTCCTGGCGCGCGAAGTTGCGCGCGATCGTCGCCAGCCACTCGCGGGCCGGGCCGCGACGTTCCGCTCCGCGGCGCAGCGCCGCGAGCCAGGTCGCCTGTTCGAGGTCGTCGGCCGCCGAGCCGCTCGCCAGCCGGCGCGAGAGCTCCCGCACCCAACTGGAGTGCTCCAACAGGGCCTGGAGGTCGTGCTTGAGTGCTGTCTCGCCCATCGCTCACCCCGCCCTATGCCGCTCGACGCGAATTCGACTCACGCATTCCGCGCCCTACCGCGGCCGCTACGTTTCGTTAGCTCCGCGGCGTGGGACATGTCTGACTCGAGAGGCCGACGGGGGCCGTGACCCGTGTGTAGGCTTCGCGCCGTGGACGTGCGCGCGCCTTCCCAGCTTCCGCCGCTCGCGCTCCGGTCGCTGGCGGCCGTCGCGGCCCTCAAGTTCGCCCTGCACCTCGCCCTGAGCTCGCGCTACGGGTTCCACCGCGACGAACCGTACTACGTCGCCTGCGGACTCGAGCTGGAGTGGTGCTACGTCGACCACCCGCCGTTCGTTCCGCTGCTCGCGCGCGCCGCGTTCGAGTTGTTCGGCCCCTCGTTGTTGGCGCTGCGTTGCCTCGCGGGCGCGGCCAGCGCTGCGCTCGTGCTCCTCGCCGGCGCGCTCACGCGCGAGCTGGGTGGCGCGGCCTGGGCTCAACGCCTCGCGGCGTTGGCCGTGCTGGGTGCGCCGCTGTTCCTGCTGTCCGGCGGGCTGTTCCAGACGGTGGTGTTCGATCAGGTCGTGTGGCTGGCGGCGCTGCTGGTCTTCGCGCGCGCGCTGCGAGAGGAGCGCTCGAATCGACTCGTCGCGCTGGGCGCAGTGATCGGACTGGGGCTGCTCGTGAAGCACACCATCGTCCTGCTCGCGCTTTCGACGGCGCTCGCGCTGCTGTTCACCGCACAGCGTCGATGGCTCGCCACGCGTTGGGCCTGGGCCGCTCTCGCCATCGCGCTCGCGTGCGCGGCTCCGAGCCTGTTGTGGCAGGCCGAACACGGCTGGCCCACGCTCGCCTTCGCCGCCGCGAACGGCGCGCGCGCCGCGCGAGAGTTCCCTCCCACGGCGTTCGCAGCGCTCCAACTCGTGTTGATGGGTCCGGTGACGGCGCCGTTGGTGATCCTCGGGCTCCTCCATCTGTGGCGCCATCGCACCGAGGAGGGTCGCTCGCCCTACAGAGCCCTCGCGCTGCTCTATCCCCTCGCGCTCGCGCCATTCCTGTTGCGCGGCGGCAAGCCCTACTACGTCGGCCCGCTGTTCCCGCTGCTGTTCGCAGCCGGCGCCGTGGCGCTCGAGCGCATCGCGCGCGCGCGAGGTTGGAAGCGCGGGCTCGTGATCGCGCCCGCAGCCGTCGTGCTCGGCGCAGCGCCGCTGGCGTGGATGGTGCTGCCGCTCGCTCCGCGTCGGATGTTCGCCGAGCACCAGGACGCATGGCCGCACAGCGACTTCCGGGAGATGTTCGGCTGGCCCGAGCTGGTCGAGCAGCTCGCGCAAGCGCGTGAGCGGCTCCCGGCGGACGAGCGCGAGCACGTCGGCGTGCTGACCGACTCCTACGGCGAAGCCAGCGTCGTCACGTTGCTCGGCGCGGCCCGAGAGCTGCCGCGCGGCGCCTCGTCCCACAACCAGTTGTTCTTCCACGGACCGCCGCGCGCGAGGGACGGCGGCGAACCCCGCGTGGTGCTCGTCATCGCGCGCTCGCGCCAGTGGCTCGAGCGTTGCTTCGAAGAGGTCGAGGACGCGGGCGCGCTCGAGATCCCGCTGGGCGTTCGCAACGAGGCGGCGGCGAAGCGCATCTACATCTGCCGCCGGCCGCGCGCGCCGTGGTCCGAGCTGTGGCCCGCGCTGCGCGGCGTGGGCTGAACTCGGCGCGGGCGAGTTCGAACGCGGTCGATCAATCCGCCGCGAGGCGCGCGCGCACCGCGGCCTCGTCGATCTCGCCGGCCTTCCACAACGAACGGCCCTCCATGCCGCCGGCGACGGTGAGCGTCTCGCCGCTGATGTGGCGCGCGGCCAGCGGCGACGAGAGGAACAGCACCGTTCTGGCGACGTCGGCGGCGCGCCCGATCTGGCGCAGCGCCATGGTCCGCGTGACGTTCTCGATCACGCCCGGCGTCTCGAGGTCCGCGCGCGCCATGTGCGTCATGGTCCACCCCGGCTCGACGAGATTGACGCGCGCGAACGGGTCGAGGCGCACGATCTCGTTCTTCAGCGAGAGCATGAGACCGCGCAAGGCCGCCTTCGCGGTCGCGTAGTCGGCGTGGCCGCGCTCGCCGAAGCGACCCGCGGTCGAACCGATGAAGACCAACGAGGCGCCGTGGCCGTCGGCGCGCGCTCCGTTGCGCTCGAGCTGCGCCATGAAGGCGCGCGCGGTCCACAGCGAGCCGAACAGGTTCGCGTCGAGCGTGGCGCGGATGCGTGCTTCGCTCGCCTGGTGGAGCAGCTCGTCGGCGCGCGGCCACTGCCCCGCGTTCGCCACCGCGACATCGACGCGCCCGAAGCGCTCGCGAGCGCGTTCGAAGGCGCGCTCGACCTCGCCCAGCTTCGACACGTCGGCCTGCACGCACAGCGCGCGCTCGCGCCACGGCCGCGTTGCGACGTAGGCCTCCAGCTCCGCCGTCCGAGTCCCGCCGACGAGCGCGACGTTCGCGCCCTCTGCGGCGAAGCCCTCCATCAACGCGCGCCCGATGCCGCCCGAGGCGCCCGTGACGAGCGCCACCTTGTTCGCGAGTCCTAGGTCCACCGCGGAAGACTACGCCAGATCGATCGCGCTCGGAACCGGCGCGAGAGACGCGGACGCGGAGACTTCAGCGCCGCATGGTGTCGCGGAACGACTGCAGCAGCTTGTGCGCAGCCTTGGGCTCGCGCGCGAGCGCCGCCGAGAGATCGCCGTCGAGCAGGAAGCTCGAGAAGCCCGCGGGACGCGCTTCCACGCTCGAGGCGTCGACGAAGCCCATCGACCACTCCGGGAAGTTGCGATCGTCGATCGGACCCTTGCGCAGCACGATCATGCCGTAGTGGCGCGGGTCGCGCGCGATGCGCGCCTGGATCGCCGACACCGCGTCGCGCGGCCCTTCGATGGCCTGGATGAAGTTGCCGTCGTGGTAGAGCAGCATGCCGCTGACTCCGACGGCCTGATTGTTGATTCGGGAGCGGCTCAGCAGCTCGCGCAGCTCGTCGGGCGAGAACGGGTGGCTGGCGGTGCTGACGTAAACGAGCTGAGTCAGTTCTGAGCTGGCATCCATGACTGGGGCGCGACGACGCGATGATCGGTCGGACGCTCCCTCGGTCTGTAGTCGCGCCGGACGCTGGCTCAAACCTTCCGCAACTCGAGCTCCACGCGCGTGCTGTACAGCGTGTTGCTGTCGCCCAGATCCGAGGTCTCGCCCGACACGAGCGCGTTCACACCGATCCCTTCCGGCGTGTCCTCCGCGCGCGGCAGGCCGTCGATGCGCACGAGCCCGGGCGGCATGTCCGCGCTCAACTCCACCGGGAAGCTCACGCTCCCGTGCTGGTTGGAGAGCGTGGCGAGCGCGCCGTCGGTGAGCCCCAGTCGCTCCGCATCGCCCGGATTGACCTTCACGCGCTGCTCCCCCACGCGCCGCAGGTGCCGCGCGCTGTGCGAGAAGGTCGAGTTGTGCGTGTGGACGCTGGGCGCGCTCACGAGCCAGAACTCGCCCCGCGTGCCGGCCGCGTCGTCGGGCACGTAGGTCGCCATCGGCGGCTGGCCGAGCGCGAGCGCCGCGGAGCTGAAGAGCTCGATTTTCCCGCTGGGAGTGCCCTGCCCCGGGCGCAGACGCGGCGCGACCTTGATCGGCGCGCCCGCGAGCAGCTCGGCGCGCTGCTCGCCGTCCTTGCGCGCGAGCGACGCCTCCACGAGCTCGTCGCACAGCCGATCCGCGTCGGCGTCCCAGGTCTCGCGCGGCAGCTCGAGCGCCTTGGCGATCGCGCTGAACGTCTCGAGCACCGAGCGCGGTCCCGGCGGCGGCTGGCAGGCCTTGCGCGCGAGCTGCAGACGTCGGTGGCCGTAGCTGCGGTACACGTCGGAGTGCTCTACGAACATCGTCGAAGGCAGCACGACGTCGGCGAGCTGCGCGGACTCGGTCAGGAACTGCTCGTGGACCACGACGAACAGATCGTCGCGCTGCATCCCGGCGCGCACGCGGGCGGACTCGGGGCACACCACCGCCGGGTTGTGCGCCCACACGAACAGCGCGCCGTACTTGCCGCTCTCGAGCTCGCGGC
>CALKYE010000251.1 GCA_938003765.1 uncultured Planctomycetia bacterium
TGTTGAACTTGAAGAACAGCGTCTTGCCTTCCATCTCGGCGTGGCCGGGCAAGTGGCCGTTGTGGCGCAGCCACAACAGGTCCTCCCACACGAGCTGACGCTCGGCGGCGTGCGGCACGAGGTACTTGGGATCGCCGGTCTGCTTGTGGCGCAGGCGCAGCGCCTCGTTGTAGACCGCGAGCATCGCGTAGATCACCGGATTGCAGTGACCCGCGACCAGCACTGAACGATCGCCGAAGGCGAGCTCGGGTCGGCGCACGTCCCAGCGCATCACGCCCAGCGTGGCCGCGACCATCAGCGGCGTCTTCGAGCGCGAGCCGCCCGGGTGACCGCTCTGGCGCAGGTTGAGCATCAGGTCGATGCACTGATCGATCAGGTCGCCAGTCTTCTCCCAGTGATGGAAGTTGCGGCTGAGGCTCTCGAAATTGGGCTTGGCGAGGGTCTGCATTGAGGGGACGGTTCAGGCCGCTTCGATGCGCGGAAGTGCTGGAAAACAGCGCCAGATGGACGCTTGCCGGCAGTCTAGCAGAAGGGCGTAGCCGGGCGCTCGGTCGCCGTGCCGCTCGACAGCCGCGCTCGCAGAGTGTTCGCTCATGGGGCCGTGGCCGAGGTCGAAGTCGAAATCCGCGCGCTCCCCAAGAGCTGGCTGCTGCGACATCCGCAGCTCCTGCGGCCGACCGTCTTCGCGCTGATCGTCGGAATCTTCGTCGTCGACTGGTTCATGCCGCGCATCGTCGCGCTGTCGATGCTCTACACGATTCCGATCCTCGTGAGTCTGTGGGTGGCTCGGCGGCGCTTCACCTTCGCGGTCGCTTCGTCCTGCGCGCTGCTCACGCTCGTCGCGGTCAACCGATCCGGAGGGGCGAGCCCGGGCGTGGCGATGGCCAACGCCGCTGCGGCGATCTTCTCCATAGCGATGGTGACCGTGCTCGGTCTCATGCGCCTGACCACCGAACGCGAACTCGCTTACGTGCGCAAGCTCGCCACGACCACGCTGCGCAGCCTCGGCGAAGCCGTGATCACCATCAATCGCTCGGGCGAAGTGCGCTTCGCCAATCGCGTCGCGTGCGAGCTGCTCGGCCGGCCCTCGTCCGAGCTGGTCGGCGGGCGCGCCTCTGATGTGTTCATCGTGCGCGACGTCGAGCCGGAGTTCCCTCCGATCACCGAGCTGGTCGAGCGCGGCGCCGAGTCGCGCGAAGCGGTGCTCTTCGCGTACGGAGGGCGACGAGTGCCCATCGAGTACGTGCGCTCGCCGATCCAGAGCGCCGACGGCGATCACTTCGGCGAGGTCGTCGTGTTCCGCGACATCTCGGCGCGCAAGGAGCACGAAGACGCGATCAAGCGCCTGGCGTATCGCGACGAGCTCACCGGCCTGCCCAATCGCGTCTCGCTCGCCGACCGTCTGCAGCTCGAGCTGGCGCACGCCAAGCGCAACAAGGAGCAGCTCGCGGTGGCGTACGTCGACCTCGACGGCTTCAAGGAGATCAACGACAAGCACGGTCACGCAGCGGGCGACGCGCTCTTGCGCGAGGCCGCCGAACGGATGCGCGCTGTGCTGCGCGGCGGCGACACCATCGCGCGCCTGGGCGGCGACGAGTTCGTGATCGTGCTCCCGGGCGTCGGCGGTCCCGAGGACGCACGGCGCGTGGGCGAGAAGCTGATCGCGGCGATCGAGTCGCCGATCGATTTCGAGGGCAAATCCCTGCGCGCCAGCGCTTCGTTCGGCGCCGCGCTCTATCCGCGCGACGGCGACGAGCCGCAAATGCTGATGCGACGCGCGGACAAGGCCATGTACCGCGCCAAATCGCTCGGGCCGGGCCGCGCCCAGATCTACCAGAGCCTGGGCGACTCGCAGTGGAGCTGACGCGCGCGCGTCACTCTTCCCACAGGCGCGCCAGATCGTCGAGCGCGTCCTGCGTGCTGCGCGTGCGCCGCGAATCCCAGCGCCGCATGCTCGCGTAGACGTCGCGCAGCGCCTTGTCCTCGCGCGGATCGGCGAGCTTGCTCTCGCGCAGGATCGGGAACACCAGCGACGCGAGGCGATTCCAGCGCGTGCGGCCCACGCGCGTCTCTCCCGAGGCGAGCAGGATGTTGAGCGCCAGGGCGACGCGCAGCTCGCCGTCTTGCTCGCGTTCGAGCGCGTCGAGCATGGCGTCGATCACGCGCACGTCGCGCAGTTTCCACAGACCCTTGGCGGCCGCGAGGCGCGCGCCCGGCGCCGGCTCGCGCAGGCGCTGGAGCCAGCCCACGACGGTGGCGTCACCGAGCACGCGCTCGAGCCGCTCGCGCGCCGCGGTGACGGCGCCGATCTCCGCCGCGTGCTGCTCG
The DNA here is from genome assembly GCA_938003765.1 of uncultured Planctomycetia bacterium. Lineage (GTDB taxonomy): Bacteria > Planctomycetota > UBA1135 > UBA1135 > WYBT01. The sequence continues at coordinate 2,329 of CALKYE010000251.1, forward strand.
AACGTGCGCTTCCACTCGAGCCAGTCGGCCTGCGGCGCCTGCTGCGCCAGGTCGAACACCAGCGCCCAGCCCAGGAAGTGCACCAGCAGGTTCTCGCGCGCGTCGTACTCGTCGCGGGCGTGCAGGGCGAGCAGCCGCGCGAGGTCGGCGTCGCTCAAGCGCTGCTCGCGCAACTCGCGCAGCGGCCAGCAGGCCAGTCCGTCGACGTGCCAGCTCCCGTCGTGGAACGCGCCGTCGCCCCAGTACGAGGCCACGCCCTCCTCGAACCACAGCGGGAGGTCGAGGTGCTGTTCGGCGATGCGTGCGTGCACCAGCTCGTGCAACGCCGTGCCGACCTCGGCGACGCCGAGGAACACGCCGCTCGACTGGAACAGCATCGAACCGCCCTTGACGTGGAACGCGCGCACGCGCGCCGGCCCGATGCCCGGCACCTCGTGCAACTCAGCGTCGGCGGGCTCGAGCGCCGCGCCCGACTTCGCCGCGCCGCCCTTGGTCGATCCGTTCTTGGCCGTGGTGGGCGTTTCGCTCTCCCAGGCGTGGATGCGCACGCGCCGCTCGAAGGCGCCCATGCGCGCCTCGACGGCTTCGAACGCGGGGCCGAGCGCGCGGCCGAAACGATCGACGTCGACCGCTTCGCCGTCCTTCACGTACAGCGTCCAGGTCCGCTCGCGGTGGATCGGCGTCCAACCCGCGCACGATGCGCTGAACAAGGAAAGCAGGAGCGCGATCACGCCTCGCAGCCAGCCTCGGTCGAACGTCGTCATCGTGGCGACCATCGTCGGCCGGGTGCGCCGGACTGTCCAGCCTTGGCGGAGCTTCCGACACTGGGCTAACCTCTCGCCCCGCTTCAGCGCGACGAGCCCGACCGGCGCGCGCCAAGACATCCTCCAGGAACGCCCGATGGCCACGTTTCGCTGCGAACTCGACGCCCCCAACAACATCGTCATGGTGATGGTCACCGAGGACGACGGCAGCGAGCACGACTACCAGTTCGACTTCGACCCGCGCTCCGGACGCTACGAGTTCAGCGAGCGCGACCTACTCGAGCGCGATTTCGGCGTGGAGTGGGTCGACGAAATGGAGGCGGCCGTGAAGAAGCTGATCGACGGCGCGGTCGCCGCGCGCAAGGGCGGCTGACGACACCGATCGCCTGCGCTCAGCGCGAGCGCCGCAGCTCGGACAGCGCGCGCGCCGTGGCGGGCGCCAGATGCGGCGCCGATGCGAGCGTCTCGGCCAGACGGCTCAGCTCCGCGTCGCCGTCGATATCGTCGAGTTCGTCCAGCAGCGAGACGCGCAGGCCCGCGCGCTCCGCTTGCGCCAAGGTCTGCGCGCGCACGCGTTCGGTGCTCCACTCGATGCCTTCGAACAGCTCGGGTCGCGGCCGCGCGAGCCCGACGAGGTAGTACCCGCCGTCGCGCGCCGGACCGAGCACGACGTCCGCGCTCTCGAGTCGCTCGAGAGCTGTCGTGAGACGCGCTTCGCCGACGTGCGGCGTGTCCGAGCCGAGAACGACGACGCGAGCCGCGCCAGCGGCGAAGGCTCGCTCGAAGGCGTGGACGATGCGCGCGCCGAGGTCTCCCGCCGCTTGCTCGAACAGCTCGCAGTGCGGCGCGAGCGCCTCGAACTCGTCGCGCGCGTCCGCCGGAGTGAAGCCGATCCAGCGACGGTCGGCCGCGGCGCGTTGAACGCAGGCGAGCGTGTCCGCGAGGAACGCGCGCGCGAGGTGCGCCGCCTGCTCGAGCGTGATGCGTCCCGAGCTGGCGAGGCGCGTCTTGGCGAGTCCGGTCCGCGGAGCTTTGGCCAGCACGACGAAGGCGTTCACGGGCCGCAGGCTACTGCGCCAGCGCTCGGACGTCGTGGCGCGCTCCCGTGTCGTTCCGTCCGTCGACGCCTTACGCTTGGCGTCATGCACCCGAGTCCGCTTGGAGTTCGTCGCCGCTGCGCGGTCTCGCTCGCCGCTGGTCTTGTCGGCAGTCTCGTCGCCGTCGCGTCGCCGAGCGACGTCGAAGGCGGCGGCGAGCGTCAGCGCGCCGATCCGGCCGTGACGCGCGCCGACATCGAAGCGTGTGTGAGCACGCTCGCGTCGGACGAGATGAAGGGGCGGGCGACGGGCACGCCCGAGTGCGAGAAGGCGGGTCTGTACCTGGCGGCGGGTTTGAAGCGCGCCGGTGTGGCGCCGGCGGGCGACGACGGCGGCTACACGCAGGCGGTGCCGCTCGCGCGCGTCGAGTACCGCTCGGCGCCGAAGCTGGTGGCGTGGACGGGCGCGGAGCAGACGCACGAGCGCGTGCAGGGCGTCGACTTCACGTTCGCGGGCGGAGTCGCGAGCAAGCGCGGCCGCCTGCGCGTGCGGATCGTCACCAAGGCCGAGCAGGTTCCCGCCGAGCCCGACGAAGAGCTCGCGCTGTTCCTCGACGGCACGCAGCGCGAGCAACGCGAGTGGCTGGGCGAGAAGCGCGGCGCGGGCTTCGGCCTGATCGTCACGCCGGGTTCGCCGACGGCTGGAACTGCTCCGGATACGCGCACGCCCCGTTCGCGCGATCTTCCCGGCGAGCAGGCGCGCTCGAGCGTCGCGCGCATCCAGGCGAACGGCGAGCTGCTCAGCGGACTGCGCGATGGAACGATCAAGGCGTTGCGCCTGGAGCTGCAGAGCGAGCTCATCGAGCGCCGCACGTTCAACGTGATCGGCAAGATCGCCGGCGTCGGGACGGCCGAGCGCCCCGAACTCGCGCAGGAGGCGATCGTGTTCAGCGCGCACTACGACCACATCGGAGTCGACTCGCGCGCAGCCGAGGGCGCCGACGCGATCCGCAACGGGGCGGACGACGACGCGTCGGGCTGCGCCGCCGTGATGGAACTCGCCGAGGCCTTCGCCGCGGGCCCGCCTCCGGCGCGCACGCTGATCTTCCTGTTCGCCACGGGCGAGGAGATCGGGCTCGTGGGCACGCACCACTACATCAACTACCCCGTCGCGCCGCTCGAGCGCACGGCGGCCAACCTCAACTTCGAGATGATCGGCCGTCCCGACGAGCTGATCGGCGGCGCGGGCAAGCTGTGGCTCACGGGCTTCGAGATGTCGAACCTCGGGCCGCGCTTCCGCGAGCTGGGCCTCGCGATCGAGAGCGACCAACGCCCCGATCAGAACTTCTTCCAGCGCTCCGACAACTACGCCTTCGCGGTCAAGGGCGTCGTGGCGCAAACGCTCTCGAGCTACAACCTGCACCGCGACTACCACCGGGTGAGCGACGAGCCTGCGACGCTCGATTACGCGCACATGGAGAGCTGCGTGCGCGCCGCGCTCGAGGGAGCTCGGGCGCTCGCCGACGGGCGCATCGACCCGGCCTGGGCGCCGGGCAAGAACCCCAAGCGCTGAAACCGCGTCGCCATGGGCTCCAACGCCGCTTCACCCTTCGCGATCGCGGGCGCGCTGGTGATCGCGCCGGCCGCGATGGGGCTGGCGCTGTGGCTGGGGCCCGATCCGACGCGCATCGATCCGTCGGGCGGGTTGCTCGCGCGCGGCGGCGAGCACATCGGCGCCGATGCGTGTCGCGCGTGCCACCCCGAGCAACACGCTTCGTGGGACGCGACGTTCCACTCCTCGATGACGCAACTGCCGACGCGCGAGAACGTGCGCGGCCGCTTCGACGGAGATCGCGTGACGCTGTTCGGCGCGAGCGCGCGGCCCTTCGAGCGCGACGGCGAGTTCTGCTTCGAGCTGCCGGCGATCGGCGCCGAGCCCGCGCGCGTCGCGACGGTGGCGCTCGCGGTCGGCTCGCGGCGCTACCAGCAGTATTTCGAACTCGTGGGCGACGAGGTCGGCGGCGCATATCGACGGCTGCCGCTCGTCTGGCACATCGGCGACGAGCGCTGGATGCACATGAACGGCGTGTTCCTCGCGCCCGACAACAACGACTGGAGTCGCCATCAGTCGCTGTGGAACGAGAACTGCATCTTCTGCCACAACACCGCGCCGTCGCCCGGACTCGAGCTCGCGGCGGACGGTGAGCCTGCTCCCAAGCGCTTCGACAGCAGCGTGGCCGATCTGGGCATCTCGTGCGAGGCGTGCCACGGCCCCGGCGGCGAACACGCGCGAAAGCACCGCTCGCCGCTGGCGCGTTACGGCGCGCACCACACGCGCGGCGAAGACGACTCGATCGTCGATCCGCTCGCGCTCGATCAGGCGCAGGCCACCGCGCTGTGCGGACAGTGCCACTCGCAACGCTTGCCCTCGCCGCCGGAGAAGATCTGGACCTACATGGAGTCCGGGCCGACCTTCCGGCCCGGTGACACGCTCGCCGGTCACGTCGAGCCCATTCGCCGCGACACACCACCGCTTGGCGGCGACGCTTCACGAGGCTTCGAAGAGCGCTTCTGGTCAGACGGGACCGCGCGCTTGACGGCTTACGAGTTCCTGGGCGTAACGCAGTCGCCGTGTTACGGGGGTGGTGAGCTGACCTGCTTTTCGTGCCACGTAATGCACGGCGGCGACGTGCACGGCCAGATCGAGCCGCGCATGCGCACCGACGCGGCCTGCACCCAATGCCATGTCGAGATCGCGGCCGATGTTCGCGCTCACACGCACCACGAGCCGGCGAGCTCGGGCTCGCGCTGCCTCGACTGCCACATGCCGCACATGGTGTACGGCGTGGTCGAGATCCACCGCAGCCATCGCATCGAGAGTCCGGACACACGCCGCGACGTCGAGGGCGGCCGCCCGCATGCTTGCACGCAGTGCCACATCGATCGCGATGCGCTGTGGGCGGCCGATCGAATGCGCGAGTGGTGGGGCGACGGGTACGGGCGGCCGAGCTCGCGACCCGATGGCGCGCCGCTCGACGCTCCCGAGGCGCTCGCATCACTTCACGCGGGCGACGCGGTTCAGCGCGCTGTCTACGCGTGGAGTCTGGGCCGACCCGAAATTGCGCTCGACGAGCGCGCGCGCGCAGCGGCCGCGGCGAACTTGATCGTCACACTCGGCGACGGCTACCCCAGTGTTCGCGTCATCGCGCGCCGCTCGCTGCTCGCGCTCGACCAGCGCGCTGGTTGGGGCCTGCGCGCTCGACTCGAGAGCTTCGACCCGCTCGCGACGCCCGAGGCGCGCACGCGCGCGCTCTACGAATTGCTCGACGAAGTTCCGAGAGCCCTGGCCTCGAGGCTCGCGCCGCTGGGCGGCTCGATGATGCTCGCCCCAGGTGGCAGGATCGATCTCGAACGCGTTCGACGTCTGCTCGACCTTCAAAGCGACCACGTGATCTCGATCGGGGAATGAACACGACCGAACTGCGCCTGGTGTTGAAGGTCGGCTGTGCGTTGCTCGCCATCTCACTTCCGATGGGGGTGGCCTTGGAGGCGCTGCACGGCTTCAAGGTGGCGCAGTGGCTCGCGAGCCCGATGCGACGCGAGCTGTGGCGTCTCGCGCACGCGCACGGCTCGATGCTCGGCATCCTGTGCCTCCTCTACGTCGCCCTCGCGCCGCACCACGTCGAGGACCAGCGCGCACGCGTTCGCGCCGGACGCGAGCTGGCTCTGGGCGCGGTGCTCATGCCTTTGGGCTTCTTCGCCGGGGGCGTGCTCAATTTCGAAGGTGATCCGTCGCTGGGGATCCTGCTCGTTCCCGTCGGAGCGCTGCTGATCGTGAGCGCGCTCGTGCGCGTGCTGCGCGCCGTGTGACCTGCCGCGAGCGGCGGCGTAGTGGCCGCCCTCGCGTTTCGGCGTCGCTGGTGGATTCGCGCCGCACGAACTTCCGAGCGCCGACGCGCGGGGCGCGCCACGACGGTCTCGATAGGCCCGTGTGGAAACACCTTCGCGGAAACGAAGGGGGGCCGGACACCCGACGAATCGGATGCCGGCCCCGAGGGAGAGAGTCACCGCCGTGCTTCCCAGGCGCAACGCCGCTCGCAAAAGCGTCGCGCCAACGCGGCGGCAACGATCCGCAGTCTACCCGGGTCGTTGCTGGACGGCACGCGGCTTTTGCCAACTCGTACCCTCTGCGGTCACTTGCCGCTTGAAAGCGTTTCCCACTGCTGGCCCAATACGGATATGAAGAACTCTCCTCTGGACCGCGAACTGCGCTCCCGCATCGACGCCTTCGTCAACGAGCTCACCAATCTCGTGAAGCTCTCGGCCCTCGAAGCCGTGCACGAAGCGCTTGGCTCGACTCTGAACGCCGGAGTCGCAGGCGGAGCGGCGCCTGCCGCTGCACCGACCGCTGGCAAGCGTGGTCCCGGTCGTCCGCCGAAGGCCGCGCGCGGCAAGGGCGGCAAGCGCAGCCCTGAAGATGTGTTGAAGACTGCTGCGACGGTGCTCTCACACATCAAGGCCAACCCCGGCCAGCGACTCGAGCAGATCGGCAAGGCCGTCAAGATGCCGACCAAGGACCTCAAGCTGCCGATCCAGAAGCTGTTCGAGCAGAAGGTGATCAACACCAAGGGCGAGAAGCGCGGCACCAAGTATTTCGCCCGCTGAGTTGATGCGCTGCGACGCCCGTTCGCGCTTCGCGTCGGGCTCCGCATCGACCGCGAGCAACCTGCCACCAGCGTTCTGGCGTTTCTACAACGAGCGGCGCGGCTTGACACCCTGATGTCACCGCGCCGCTCTCTTCGTGTCTGGCTCATCGCCGCGCTCCTCGCGGCATCGGCGCCGCGCGCCGCCGCTCAGGCGCCGCTGGTCGACTTGCTCTCGAGCCCTTCCTCGCAGCTCGACTCGCCCGCGGACGAGTTCGTGCGCGAGCGCGTGCGCGTGGATGTGGCCCCGCTGCGCGAGCCCGTCTTCGCCGGGCAGCCGATCGAGATCGCCGTTCGCGTCTGGCTCGAGCGCGAGTTCGTCGGGCAACACCTGCAGCAGCTCTCGGCGCGTCGGCTCGATCTCCCGGTGCAGGTGCTGTGTCCCTGGCTGGAGCGCGACGTCTCGAGCACGGGCGTCGATGCGGTGACGCTGACGGTCGCCGTCGGCGATCGCGCGGTCTCCGCGCTGCGCTTGCCCGAGCGAGACTTCGATCAGCGCACGTGGCGTGGCTTCGAGCTTCGCGCGCGCCTCGCGCCGCGCGCCGCTGGTGAGTTGGTCTTGGATGCGCCGCGAGTGAGGCTGGTCTACGCGACACAGTTTCGGAGCACGCTGCTCGACGAGCGCGAACCGACGGACAGTCGCATCGCGGGGCTCGTGGGGCCGACGTGCGAGCTCACGGTCGCAACGCTCCCCGATCAGAACCGACCGCTCGAGTTCGGCGGCGCGATCGGACAGTTCGAACTCGCTGCGCGCACCGATCGAGACGAGTTGAAAGTCGGCGAGGTCTTCAGACTCGAAGTGCGCATCAGCGGCCAAGGCAATTTCGGCGAGTTCGACCCGCCGCGCCTCGCCAGTTCCAACGACTTCCGTGTGGTCGGACAGCTCGCCCAGCGCGTCGAGTCCGGTCTGTCGATCACGTACGACATCAACGCGCTCTCCCGGCGGCTGATTCAGACGCCGACGGTGACACTCTCCTACTTCGATCCGAACTCCGGCGAGTACCGCACCGCTCGCACCGAGCCGATAGCGCTGCGGGTGCTCTCGGGGCCAGCGGGCGCGGCCACTGACGCGGCGCCGCGGGAGCCACGCGGCATGGCGGCGCGCACCAGCATGCTGATCCTCATCGCCGGACTCTTAGCGCTCCTCGCCGTGGCTGTGGGCGTGATCTGGGCCGTTCTGCGCGGGCGTCGCACCGGCGCGGAGTGATCGTCCACGCGACGCGCCATCGACTGGCGTCTTGTGACGTTTTCGTGTTGACGATTGCGGACTGGCGCTCGCTGACTATTCTCTTTCGCTCGCTCGCGGCCCAGCCCAGTCCAGGCGAACACGGACTCGGGCCCATCATCTGTCAAAGACTGTCCACTGGTTCATCGAATGAAGAACGCCGCGTCCACACGCACCCGTCGTAGCCCCGAACAACTGATCGCCGATCTCCAGAAGAAGATCGAGTCGATCAAAGCGCGCGCGGAGCAGAAGAAGGTCCGCCAGAATCCGGTGCTCAAGCACGTTCGCGCCGCGCTCAAGGGTGTCGACAAGGCTCTCAGCGTCGCCGAAGACCGCGCGAGCCGCGACACGCTGAGCGAAGCGCGCTCCGCGCTGAGCGCGATCCTCTCGCTCAATGGCGTCGCCGCTCCGGCGGGCGCGCCCGCCAGCTCGGGCGGTCGTCGTTCGCAGCGCGAGGTCGAGAACTTCTCCGAGCGCCTGCTCGACTACGTGCTGCAGCACCCCGGCAATCGCGGCGAGCAGATCGCGGCCGCTCTGGGCACGGACACCAAGACCATGCGCTTGCCGATGAAGAAGTTGATCGACGACGGCAAGGTCAAGACCACCGGCCAGAAGCGCGCGACGGCGTACTACCCGGTCTGATGCTCGACGGCGCGCGCATCGCGTGCGCGCGAAAGTCCTCGCGAGCCGCTCGTCACGTGGTGACGGGCGGCTCGTTTCCTTTGCGTGGACAGCTTGCTCCCGCACTAATGTTGTCACCGTGCGACGTCGTGCTGCGCGCGCTGCGCTGAACCGACGTCCCCTCGAAGATTTCCCACGACCCGCCTTCCACACTCACCGAGCCATGCCCTCCAAGCCCGCTGACGCAACCTCCCTCGGTCCCGTTCGCAACCTCGTATTCGAGGGCGGAGGCGTGTGGGGCATCGCCTACGAAGGCGCGCTGCTCGAGCTCGAAGAGCGCGGATTGCTCGCGGGGGTGAAGCGCGTGGGCGGCGCTTCCGCTGGCGCCATCACGGCTGCGTTGATGGCCGTGGGCTACACGCCGACCGAGTTGGGCGTCGTGTTGCGCGAGACCAACTTCGCGGACTTCAAGGACGACGACTTCGGCTTCGGACGCGACACCGCGCGGCTCCTGGGCGACTACGGCTGGTACAAGGGCGATCGGTTCCGCGAGTGGATGAAGAAGTACATCTCCGCGAAGACCTCGGCGCTCTCCAAGCAGCACGGCGTCAAGTCGCCGGGCGCCGCGCCGAGCTTCAAGGAACTTCACGCCTGGCAGGCGGCGCTGGCTGCGAAGGGCGTGAACCTGCCCCGTCCCTTCCTGGTCGGCTCCAACCTCTCGCAGCAGCGCCGCGAGCTGTACAGCGTGTGGGAGTCGCCCCAGCTCAAGCTGCACGAGGCCGTGCGACGCTCGATGAGCATTCCGCTGTTCTTCGCCTGCGCCCGCGGCGCGTCGAAGGACGTGATCGTCGACGGCGGGCTGACCTGGAACTACCCGGTCAATCTGTTCGACCACGCCGACTACCTCGAAGACCCGCGCAACGGCGTGCGCGTGAACTACAACTCCGACGACAAGTTCCGCTTCAACGCCGAGACCCTGGGCTTCCGCGTCGACACGACCAAGGAGCTCGAGTTCAACCTGAAGGACTGGGCGAACGAGCCGCTCAAGATCGACAACATCGTGAGCTACGGCTGGGCCCTGGTCGCCTTCATGCGCGCGATCGCCAACAAGGTGCACCTGCACAAGAACGACTGGGCCCGCACGATCTTCATCGACGTCGGCGAGAAGATCGGCTTCACCGACTTCGACTTGAAGCCCGAGCAGCAGCGCTTCCTGTCCGACTGCGGTCGCGCGGGCGTGCGCAAGTACCTCGAGTGGCGCGAGTCGGCCGCCGGCCGCAAGGAAGTCGCCAGCATCCTCGGCGCGATCAGCGCGAGCTGAGGTCGCGGCCGCGAGTCAGCCGCGCGTCAACCTCGGAGGCTCTCGATCGGCCGGCTCGCGAGCGCTTTGAGGTTGGCGGCGACGCCGCACAGCGCGCTCGCGAACGCCGTGGCCAACGTGGCTGCCGGCAGCGCAAGCCACGGCAGCTCGGCGCCCAGATCGACCACGCGTTCGAGGAACACCCAGGCGAGCGCGAACGCCGCCGTCGCGCCGATTGCGCCGGCGACGAGCCCCACGAGCGCGAACTCGACGCCGAAGAGCGTCGTCACGCCGGCGCGCGTGAGTCCCAGCGTCTTGAGCAGCGCCACCTCGCGGCCGCGGTGCACGGCCGATGAACTCGCGACTCCGGCGAGGATCACCAGCCCCGTGAGGATCGTGAACAGCCCGAGGACGCGCACCGCCGTCGCGAGCTTCGCGAGCACGCCGAGCACCTTCTCGAGGATCGCGCGCACGCCGATGGGGGTGACGTTGGGCGCGCTGGCGGCCAGATCGCGCTGCAGCTCGGCCTCCTGCTGCGGATCGAGCCGCACGGCCGCGAGCACGTTGTGCGGCGCGTGATCGAGCGCGCCGGGCTCCGCCATCAGGAAGAAGTTGATGCCGAACGACTCCCACTCGACCGTGCGCAGGCTGGTCACGACGAACTCGATCTCGACGCCCTGCACGTCGAACGCCAGCCGGTCGCCGACGCCCACGCCCAGGTCTTCGGCGAAGTCCTGCTCCACGCTCAGCTCGAAGCGCTCCGGATCGCTCCACAGCTCGCCGGACACGACCCGATTGTCGGGCGGCAGCTCGCGCGCCCAGGTGATGCGCTGCTCGCGCATCAGCACCCACTGCTCTCTTCCTTGCGCATCGGCGCGCTGGGGCGCGAGATCGCGCACGGCGACGTCGTTGATCGACGCGAGCCGCGCCGTGAGCACCGGAACGTCGGAGTAGTTCGCTGCGCCGTGGCTGGTGGCGAGTTGGCGCACGCTGTCCCGCTGGTCGGGCTGCACGTCGAGCAGGAACAGACTGGGCGCGTCGCTCGGCAGCGCGTTGCGCAGGCGCTCCGAGAGGCGGCTCTCGACCAGCGCCATCAACGTGATGACGAGCACTCCGAAGCCCAGCGCGACGGTGGCGCCGACGACGCCGATGCCCGGACGCGCGAGCGCGGCGACGCCATTGCGCAGGTACGGATTGAGGCGCTCTCGCGGAACGTGCGCGGCGAGTCGCGTGAGCGCGCGTGCGCCGAGCGAGAGCGCGCCCGCCAGCAGCGCCAGTGCGGCCGTGAAGCCCGCCGCGACGGCGAGGTCGCGACTCTGCGTCCACGCCGCGCCGAACAGGCCGAACGCCACGAGCGCGGCTGCTCCCCACGCGACCACGCGCGGCGCGGGCAGGGGCTCGATGTCGGTGCGCAGCACGCGCGCGGGCGAGACGCTCCACACGGCGGTGAGCGGCGGCGTGCTGAACACCAGCGCGATCGCGACGCCCAGCGCGATGCCGCGCAACAGCGCGAGCGGCGACCAGCCGAGCTCGAAGCCGGTCGGCAACAGATCGGCTGCGAGTCGGGCGACCAGGTGCGGCGCGAACGAGCCCGCGAGCGCGCCCAGGGCGCTGCCGACGAGCGCGAGCAAGGCGACGTGCGCGAGGTACATCGCCAGCACCTCGCGCGGCCGCGCGCCGAGCACGCGCAACACGGCGACGGCCTGCGTGCGCGACGCGACCCAGGCGCGCACGATCTGCGCGACACCCACGCCGCCGAGCACGAGCGAGAGCAAGGCGACCAGGCCCAGGTAGCTCTCCACGCGCCGCAGCGAGCGCCGAACGGTCGGCTGCGCCTCGCGGTGGCTCTCGATGCGCAGGTAGGCCGAGTCCTCGATCCCTTCGCTCACTTCGCGCTTGAGCTGCGCGATGCGCCGCTCGTCCGGCGAACTCGGCAGGCGGTACAGCTCGGAATAGCGCACGCGGCTGCCGAACTGCTCGAGCCCGCTACGTGCGAGCCCCTCGAGCGTCACGAACACGCGCGGGCCGAGCGTGAAGCCGATGTCGAGTCGGCCGGGCTCGTCGCGAACGAGGGCCGCGATGCGGTACGGCTTGCCGCCGATCGAGAGCTCGTCGCCCAGGCGCGCGCCCAACTCGTTCGCCAGCTCCGGCGCCACGGCGCACGACGACTCGTCCAGCACCTCGCCCAGCCGGCCGTCGGGCTCCAGCGCGATGCGTCCGTAGAACGGGAAGTTCGCGCTCACCGCCTTGAGCTCGGCGAGCTTGCTGCGCGCGCCGAAGGCGACCAGCGTCGGTGTCTCACGCGCTTGGGCGCGTTCGCGTTCGGGATCGAAGGCCAGGAACGCATCGACCTTGTCGTCGATCGGCCGCCGCGCGCGGATCGAGACGTCCGCGCCGAGCAGCTCGCGCGACTGCGCCACCAGCGCTTGATCGATCGCGTCGACGAGGCCCGAAACGCCCGTGATGGCCGCTACGCCCAGCGCGAGGCAGGCGATGAAGAACACCAGGCGCGGACCGGAGCCGCGCGACTCGCGCCAGGCGCCGCGCAGCACGTCGAGCGCCCTCACGCGCTCGCGCCCTCTTCGATGCGCTCCACGCGACCCGCGCGGAGGTGGATGCGTCGCTGCGCGTGGCGCGCGATGCTCGGATCGTGCGTCACGAGGACCAACGTGGTCTGTTCGCGCTGGTGCAGCTCGCTCAACAGCTCGAGGATCCTCGCGCCGGTCGCTGCGTCGAGGTTGCCCGTCGGTTCGTCGGCGAACAACACGCTGGGCCGCGGTCCGAAGGCGCGCGCCAGGGCGACGCGCTGTTGCTCGCCGCCGGAGAGTTGCGACGGATAGTGGTGGGTGCGCGCGCCGAGGCCGACTTGCTCGAGCAACGCGCGCGCGCGCGCCGGCGCCTCTCGCACGCCGGCCAGCTCGAGCGGCAGCAGCACGTTCTCGAGCGCGGTCAAGTTGCCCAGCAACTGGAACGACTGGAACACGAAGCCGACCTTCGCGCGCCGCAGCAGGCTGAGCTCGTCCTCGGACTTGTCGTCGATGCGCTCGCCGTCGAGGCGGATCTCGCCCGAACTGGGGCGATCGAGCCCCGCGAGCAGGCCGAGCAGCGTCGACTTGCCGCTGCCCGACGGACCGAGGATCGCGCAGAACTCACCCGCGGCGATGCTCAGGTCGACGTGGTCGAGGACGGTGAGCGCCTGGCCGCCCGAGGGCAGGTGTCGGGTCAGCGCGATGCACTCGAGGCGCGGCGGTGCGGTCATGGGCAAGAGGTGTAAGCCAAGCGCGCGCGCGATGCACGTAAGAGGCAAGGATCGAAGCGCGGCGCCGCGGCTTGGTATCGTCGTGTCGATGCTCAACGGGTTTCCAACGACGGCGCGCGCCCTGGTGTTCGCGTGCATCGGCGCAGCGCTCCTGTCGAGCGGCTGCTCCGACGAGCCGGAACCGCCGCGCGCGCTGCCGGGTGAAGGCGCCTCCGCCGTCGCCGAGCGTTCAGCCTCGACGCGACGCGACGCGCTGCAGATTCCCGAGGGCTCGCCGAAGGTGCTGTTCCTGGGCGACAGCATCGCGGCCGGGCTGCACCTGACGCCCGACGACGCTTTTCCCGCGGCCACGCAGCGCAAGCTGGTCGCGCAGGGGCATCCGTTCGAGCTCGTCAACGCCGGAGTCAGCGGCGACACGAGCGCGGGCGGCCTGCGGCGCCTGGACTGGGTGCTGCAGAGCGAACCCGACGTGCTCGTGGTCGAGCTGGGCGCGAACGACGGATTGCGCGCCGGGCCGCTCGACGAACTCGAAGCGAACCTGCGCGCGATCGTGCGCGGCGCGAAGGCGCGCGACGTCGAGGTCGTGCTGCTCGGGATGAACATCACGCCCAACCTGGGCGTCGAGTACGCGCGCAGCTTCGAGCAGCTCTACGAGCGCGTCGCCCGCGAGGAAGGCGCGACCTTCGTGCCCAACTTCCTCGCCGGTGTCGGCGGCGACCCGCGCCTGAACCTCGAGGACGGCATCCACCCGACCGCCGAGGGCCACGAGCGACTCGGCGAGAACCTCGCGCCGCATCTGGCGCGCGTGCTCGCGACGCTCGCCGAGTGAGCGCGCTCCACGGCCCTGCCATGACTCAACCCAAGTCGTCCGACGTCGAACCCAAGCCGCTGGCGGCGCTCGCGCCGTTCGAGGAAGGCGACTTCCACGCGCTCAGCGATCCGCTCAGCCGCGACCCGCAGTACAACGACCGCCGACTCGCCACGCGACGCAAGTTGCTGTCGATCGCGCACGCGGCGCTGGAGCGGCTGTCCTCCGATGCGGAGGCGACCGGCGGTGCGCTCGACCTCGCGGTGCGCACCAGCCTGCATCACCCGACGGTGTTCAACCACATGAAGGTCAAGCGCATGTGGGCCTACATCAGTCGCGGCAAGAAGGAGAAGGCGCGCGTCAAGCGCATCCTCGGCGCCGAGTTGGGCAAGGACCTGGACGCCGCGTACCGCAACGCCTACTTCTGCGTCGCGATCGAAGAGGGCAGTCTCGAGGTGAGCCTCAAGGTGCACCCCGACGCGTGGTTCGACGGCCAGAACCTCGTCCATCGCACGAAGAAGGAAGGCCTGGGCGTGTGGCTCGCGCTGCTCAACTCCACGCCGGGCTATCGCCTGCGCCTGGACAACTGGAAGGGCGAGTGGATCTGCGGCCAGATCACGAGCGACTGGCTGACGGAGTTCTTCAAGTACTACAAGCCGGGCGAACTGGGGCTCAGCGTCGAGCGCAAGTGGCCTGCGCCGAGCGGCGCGCGCGGCGCGGCGCTGGACCCGAGCGTGCCCGCGCTCCTGGTCGACGAGTTGCGCCAGCTCGCGCCGCTGTACCGCTTCGCCGCGTGGTCCCAGGAGAGCGACTACCTCTTCGGTCAGCGCTCGTGAAGCGCGCGCGCAGCCATGGCCGGTGAGCTGGACATCGTCGTCGTCGGGTGCGGAGTCTCCGGACTGAGCAGCGCCATCGCGCTCGCCGAGTCCGGACTGCGCGTGGCGATCTGGACGCGCGAGCTTCCCGAGCGCACGACCTCGAGCGTCGCCGGCGCGATCTGGTACCCGTACAAGGTCGCTCCGTTCGAGCGCGTGGCGAAGTGGGCCCGCCGCACCTTCATCGAGCTGGCGCCGCTGGCTCGCGATCCCGCATCGGGCGTGACGATGACGCGCGGAGTCGAGCTGCTGCCGCACGGCGTGCCCGACGAGAGCGCCGAGTACCGCGCCTGCGCGCCGGACCTGCGCGAGCTCGCGACGAGCGAGTTGCCCGCCGGTTTCGCGCGCGGCTTCGAGCTCTCGGTGCCCGTGTGCGAGATGCCGCTGTACCTCGCGTACCTCGTGCGACGCTTCGAGCGAGCGGGCGGGAGGATCGAGCTGCGGACGCTGCGCGATCTCGACGAAGCCTTCGACGGCGCGCCGTGCGTCGTGAACTGCGTCGGGCTGGCCGCGCGCGAGCTGGTCGGCGATCCGCACATGCGCGCGATCCGCGGGCAGCTCGTGCGCGTCGAGCGCGGCGCGGTCGAGAGCTTCGTGCTCGACGACTACGACCCGCGCGGCGTGACCTACGTGATCCCGCGCTCGCGCGACTGCATCCTGGGCGGCGCCAGCGACGAAGGCGTCGAGGACCTCACTCCGGACGAGTCCGTGACGCGCGCCATCGTCGCGCGCTGCGCCGAGCTCGAGCCGCGCTTGCACGACGCGCGCGTGCTCTCGGTCGCCGTCGGCGTTCGCCCCGGCCGCAGCGCGGTTCGTCTCGAGCGCGAGCAACGGCCGCGCGGCGTCGTCGTGCACAACTACGGCCACGGCGGCGCGGGCGTCACGCTCTCGTGGGGCTGCGCGCGCGAGGTCCTCGAGCTCTGTCGCGCGCGCGCGACTGCGCCCTTTGGCCCGTCGCCGGAATGACCCGAATCGCGCTTGAATTGGCGCGCAAAGACCCCAAGGCTGCCCGCAACCGAACGGAACCAACCATGAGCCGACATCAGAAAATCGTCAATACTCGCAATCAGCCCCTGGGAGTCGCCGCCGACGAAACACCGCGCGAGGATCGCGGCCGCACCACGGCGCCGCAGACGCCGGTCTCGATCCATGCCGACGGGATCGAGCTGCCCGAACCGCTGTACGCGTACGTGCACAAGAAGCTCGGCGCGAAGCTCGGCTCGTTCGCTCTCCAGATCGACCGCGTGGCCGTGCGCTTCGCCGACATCAACGGTCCGCGCGGCGGGACCGACTGCGAGTGCCGCGTCCAGGTGCTGATGGCCGGTCGACCGCAGATCGTCGTGACCGAGCGCGCTTCGGACGTGCGCAGCGCCTTCGATGCGTCGAGCCAGGCGGCCGGGCGCGCGGTGAAGCGCGACCTCGAGCGGGCGGGCTTCTCGCAGGGACTGCGCGCGGCCCGTCGCCACAAGAAGCCCGCCGACGCTCTGCCGGTTGAGGAGCCGGTCGTGCCGCCGACGCCGCGCACCAAGGCTCAGCGCAAGCAGAAGAACTACGTGCCTTCCGCGCAGAAGCTGGCGCAGCGCGCTCGCGCGGAAACGAACTCGCCCAAGTCCCGCGCCTCGGCCGCGAAGGCCAAGCGGCGCTGAGGCGCGCGTTCTAGTCGGCGTGCTCGAGCCGCGTGAGTTCGCGCTCGAGCGCGTCCTTCGACGCGGCGTTGAAGGCGCACAGCACGACGCGCGCTGGAAGGTCGTTCGCGGCCGTCCAGCGCGCGATCGCATCGACGGCGATGCGCGCCGCGCCCTCGATGGGGAAGCCGAACACTCCGGTTGAGATCCCGGGGAACGCGATCGACTCCAGGCCGCGATCACGCGCCAGCGCGAGGCTCGAGGTGTAGCAGCGCTCGAGCAACTCGGCTTCGCCGTGGGCCCCGCCGCGCCAGATCGGACCGACGGTGTGGATCACGAAGCGGGCGCGCAGCCGATAGCCGCGCGTCAGGCGCGCTTCGCCCGTCGGGCAGCCGCCGAGCGTCCGGCACTCAGCGAGGAGCTCTGGCCCCGCCGCGCGATGGATCGCTCCATCGACTCCGCCGCCGCCGAGCAGCGTTTCGTTGGCGGCGTTGACGATGGCGTCCACGTCGAGACGAGTGATGTCGTCCAACACCAGCTCGATCTTCGCGCGCGCGTGAGGCATGGCGCGGCTCAGTACAGACCCACGAGCTCGCCGTGCTCGTCGATGTCGATCGCTGCGCCCGCGGGCAGCGACGGCAGTCCTGGCATGAGGGTCATGTCGCCGGCCAGCACGGTCACGAAGCCCGCGCCGGCCAGCAGCCGCACGTCCTTGACCGGCAGCAGGAAGTCGCTCGGGCGGCCTTTGCGTTTGGCGTCGTGGCTGATCGAGTACTGCGTCTTCGCCATGCACACGGCGAGGCCGCCGAAGCCGGCTTGCTCGAACTCGTACAGCTTGCGCGTCGCGTCGGGCGCGAAGTCGACGCCCTCCGCGCCGTAGATGCGCGTGGCGATGGACTCGATCTTCGACTTGAGCGGCGCGTCGTCGGCGTAGAGCAGTCGCGGCTGCGCGTCGCCGCGGTCGACCACGCGCTTGACGACTCGCGCGAGCTCCTCGGCGCCCTTGCCGCCTTCGGCGAAGTGGCGCGACGGCACGGCGTCTTCCGCGCCGGCGGCGAGCGCCGCTTCGCGCACGGCCGCGTACTCGGCCGCGGTGTCGGTCGGGAAGGCGTTGATCGCGACCACGACCGGAACGCCGAAGTGTCGCGCGTTCTCGATCTGCTTGGCGAGGTTCGCGGCGCCCTTGCGCACCGCTTCGACGTTCTCCGCGACGAGCGCCGGGTCGAGCGGCTTGCCCGCCACGATCTTGCCCACGCCGCCGTGCATCTTGAGCGCGCGGACCGTCGCCACGATCACCGCCGCCGCCGGGCGCAGCCCGCTCTGCCGGCACTTGATGTCGAAGAACTTCTCGCCGCCCATGTCCATGCCGAAGCCGGCCTCGGTGCAGACGTAGTCCGCCAGCGCGAGCGCTGCGCGATCGGCGAGCACCGAGCTGCAGCCGTGCGCGATGTTCGCGAACGGTCCGGCGTGGATGAACGCGGGCGAGCCCTCGACGGTCTGCATCAGGTTGGGCTGCAGCGCGTCGCGCAGGAGCGCGGTCATGGCGCCGGCCACGTGCAGGTCCTCGAGCGTGACGCGCTTGCCCTCGCGAGTCGCGGCGACGACGACTCGCCCCAGGCGCGCGCGCAGGTCGCGCAGGTCTTCGGCGAGCGCGAGGATCGCCATGACCTCGGAGGCGGTGGTGATCCACCACTCCTCTTCGCGCGCCGGCAGATTGGCCTTGCCGCCCAGACCGATCACGCTCTTGCGCAGCGCGCGATCGTTCATGTCGACCACGCGCGGCCAGCTCACCGACCCAGCATCGATGCCCAGCGCATTGCCGTGGTGCAGGTGGTTGTCGAGGAACGCCGACGCGAGGTTGTGCGCCGCGCCCACGGCGTGCAGGTCGCCGGTGAGGTGCAGGTTCAGCAGCTCCATCGGCACGACCTGCGAGTAGCCGCCGCCCGCGCCGCCGCCCTTGATGCCGAACACGGGGCCGAGCGAGGGCTGGCGCAGCGTGCAGGCGGCCTTCGCGCCGATGCGCGCGAGCCCTTGCGTCAATCCCACCGTGGTCGTCGTTTTGCCTTCGCCCAGCGGCGTCGGCGTGATCGCGCTGACCAGGATCAGCTTGCCCTGCGAGTTCGAGCGCCGGCGCGCGATGCCCTCCAGCGCGAGCTTGGCCGCGTGACGTCCGTAGGGAACCCAGTCCTCGGCGCCCAGGCCAAGTCGTTGCGCGATCTCCGCGATGGGCTTGGGTTGGACCGTGCGCGCGATCTCGAGATTGGTGGTCATGGAGCGGAACTTACCCGCCGAATAGCGCAGCGCGATGGGCTCACGCGCCGGTTCGAAATGTTGCGCGAACGGATGTGGCTCGTCGTCACGGCGACCAACGCTCACTCTGTCGCGACTTCGCGGGTCGCGGTCACTTGCTCTCGCCCGTGGCGCGGGCGAGACGTGGGAGGAATCAAGCGCGGCTCTCCATCAGTCCCACCGCCTCGGAAATCGGTCCAGGTAGTCGGTCCAGTTCCAATCGATCCACACCTCCAGATCCGAGCGCAGCAGCATCGAGGATCGCGGTTGGAGCGGGAGGCAGCTCGTATCGCAACGCGGCAGGTTGGCGAGCAGCTCCAGCGCGCGGGCGTGGTCGTTGTTCG
>CALKYE010000252.1 GCA_938003765.1 uncultured Planctomycetia bacterium
GCCTGCAGGCCATGTCCGAGCCGCTGCGCAGCGGCCCGATGGCTCGGCTCTGCATCGCCGTGTTCGATGGCCTGATGCTCGAGTACTTGAGCACAGGCAAGTTGCGCGACGCCACGCAGGCGCTCGAGTGCTTCATTGCGCTCGCTACTGCGTCGCAGGGAACCGAAGCTCCGTCCGCGCGCCCAGGGCGCACGAAAGCCGTTCGACGCTCCCGCGCCACGTCACCGCGAACGGAGTCGCAGGCTCGCAAGATGAGGAAAGTCCGCAAGTAGTCGCCACCACGTCCCGGACTGGCGACGGATAGGAACTCCGAGAGGATCGCTTCCGCCGAAGGTGCTCGTCGAAAGCAGAGTGGAGGTCCACCACACGGGACGTCCCTTGGTCAGGTGGCTGCCCGAGCACTCTCAGCCCGCGCTCGCCACGGGCGAGCAGCATGGCGATCGTCGCGAGGTCGCGCTGGCCGCGGATCGCGCCTGCGAGACGCGCGATGCGACGGCGGAGCCGCCGCTACACGGGCAGGTGAACACGTCGCCGGCAGAACGCGGCGCAGGAGCGCCACCGACGTCGACTTGCGCCGCGAACGCTCTTCAGCTCGGCCGCACCGGCGCGACCTGCTGTTCGGCCGCGCGCGCTTCGGCTTCCTTCGCGAGCACCGCGGCCAGCTTGAGGCCGTCCTCGGTCGTGGTGCCGTAGGCGTCTTCGAGCTTCACCACGAGCTTGTCCTTCGGATCGAGCGGCTTGGGCTTACGCCACACCTTGCCGCCGAGCATCGTCTTGAGCATGTGCGGCGGCTGGTAGGTGAAGCTCGGCCAGAGGAACACCTCGGTCGTGCACCAGCACTCCTTGCAGGCGATCTTCTCGCGGCGCGCGCGCGCCCGCTCTCCGTTCCAGATCTCCCAGAACGATTGCTGGCGCAGGTTGCCGAGCGGCTCGTGCAGCTCGCACACGCTCACGTCGCCGTTCGAGTACACGACCGCCGAGAGCACGCCCGCCTTGCACGGCACGACCTGCGTCTGCTTCTCGATCGACTTGGTCTTGGCGTACTGCAGCATCGGCTCGACGATCGAGCCGTAGCGACCCTCTTCGCGCGTGGCCCACAGCGACTGGATGTACTCGTAGAGCTTCCAGTACTCGCCCAGCGCCGGCCCCGACAGCGAGTGGTTCTTCGGATCGCCGCGCATGATGGCCAGGTTGTGGTGGTCCATCTGCGGGCAGCGGTCGAACAGGAACGTCGTCAGCCGCTTGATCTCCGCCATGTTCACTTGCGTGGCGGTCGAGATCGAATGGATGCGCAGGCGCGGATCGGTGCGCTGCAGTTCGGCGAGCGCGTCGTAGGTCTCCATCGCCTTCTTGAACGACCCCGGGCTCGCGCGGAACTTGTCGTGGAACTCGCCGAGCCCGTCGAGCGACATCTCGACCACGAACAGCTCCAGGTCCTTCTCCTCGAGCACCGCCTTGATGTGCTTGAGCATGCGGTCCTTGAAGTAGCTGTTCGTCGGCACGTAGATCTGGCGCGTCTGGTTGCGCCGGATGAACTGCCGCACGATGTCGCTGAACTCCGGCCGCAGGAACGGCTCGCCGCCCGACAGGTTGAGGTTCTCGACGCGGCCGAGCGACTCGCTCAGCGCGACCAACTCCTCGAACGTGAGGTCGTCCTTGCGGTTGAGGCTGGCCCAGTAGAAGCAGTGCTCGCAGCGCTGGTTGCAGATCGAGTTGATGAACAGGATCAGGAACGGCGGGCTGGGCAGGTCCTCGTAGGCCTGGCTCACCAGCCGCGCGTGGCGCGCGAGTCGTTGAACGGGATTCATGGGGGCAGAACGCTTATCGAGTAGAGCACGGGCAGCGCGCGAGGGCGCCCGAGCGAGCTGAGCCGAGGCCCAAACGCCGGCGCGCAACCTGTTTCGCTGCACGCATTTGCGACGGCCTACCGCGCGCTGAAGACGGCCGCGTCCCCCACTCGCGCAGCCTCTTTCGCCTGCCCGGCGACGCGGCCGCGGATGCGCCGCACGCAACGCTCCGCGGAGGAGCTGGCTCGCCGATCTCGGCTGGGTCCGTTGCGCGGCGGGGCCGCTGGCGCGCGACGCGGACGAGCTCGAGGAGTTCGAACAGGAGACCTGGAGCGCCGCGCTCGCCCGACGCCAACCTACGCCGTCCGACCTGCGCGCACGGCTTGCCGGAGTCGCGCGCTCGCTGGCGGCGCATGGTGCGGAGCGTGGGCGCGCTGCTGCGCGTGAGCAGTCGATTCAGCACGCGCACGAGCTCCTCGCGCGCGCCTGCAACGCGAACTCGTCGGCGTCGCGAGCGCTGCCCGACGCCCCACTTCGCGCTGGAGTCGCGTCGCTCGATCGCGTCGAATGCCGCGCCGAACGTGGCGCGTCGTGCGATCCGCAGCGCGCCGCGTTCCGTCTCCGCGCTCCCCAACACCTATCCATCTCGACGATGCTCGCGAAGCTGATCCACGCGAACGGGACGGTCGGCTATCGCTCGAGCTCGCTCGCCGCACAGGGCGCGCCGCACCTGTTCACGACGCGCGTCGGAGCGCACGGCGCGGAACTCGACCTGGGTCGACTCGACGAAACTGCGCGCGAGAGCCTGTGCGAGCTCGCGGGCTTTGCGCCGCACACGCCGTTCGTTTCAGTCGCACAGGTGCACGGCGCCCGCGTGCACGAGGTCGATGCGCACCGCCCGCCGGCGCGCGCCGAAGGCGATGCGCTGGTGTCGAGCGAGACTGCGCGAGCGCTGCTGGTCTACAGCGCCGACTGCGTGCCGGTGCTGATTTCGAGCGCGAACGGTCGGCGCGTGGCCGCCGTGCACGCGGGATGGCGCGGACTGATCGCCGGCGCGATTCCCGCGGCGATCGCAGCGCTCGGCGAAGCGCCGGCTGCAGCGGCCATCGGACCGTGCCTGTCGCTCGAGCGCTGCGAGATGGGGCCCGAAGTGGCCGAGCTGTTCGAGCGCGCGGACCTGGGCGAGGTCGTTTGGCGTCGACCCGGCCACAGGCCGCACGTCGACTTGCGAGCCGCTGCGCGTCTCCAGCTCGAGCGCGCCGGTTGCCGCGCGATCGACGTGTCGGAGCTGTGCACCTGGCGCGATGCGGACCAGCTTCCGTCGCACCGCCGCGACGTGACGCACGGCGGCGCCGCTCGCGCCGGACGCATCGGCGCGCTGATCGCCTGCGCCCGTTGACGCGCCGGCTCCACTTGGACCGGAACGAACCTTCCGGCCGCGGGTTGTGGACGCTCCAGTCGAGTTCGTTCAACCTGGAGGGCGAGCGGGTTCGCCCAGCGCGCCCCCCCCCCCCCCACCCACGCAGCGGAGCACCGCGACATGACCTCCATCTCTTGGCCGACCGCCGTCATCGCCGCTTCGATCGGCGCCGCGGCAGCGCTCGCGGTGACGTCGCTTTCGCTGACCCCGCTGCCGTCGCAGCCGAGCGAGTTCGCAGCCAACGCAATGCAACCCGCTTCGCCTGCGTCGCGCAGTGGAGCGGGCGCCGCAACGGACGTCGCGCTTGCGCTCGAGGCGCTGTCGAGCGACGTGCGAGAGCTCAGCGCGCGAGTGGAAGCGCTCGAGCGCCAGCCGGCGCCGGACACGCGCGTCGCGTTGTCGCGATCGCCGGAGCTCGACGTCGACGTCGCAGCGCGGTCGAGCGAGGCCGCGCTCGCGCCGGAGGCCGTGCAGGAGAGCGTGGCGGCGGCGCTGGAGACGATTCGCGCCGATGAACGCGCCAAGGCCGAGGCCGAACGCGAGCAGCGCGAGCTCGAGCGCCTCGAGGAGCGCCTGACGCGATTGAACGAGCGCCTGGGGCTCTCGCCCGACCAGACCAACATGATGCGCGCGCTGATGCTGGCGCAGAACACGCAGCGCGAGGAGCTCGATCGACTGCGAGAGCAGGGCGTCGAGCGCGAACAGCGACGCCTCGTCGCCGAGGAAGCCGAGCGGCGCCGAAACGTCGAGCTCGCGCGCATCCTCACGCCCGAGCAGCTCGCGGGCCTGCGCGAGCTCGAGTCGAATCGCGGCGACGACCGCGGGCGTACGCGTCGCGGAAGCCCGAGCGGCGCCTCGAACGGCGCAACCAACAGCGGTACGGGCGGCGGCGGCCGACGCGGTCGCTAGAAGCGCGTCGAAGCGCTCATCGACGCCAACCCGGCTCGGGACGCGCCACCGCTGCGTGGACAGCTGCGCGCCAAGTCCACTGGGACTCGCAGGTGATTCGCTTCATCGCCGTCATGCGCCCGAGGCGGACGCGCTCGCGAGTCAGCGCGTGAACGAGCTCCCACGCGGACGACTTCACGGCTCGCACTGTCGGCGGACCGAGGCGACTGCTTGGCGAGAGTCCGCGTGCGCCTTCGGCGAGGGCGTTCCGCAGGCGCAGGACCAGCTCCTCCGACCGCGCCACGTCGGCGTCGCGCAGCACGGGTGATCTGAGCGCGAGCGCGGTCGACGACGCGTCTGGGCTCAACGCGCGTAGGCGTTCGCTCGTCCGAGTCGCCTCGCGCCGCACGAAAGAGCGCGGCGCACCCAGTAGGATCGGGTGCATGCCCTCCCGCACCCGCACCGCCGCCGCGCGCCCATGGTGAGCCGATCCGGCGCGCGCGCGATCGCCGTCTTGTCGGGCCTGGCGCTGAGCGCGGCGCTCGCGTTCGTCGCCTACCAGCGCCTGCGCTCGCCGCAACGCTCGATCGAACTGTCGATCGAGACCGCGGGCTACGACCCGAAGGCGCCTTCCGCGGTGAGCGAGGAGCAGAGCGCGCTGCCGAGCGCCTCCGACGTCGCGCACCCGCGTTACCCGCGCTCGACCTTCCGTCGGACGCCATGGAATCCCGACGACTTCCCCAAGCCCACGACCGCGCGCAACAACCCGCTGCGCTTCGATCCCGTCGCGGGGTACACGTTCTCGGGCGGGATGAACCGTCGCCGCGAGTGGCCCGAGCATCCCGACGGCGGCTGGTACGTGCGCACGAACTCGTTCGGGCTGCGCGACGACGACGAGCCGAGCAGCGAGCGGCCGGACCTGCGCGTCGTGGTGCTCGGCGACTCGCACACCGCGGGCTACTGCAACAACGCCGAGTCGTACGCGCAGCTCGTCGAGGCCCGCCTCGCCGCCGCGCGCCCCGGCCAGCGCGTCGAAGTGCTCAACGCCGCCGTCCCCGGCCAGACGTTCGTGCATCACCTCGGCGCGCTCGAGCGCATGCTGCCGTTCGAACCGGACGTGGTCGTGCTCGCGCTGTACGGCGGCAACGACTTCGGAGAGTCGCTCGGCTTCCAGCACAAGGCCCACGGCACGCAGCGCGGCGATCTGGCAGCGCTCGATGCCCGCCTCGAGCCCGCGCGCGAGCTCGACCCCGAGGCCGTTTCGCAGTTCTTCTTCTCGGTCGTGCAGTTCGACTCCGATCCGCCGCAGGTCGACGTGGCGCTGCAAGCGGCCCGCGACGTGCTCACGGAGATCCAAGTCACCTGCCTGCGCCACGGGGCGTCGCTGGTCGTCCTGTACCTCCCGCCGCCGCCCGAGATCGACTGGCCGCGCCGCGCCGCGCGCTACGAGCGCTTGTTCGCGTCGATCGGACTCGCGCACGATCGCTTGAGCGCGCTCACGCGCCTGGGCGATGCGACGCTCGGCTTCCTGCGCTCGCGCGGTGTTCCGGTGCTCGACTTGCGCGCAGCCTTCAGCGCTTCCGACGCGCTCGTCTACTGGGAGCAGGACTTCCACCTCGCCATCGCGGGCCACGCGCTCGTCGCGCGCGAGCTCGCGAGCGTGCTCGAAACGCTGGCGCCCGCCGATGCGACCCGCGTGCGCCGCGGCTCGCCGCTGCTCACGGGCGACGAAGCACGCGCGCTGCTCTCACCCGGCGCGGGAACGCCGGCGCCTGACGAGCAGCGCTGAAGCGCGCGGCGCAGCGGCTCAGCGCGGCCGCAGCCAGGTCGAACTGCGCTCCACGGGGAAGCGGCAAGGTCCTCGCCGATCCTCGAGCGAGATGCGCAGCTGAAAGGCCTTGGCCTGGACTCGCACGAGCGCCGCATCCATCGCCGAGCCGGGCATGAAGTTCGGATCCGGCGGCGCGCGCGTCGGGTCGAAGCTCTCCTTCGCGGGCCCGCAGATGACCTCGAGCAGGTCGTAGCCCAGTTGCGCGCGCGCCCCGACAAGCCGTGCATCCGAGAGGTAGGCGCGCGGGTCGCCAGAGAGATCCATCGCGCATCGGCCCGCAGAAAAAGCGCCGAATGTGGCGACCATTCGCGTCGGAACGCGAGCGTCCACACCTGCTGACGTCACGTCAGCAGCGAGTGAACAGCGACGTGCCCGTTCACCGCGAAAGACCGCTCGGCACTAGGAGCCTCCTCATGCATCTCAATCGATATCGTCGCCTCCACCTGACGAATCTCGTCGGACTCGCCTTGGTCGGTCCCCTCTCCGGCAGCTCGCCACAAGAAGCGACTGCAGCGACCACCTCTCAAGATCCTTTGGCCGAGATCGTGCAGTCCGTCCTTCAGCCGGGAGCGGCGATGATGGCCGACATCGATCAACGGCCCGCCATGGTGCTGGAACTGCTGCGGATCGCAAGCGACGACCAGCAGGCAAGCGAACTGCAGCTCGCCAACGCAGTCGTCCACGAGGCGTTCGGCGGAGTCTACGTTCATGGGCAGTCGTTCATCGGTAGCGCTCCCGAGACGCCGGGACTCGTATTCACTCAGACGTTGAGCATCCAGCCGATCTCGGACTATCGAGAGTGGGCCATCGAACCAGCCTGGATCGGGCTGTCGCCGACCGTTCAAGGAGTCAACGTGGCGCTTTACACCGGTCGGTTCGGACAGGGTCCGGAACACATCGGCGTGAAAGTGGTGACTGACCATGCCGTGGTTGCGAATCAGCCCTGCGCAGGTCAGCCGGGCTGCACGTCAATCTCCTACACGCCGTTCGATCTGATCGACCCGAACTCGCCGATCCTCGCGCAGGACGCTGGAGAATTCCTTCAAGCTTCCGTTCGAGGTGACTTCGACGATCCCACGGCGCTGCACGACTGGTTCACGTCACGCGTGGTCGTGCCGACAGTCTTGGACGGCCAATCCGGCGGAGGCTCGGATGGCGCAGCTTGTAGTTGCGACATCATCAGAACGCGTGAGTGCCTCTACGCGGCGGAGCTCTACTTCTTCACGGAGTCGATGAACGTCCAGCAGACGTACGGACCCCGGGTTGCGGAGGCGACGGAGGCTATTGCACCCTACGTCAAGGACTTCGTCACCAAGGTCACCGCCGGCGCGATCGAAGGAGCGAAAGCCGGTGCGATGTCCGGAACTGCCGGCGGTCCACTCAATCCCGCCTCGTCCTTCCTCGGTGCGCTGTTTGGGGGAGCCAACGGGGCCGCAGCCGGCGCCGTGGGATGGGCAATGTCCAACAATCTGGCGACCGTCGCGCAACTCGCTGTCGAACTCGAGGCGGCCAGGGCGGCTGCGAAGCAAGCTGCGTGCGACGTATTCCGCAACTCTGCGGACATGATCAAGAACTGCTTCCGCGAGACGTGCCCTGACCTGCTCGACAACGCGTACTTCATCGCCGATCACTGGGTCGCAATCAACGGCTGCTAGCAGCCCGGCCCTTGGCTCTCTCCTTCACGATTCGTTGGCGGTGCTCGCAGACCGAGTCGCACTGTCGAGTTGCGGAGGGGAGAGCTTGGCGCTGCATCGACGAATTCGCTGGCGGCGAGGTCCGATCATGTGTCAAGGCGGGGCTCGCTGAGAGGTGACGGAGGGACTTCTTCAGCACGAGCGCCGCCCAGTGTTGGAGTCAGCAGCCCGTGGAGCGTCCTCGATTTGGCGGAGTGCTCCCAGCAGGATCGAACGGGAGCTCGCCAGCCGGATCGGGACTCTCGCAGCCGCCGATGCGTCCCGTTGGCGCCGCGGATAGCTGCGGCTGGGCGGCGCTGAACAGAGCGGCTCAGCGCGGCCGCAGCCAGGTCGAGCTGCGCTCGACCGGAAAGCGGCACGGGCCCGCGAGATCCTCGAGCGTGATCCGCAGTTGCAGTCCTCGCGCCTGGACTCTCACGAACGCGGCCTCCATCGCTGAGCCCTTCATGAAGTTCGGGTCCGGCGGCGCGCGCGTCGGGTCGAGGCTCTCCTTCGCCGGGCCGCAAACGACTTCGAGCAGGTCGTAGCCGAGTTGCTCGCGCGTCTTGTGCTCGACGACGCCGGAGACGTGCGGATCGCTGCCGAGCAGCACCACGCCAAACACGCGGTGGAAGGCGAGCCAGCCGAGCAGATCGTCCCAGCTCTCGCGGTCGGCGCTGCGGGGGTCGAACCACCGACCCGGTTTCATCACGAGCTTGAAGGGCGCAGACGAGAACGCGAGCCGACCGAGCGCCGCGTCCAGCGAGTTCGACTCGAGCACCTCCGCGGGATCGACGAGGATCAGCTCGAGCTCGCCCGAGCGCAGACCGCGCGACTGCGAACTCCAGAGCGAGTCTTCCTGCAGGAGCGGATGATGCTCCGAGTACGCCTGGCGAAGCGCGGGGAGCGCGTCGCGCCGCGGCGAGAGCGCGCCGAACGACGGCAGGTTGAAGAGCTGCGTCATTCCCCTGGGGTGCAGGAGGTCGGCGTCGCGATACAGGTCGTGGTAGTGCGAGCGGGCCTGGTCGAGATCGCCCGGCGGGAGCGCACGCACGTCGTCGAGTACGAGCAACCAATCGGCGCGCAGCTCAGCCGCCGAGCGCCAGGTGGGCGCGGCGTCGCATGCGTCGATCGAAGCGATGAGCAATCCGGAAGACCAGCGTTCCTCGCAAGGACCGAGGCAGCAGCCGCTCGGCTTGACTTCGGCCCATTGAGCGTCGGGCAGGTCGAACGCGCGGTGCTTCCAAATTGGAACCTGCCTGCTGTCGAGCACCTGAAGCTCGAAGTCCAGCGGCACGAACGGCCGCAACTCGACGCGCCAGTGAAGGCTGAGCCCGTTCTCGACCTTCGCCTCGGCGACGACGCGCGCCGCGAGCATGTCGTCAGCCCAAGAACGACTCAGCCAATTCCCGAGGTTGTCGACCGCAAGCGTGTACTCGCCGGGCGTCGGCGCGATGGCGGAAACCAGCAGGTCCCCGTCCTCGGCCAGCGCGAAGAACGGACCGATCAGCGGCGCGCGCGGATCCTGCGCAGCGGCGAAGGCAGGGAGCGCGAGCGCGCAGGCGAGCACCGTTCGGAACATCGGCGTCGATTAGCGCGGCGCTCGGCGCGCGTCACGCCTGTTCGCAGCTCCACGTCGAGCTATCGGTCGGCGCGCGCGCTCGTGGCCTCGGAGCTCGCAGACGTGCTCGTCGCGCGGCGCCAGGCCCGGCGAACTAGACTGACTCTGCATGAAGCGGGTGCTCGCACTGCTGCTCATCAGCGCGCTGGCGCTGCTGGGTTGGATGGTGAGCCGTCTGTCGACGGGCCCAGGCGTCGGCGCGCAAGCCCAGCCGACACCGAGCGGCGCCGAGCGAGAAACGCGCGACTTCGAGACGCCAGAGCCCGCAGCGCCCGTCCCCGCCGCTCCGCCGGTGTTGGAGAGCGTCGAGCGCACCGAGATCGCTCCGACCGCCGCGCCGACGGAGCAACGCCTCACGCTGCTGGGTGCGGTCCGCGACCGCCGCGGCCGCGCGATCGAACGCTTCGGCGTCCGCGGCATTCGCAAGGACGCGAGCAACGCGTTCGTCGAAGAGCGCGTGTGGGACGTCGCGCAGCACGCGGGCGGCGAGTTCGCGTTGGAAGCGCTCGAGCCGCACGCGTGGGAGCTCGCGCCCTTCGCCGAGGGCTACAAGCTCGAGCGCAGCGAGCGCTTCGTGCGCTCGAACGCGCGCCCCGTCGTGTTCCGGATGAGCGCGGAGGTCGAAGTCTCTGGAATCGTGCTCGACGCGCGCGACAGGCCCGTCGCGGGCGCGTTGGTCAAGGCCGCGGAGCGCGGCGACGCACTCCTTCTCGGCGACAGAGCGCAGCGGAGCTTCGAGACCACAACGGACGACAGCGGTCGGTTCTGGATGAAGTTGGACCAGTCGAACTACGCGTTGCGCGTCTCGCGGGACGGCTTCGTCGACAGTGCGGAGCAGCTCATCGAGATCGAGGACCTCGCCCCGCGGGGTGGACTCGAGCTGCGCCTCCACGACGGCTGCAGCGTGCGCATCGCCTTCGACCGTGCGGCGCTCGGCTCCGCCGCGCCAGCGGCAGCCATCGCCCTCCCACTTCGCGGGGGCGGCGGCCCGCAACCCGTGACGGTGGACGCCGACGCGAGCGAGGTGACGCTGCGCGGACTCGCGCCAGGCTGGCAGAGGCTGATCCTGGTGACGGGCAGTCCATCGGATGCGGCGTACACGGCCGCCGTTGAACTGGAATTCGGCGAGCCACTGGAAGTGACGTTCGAGGTCCGTCCCATCGTTCCGGTCGCCATCCAACTGCGGCCACTCCAGCCCAGCGCCGAGGCGCTGGACTTCCAGCAGCAGTACGAGTTCCTCCCCACGCTGCCGAACCTCAACTGGCTCGAACTCTCGCGCAAGGGCTCGCGCGTCGCAGTAAACCCGGGGGAGCAGCACTGGCGCTCGCCCAGCGAGTGGACCGCGCCAGGTCCGGGGAATTACGTCGTGTTCCCGCGGCGACGTTCGAACGATCGCGTCGCGCCGCCCACTCGCTTCGAAGCGCCTCGAAGCCCGTCGTTCGAACTCGTGCTCGCACCTCTGAGCACGGGCACGTCCCTCGGTCACTGACCAGCGGGCTGGATCCGGGCGGACCGCTGCGTGCGGCGCGGCGGCGTCAGGCTCGCGCTGCGCGCTAGCGCTCCATCAATCGAAACTGCGCGCTGCGACGCTCGGAACGCAGCTCGCCCGACTCCGCGTCGCTCTCGACGAGCCGCACGCGCCAGTACAGCGAGCGCTCGCCGCCCTCGTGCTCGTCCACGAAGGCGCGGCCGGAGAAGCCGAGCTCTCCACGCGCATCGTCGACGGCCTGGACGCGCTCGAAGCGCCGCCGCGAACGAACTTCGGCGGTGAACACGTGGCGATCTTCGTTGCGGTTGCGCGGGCCGAACCAGGCGCTGTCGACGCCGACTCCCACCGCGCGCCATGCGTGGAGCTTGTCGACCGGACACTTCCACTCCTCGAGCGGCGCGTACTCCGAGCGGAACCACTCCTTCGGGCCGACGACGGTGGCCATCGAGTTGCGCAGCTCGACGCGCGCGCCGGGCGGCAGCGCGTTCGAAGCGAACTCGAAGCGCAGGGCCGGATCGCCGAACACCGCCGCGGAGTGAAGCTGGTAGCGCACGAGGTTCACGTCCACGCCCGTTCCGTCGAGCAGCGCGACGAGCACGCGGTTGAGCGCCGTGCGATGGGCCTCGCCGAGACTCTGCCCCGCAAGCACGGCGTTGAGGAACTCGGTGCGGAACAGCTCCTGTTGCGCCGTTCCGCGCCTGCGGTTGCCGGCAAACGCGAGCGCGCCGTTGCGGAGCATGCGCAGCGGCGCCGAGCGGCGCTCCGCGTCCATGTCGAGCGCCGCGGTGCTGCAGCCCGACGACTCCACGAGGCACGGAGCGAGCAGGACGCGCGAGCTCCACTCGTAGGTCTTGCCGAGTTGAGTCCACGCGGCGTGCGAGCCGTGCTGGAGCAACTCGACGCGCGTGAGCGGCGAGTCGTCCGCGATGAAGTCATCTCCCGCGTGGTGTCCGGCCGGCGTCAGGCCCGCCGCGACGAGCAGCGGATCGACTCCACCGCTGCCCCATTCAGCAGTCGCGAAGCGCCGCGCGTGCGAGCGGTCGCGGAACGTCGGCGCGGCGAATCCACGACACGCCTGCAGCGTGGCCGACGCCAGGTCCTCCGCCGCGAAGCGCGCGAAGGCGAGGTCGACGAAAGGATCTGCGTCGGTCTGCGCCAGCGCGAGATCGGACACGAGGTCCGCATCGATGGGTGCCGCGCTGCCGACGATCGCCATCGGAATCGCGTCGGGCCAGCCGACGAGACAGAGCATTCCCGGCGCGCTGCGCGCGGCGGCGCGAACGCGCTGGACCGAATCGACGATGTCCGGCGCCGTGGGCGCCGTCAGCCACAACGCGTGGCCGCGAGCCTTCTCGTCGGCGTCGAGGTCGATCGAGTGACGTCGTCCGCCGAGCGCGATCTCCGCGCCCGTGCGCAGCGCCTCCTCGCCCTTGTCCGCGAAGTCGCCGTCGCCGTTCACGTCGAACTGCGCGAAGGGGCGGCCGTCCGCGGGATCGATTCCGACGACGAAGGAGAGCGAGCGCTTGCCATTCTCGACCTCGCCGCGCCGCAGGCCGTTCGCCGCCGCGAGCGTGCCCTTGGGCGACTTCGCGAGCGGCGCAGCGTCGACACGCTGCTTCCAACGCACGTCACCCGGAACCACCGCGACCGCGCCGTTCCTCGCCGCCGCGAGCAACGCTCCCGCGAGCGAGAGCTGCGCGGCGTGCTCGAGGCGATCGTCCTGCGCCTGCACCGCGGCGATGTACTCGACGGGCTTGCCTGCGCTGCTCAGCTTCGCGGCGACCGCGGGTCCGTCCGCGAGCCGCTCGACGCGCAGCCCGGCGATGCGAGTCGGCGCGTCGGCGCCCACGGTGAGCACGGCGCTCACGCCCAGTCGCGCGAGTTGCGCGTTCACCGCGTCGGACACGCCGCTTCGCTCGCACGGCAGGAACGGCGCCCCCATGCGCGCCGCGAGCACGGCCGCGCACAATGTCGCAGCCCGATCCGTGGGATCGCTCAACACCGCCGTCTCGCACGAACCGGCGAAGCGCTCCGCGAGCTCGCACGCGATCGCCGTCGCGTCCTGCGCTGCAGTGGCGCGGACCTTCGCGTCCCACGGCGGCGGAGGCGGAGGCAACGCGCCCAGTTGGATCAACTGCTCGGGCTCGGCGCGACGCAGGAAGTCGAGCAGCTCGGGCCGCCACGGATCGCGCGCATCGACGGCCAACACGAGCGGCAGACCGCCGTTCGCGCAGGCTGCTGCGAGCGCGCTCGCGAAGCTCACATCCGTGTCCGCCGCGCGCGCCGCGATCGGGACGACGTAGACGGAAGCGCCGGCCGGGTTCTGCGCGCGGACGGGCGCGACGAACGACGCGAGCGCGAGTG
Organism: uncultured Planctomycetia bacterium; assembly: GCA_938003765.1. GTDB lineage: Bacteria > Planctomycetota > UBA1135 > UBA1135 > WYBT01. The sequence continues at coordinate 13,074 of CALKYE010000252.1, forward strand.
TCAGCGGCGCGAGCAGTACGCGAACGGCGCGAGTGGATCGCATGGCCTCGACGAGCCTACCAGTCGACGGCGAACCGCTCCGTGCTCCGCGGCCTCGACTTGCGCCTCCGCTGCGCGCCAATACGCACGCCGCTTCGAGCGCTCAGTTCGGCGCGGGGCCGAGTTCGGCGAACAGCGCGCGCACCTTGGCGGGGATGCGCCAGCTCCGCT
>CALKYE010000253.1 GCA_938003765.1 uncultured Planctomycetia bacterium
GCTCGTGCTGCGCATCCAGCCCGACGAAGGCATCTCGCTGAAGTTCGGCGCGAAGGTGCCCGGCGCCACGCTGCGCCTGGGCTCGGTCGACATGGACTTCGACTACAGCGAGCACTTCGGCGCGCAGCCCGCCACGGGCTACGAGCGACTGCTCTACGACGGCATGCTCGGCGATCAGACTCTGTTCCAGCGCACCGACATGCTCGAAGCGAGCTGGGCCGTCGTGAACCCGGTGCTCGACGTGTGGAACGCGCTGCCTCCGCGCAACTTCCCCAACTACCACGCCGGCAGCGCCGGCCCGCGCGACGCCGACCAACTGCTCGAACGCGACGGCCGCGCCTGGCGGCCGATCAAGTAGCGCTGCGCCGTCCACGCGGCGGGCGCAGGCGGCGCTCGATAGGACTTCGCGCGCGCTCCACTCGGAGCAGTACGCTCTCGCCATGCTGGTGATCGCCCTCGCAGTCGCGTCGCTCTCGCAGTCCGCTCCCAAGACGATCGCGGCCACGCTGACGCCGCACGCGCCGACGAAGAACGATTCGCTGCGGTGGAGTCCGAAGGGCGCGAAGGTCGAGCTCACGCCCATCGACGGCGCGCTCGCCGGATCCTTCGGGCTCGGTGGAAGCGAGCGACGGACGTTCGCGGTGCGCCTCGAGAAGACCACGAGCGCCGCGCACTTCGACGTGCTCTGGATCGATCGCGACGCTGACGGGCGCTTCGACGACTCGGAGAAGCTCACGACCACGCCGAGCGAGTCGCGCGGCAAGTGGTGGTCGAGCTTCGAGAGCGAGCTCTCGCTTCGCGCGAGCGACAACGGCGCTCAGCTCACGCGCCCGTATCCGCTCAGCCTGTGGTTCGTCGAGGATCCCGCCGAACCCGACGCGCCGCCGGCCCTGCGCTGGTCGCGCCGCGGTTGGCATGAAGGCGAGTGCGTGATCGCCGGCAAGCCCGCGTTCGTGCTCGTCACCGAGATGGAGATGGACGGCGTGTTCGATCAGCGCGACGCGTGGTTCCTCGCCTGCGATCGCGCGTCGCTGCTCAAGGCCGCGTCGCGCTCGCTCGAGTCGCACGCATGGCTCGACGGCCAGGCCTATCGCCCGACGGTGATCGATCCTCACGGCCGCAAGATCTCGTTCGAACCTTTCGATCCGGGCTACACCGAAGCCGAGGAGGCCGCGAAGGCCGACACGCTCGCGCCCGAACGCAACGCGCCGCGCGCCGACAAGCCGCTGCCCTTCGGCCACGACCACGCCGCCGCGCTCGCGCAGGCGAAGAAGGACAACAAGCGCGTCCTCGTCGACTTCGAAACGACCTGGTGCGGCCCGTGCAAGACGATGGACCAACTCGTCTACACCGCGAAACCCGTCGTCGACGCGGCGAAGGATTTCGTCGCCGTGAAGGTCGACGGCGACGACCACAAGGACCTCGTCAAGCAGTACGGCGTCACCGCGTATCCGACGATCGTGCTCCTCGACAGCGACGGCAAAGAGCTGCGCCGCGCAGTCGGTTACCGCAGCGTCGCGGAGATGGTGGAGATGTTGAAGCCGTGACACTCGGGCTTGCGCTGCTGGCGCCGCTCGCACTCGTGCAGGCGGCGAGCCCGCGGTCCGACGCTCGGTTCGAGATCCTGCGGCGACTTCGCGCTGTCGACGCGAGTTGGAGCCGCGTCGCTACGCCGCAGCAGAGGGAGCAGTCTTCGCCGTACTTCGAACGTGCGCAAAGAGCGTGGTCGGAGGGCCGCCTGAGCGACTGCGCACGCGAACTCGACGCCTCCATTGGGGTGCTGCCGAGTGGTGCGCTCTCGGAAGAGTTCGCGATGTTCGCGAGAACGCCGGAACGACGTCTGCTCGACAGAGCCGAGCCCCGCTTTCGGGTGCGGTTCGAGAGGCTCTACGACACCGAGACCTCCAGCCTCGGCGTCGCTTGGCACGAGTTCGTCGCCGGGTTTCGACGTGGCGAGCTGGAATGCGGTCGAAGCGCGCCTCGCGGCCCAGAAGGATCCTTCACCGCGCCCGACTCCGTCGTTGTCGTCGACGCCAGTCTCGCCGAGCGCGCGGACGAGACGCTTTGGCTGTGGGTTTGGGACGGCGATTGGGAGTGCTCGAAGAGTTCCTTGATGGTCTCTTTCGTCGCGCGGCGCGACGAACGACTTGCGCAACTGAGCTCCGCGGTCAACGCAGCGCGGGAAGTCGCGCCGAAGCTCGAACTCGCGACGTTGGAGCGCTTGCTGTCGCTCCTGAACTCGCTCGCCAGCGGATCGACGGAAGCGCACGACTACCCCGGCGCGCGTTTGCTCTCCGAAGCCGAACAAGTCGTCGCCGCTGCGGCGAAGGGCGAACGTTGGTACGGGCCCGAGCGCGATGGCGAGTTCTTCCTCGCGCTGCCGATCGGCGAGCGCGCGATCCCGACGCGCGTGTTCGTGCCGCCGGGAGTGACGAAGGAAACGTCGGCGCCGCTCGTGCTCGCGCTGCACGGGCGCGTATTCGACGAGGACACGTGGTTCGACGGGTACGGCGGCGGACAGGCGAAGGAACTGTGCGCCCAACGCGGCTGGATGCTCGCGGCGCCACGGTGCGATGGTGACGAAGACGCTGCGAAGCTCGACGCGATCGTCGCCTCGCTCGCCGAGCGCTATCCGATCGACATGAAGCGCGTCTTCGTCGTCGGCCACTCGCGCGGCGGAGGCTCGGCGTTGAAGGCGCTCTCACAAGCTCCGACGCAGTTCCGCGCCGTCGCGACGATCGGCGCCGCGCTTCCGACCGACGCGCTCGCCTCGATCACGTCGAGCCAACTCTTCCTCGCCGCCGGCGAACACGACTTCGCGCGAGTGAGCGTCGAAGCGATGCACGCGGCGCTCGCCAAGGCCGGCTCGAAGACCGCCTCGCTGCACATCTACCCGCAGGCCGAGCACTGGCTCGCGGTGACCGACGCGCTGCCGGACGTGTTCGCGTGGCTGGACCAGAGGGCGAACTGATGCGCGAGACGTGAACCACCTCGGGGCCCGCAATTCACGACGCAGCTCGCCGCTCCACCGATAGCGGAAGTCGCTCGCGCGAATGGACGTCACGGGTTTGCGCGGCGATCGCGGGCCACACGCGCTTCGCCCATCGCGCAGACGCGCGCTGGAGACCCGCGCGAGACAGATCGCCCCCACGGCGGCGCCGCCGTCAAAGTCTCACGACATGCGCTGACGCTGTCGGCGAATCGCGATCGATGGCGAGTCAACGCACGCGGCTGACAGCGGCGCCGACTCAGGGCGCTCAACGTGCGGTCGCTCGCGTTCACCGTCCGCAGCCCATCTTCCAGGCTTGGAACTCGCGCATCGCGCCGTCGAAGGCCACGCCCATGAGACGCACGGACTGCTCGCCGTCGCCGATCACGAGCTCGGCGTGCCCGCCGCTCACCGGAACTTGAGCCGAACCGACGCGCCGGAGCCCTTGGTTCGCGAGCAACGTCGCGCTGCACTCGAGTCGATCTGGGTAGGACAGTCGTCGGACACCCGGGCCGGCCCAGAGTTCGACGGTCTCGCCGGGCGCTACGGCGGCGCAGACGATCGGGCGACCGTCGGGATCGCGCATCGGACGCTCGTGGACCACCGCCGCCCTGCGATGGAAGGGTTCCGGGTTGCCGTCGACGTTCAGCTCCAAGTCCACCGACGAACACCGATGGAAGTGGCGCGCGAGCTCCGTCTCCCGGAAGCTGAGCTTCGTGCTCTGCGCAGCGCTCTCCCGAGCGACGAGCTCCAGGCACGCGGGATGCGTCACGCGAACCAGCCGCAACTGCGAGTCGGGCCGCGTGCGAACATCGAGGTCCGCGGGCTCATCAGAGGCGAGACGCAGCGAGCGCGGCGCCAGCTCTACGAGAGGATCGTTGTCGACGACCCGGATGGCGTAGGACGGAGCATCTCCGAAGTCGTTGTCGATGAGCAGGCGTCGCCCCTGCAGCGAAACTGGGCTGCGCAGATCCCACTCGAATGAGAAGGTGACTGGGGCGTCGGTCAACGCGATCGGAAATTGCGTGAGCGTCCGCATCGAACAACCGGTCGTGACACCGAGCACCTGGAGCGTTGCGTCCGCCCCCCCGCGCGACTGCGTATCGGGCCTGAGCGTCAACGCGCCGCGCGCGAACAACCCGCTGGCGTCCGCCACGAGGAGCAGCTCGGGCTCGGGCCCCGCGAACACGGGCTTCGCCAACTGCTTCCCCCACCATGCCGCGTCAGGCGCATGCGCATCTCCATCGGGGTAGAGCACACGCGACCGACTGAACGGAACGGTCTGGAACTCGATGCGCGGATCCGTGCTCCGCCATTCCACGTCGGCCAATCCCGGGACGCGAAGCTGCTCGCGTAGTCGCTTGTCGACGTCGAGCCGTTCGACGCCAGCGCGCCGGAGCAACTCGTCTGCGGAAGGCGGCGCCCAGTCTCCGCCCCCCAGCGCCAAGACTCCGAAAGTGAATGCGACGGCATGCATCACGCGAGCCTCCTGCGGCGCATCCCCAACGCGACGCCCATCACACCTACCGCAGCGATCATCCCCGCCAATCGCGGGTCGACATCGTCTTCCACCGGAATCGGACGCGGATCGAGCGCATCTGCTTCGAGCACGATCGCCCCGAACTCCTGTGGCGCCAGAATTCCGTGGGGAGCATCGAGCAGAGCCTCGAGAGTCATGGGACGGTCCGTCTCTCGCTCGACACCTTGCTCGCCTGGCGCGCGAAGATTGGCGACCACCGCTCCGGCGCTCACGCGGTCATCGATGGCGGCCTCGCCGAGGGACTCGATCGCTTGCCACACGCTGAGCTCGGAGAGTTTCCCGTCGCGTCGGACGCGCGCGTTCACGATGCGCGTGGGCCGCGCGGGCAAACCTCCGACGCCCTCGATGTGGTCTTCGAAGTAGATCACTTCCTGCCACGCGTCGTCACTGGCTCGACTCTCCGCGCGGAGCAACTTCCCCGGCGGCGTCGGCTCGTCGTACAGCTTGAGCGTCTTGCCGTCCTCCAGAACGTAGACGAGCTCTCGTGTTCCATCCGGACGCTCCTGGAGTCCGCGGAACTCGGCGCCATCGAGCGCGGCCTCCGGACCGAGCAGCCCGAGCGCCAGGTAGGTCACATGGGGGAGACCGTTCCAGCGTGCGATCATCACGCGATCCGCACTCGCGCCGGCGAGCCGAGTCGCGCGAACGTACTCACCCGAGGTGAAGGCGTACAACGTGCGCTCACGGAACACGTCGCCGAAGCGCGCGTCGTCCGTCTGATCCTCGAGATAGAGGTTGAGGGTCAGGACTCCGAGACCTCGGTACTCGATGCGCTGAACCCCTTCAGCCACTCGAGTCGGGATCTCGCCGGGCGCATCGACGTCGAAATCGAGCCTCCGATAGCGGAAGTCGAAGCGCTCACCGCCGAGCAATTCGAGCGACCTGGGAATCGATCCGAAGTACGCCTGCGCAGCGAGCTCATCACCCGGCGTGGCGGGCGTGGCGGGCGCGACGGGCGCGCACAAGACTGCGGCGATCACGTAGGGGACAACCATTGGAGACCTGACGTCCGAACTCTTGGAGCATTGATGTTGGCGAGGAGCGCCACCAGCGCTCCTCGCCAGTCGTGTCACGCGTCGTCCGAGGCCGTCGTGCAGTCGATCAACCACTGCGTGCCGTAGTTGGCCGGGGGATTCGTGATGCAGTGGCCCCCGAGGAACGGACAGTCGCAGTCAACCCAGATGTACTTGGCGGTGATGGCGTTCCACAGCGTGCAGGCGCCTGAATAGCCCGCGCAGCGGCCCGGGGTGACGACCACGGGGGAGTACTGGTCCCAGCACACGATCGAGCAACTCGGCTCGCACGGAGGGACCGGCGCCCAAGCCGTCGAGGCTCGGTAGCAGGGGCCACGCTCGGCGGCGCCGCCATCGTCGAACGAGTACCCGATGCTGCTCACCGCGAACGTGAGCGCACCGGCCCACAACAGAAGTTTGCTGAAGTTCATTCTCTGGCTTCTTTCTTGTCGGTCTCGGCCTGAGACCGACGAACAGGCGACCACGCGGAATCACAAGGCAGCCGGATCCTGCGCGGCCGCAGTCCATCGGATCCGGCCGGGCCACCGGCCGCCACGGAGAGACGCCGCAGCGCAAGCGGCGCCGCGGCGAGGTCGACACCTTCGAGCGCGTCGAGCTGGAGATCACCGCGATCGGCGGCGAAGTCACACCCACGCCACCGCAGCACCAGTTCAGCGTCACCGACTTCTCGCTTCGCCACGCCGCACACGAGCGCCGACGAGTCGAGTCCATCAGCACGAAAGAAGTACACGCCGGGCGCCGCACACGGGATCGCGGCTCGACCGCGGACGAGCTCGAAGCGAAGCTGAGGCGCCGTCGGCTCGTGGAGCGGATGCAGCACGACGGCCATGCGCTCGGGGAGTTGCTCCTCGTCCGCGGAGAATCGAATCTCGACGCCGTCGCGTCTCGGCCAATCGATCCGGATGTCGCTGCGCAACTGCGGATCGACTTGGATCACGCGTTGGATCCGAGCCCCGTCCCGCTCGAGCACCACGCCCAGCTCACACGCGCGCGCGAGCTCGAGCGTCTGCACACCGCTCTCCAGGTCGAGATCCAAGGACGCGAGCTGCTCGTCGACCAGCGCCCCCAGCAGCATGATCCTCATGCGATCGCCGGGCTCGGCGCCAGTCCAAACGAGACGCACCGGCAGGAGCGCGCGCGTCGGGAAGTCGACGGGTCCGATGCGGGCGTGAGCCGCGGGCGCGATGGCGACGCTGTCCGACACGCGACGTCCGGAGCACTCGACCCAGAGCTGGGCGCGCTCACTCGGCTCGAGTTCGACGAGCCAGTCGCCGCCCGTTCCCAGCAAGTGACGTGAGACGCTCACGCCGCCTCCGACCTCGCGCGCCGCGCAAATGCTCAGCTCTCCGTCGCGCGCCGCGCATAGGCTTGGCCGCGGCCCCCAAACGACACATCGCGGCGGTGGTCCGGACGACACTTCGATTCTGACGCGCAGCTCTCGAGGATCGTCCGGTCTCAGCTCGCGGTCGAGGTAGACCGTCCCGAGGAAGGCGGCCAGACCGTGAGACGTGCGACGCGCAGGAACGGACGAGCTGACGACCAGGCGCCCGCGTTCGGGCAGTCCGCGCACCTCCAGGTGTCCCGTCGAGTCCGTGACGGCGAGGTACGGCCTTCCGACGGTTCCCACCGCGTCATCACGCCGCCACGATTCGACGGTCACGTCGATGCGCAGCTCGACGCCGGATGCCGGCGCTTGGGTGTCGCCGTCGCGCGCTTCCAGAATCGCGACACGGCCTTCGGTCAACTCGAGGTCCAGTCGCACGTCCCCGTCGTCAGAGGCGCTCGGGATCTCGACGCACAGCGGCGCAGTGTTCCGACCCGCGGCGAACAGGCGCATACGGCCCGTCGCGATTGGAGTGATGCGGTAGGTGTTCGAAGCGCGATCGAGCTGGGCGACGCAACCTGGAATCAGGTCGTCCCCGGCGGTGCGCAACGTCAACTCGAGGTCATGGGGTATCCGCGCCTCGCCGTCCACCGTCACTCGACCGATCAACGAACGGCCCGCGCTCTGCGCGTCGAGCTGGACCTCGATCGCGTGTTCGAGGTAACCACTCAGGTGGACTTCGCCGTCCTTCCACCGGATTCTGTCGACGGAAATCTCGCCCGCAGAGCGCCCGGCCGCGCTGGCGACGATCCGCACCTCGAAGATCGATGGCGACAGATCGACGATGGTCACTGGCCCGGAGGCTGCGACGACCTGGCTCGGCGGAGCGAATGTGCGGTTGGCGTCGAGGCTGAAGAGCGTGACGATCTCAAAGCACGTGGGCGTGACGAGCGTGCCATCGGCGGCGCGGGCGCTCAGTCGCAGACGTGTCTTGTCGCCCAGCTCGCTGGTTGACGAGTAAGGGAACTCCTGCCGCTGCGACGTCACGGGCGCCGAGAGGGCCGCTTGGACCGCGTCGGACTCGCCCAGCGGCTCGCCCAAGCGTGCGCCGCCCGTCGCGTCGATCGTCACCTCGCCGTCAGTGCCTGCGGGCGCAGTCCACCGCCACGCGAACAGCGCCGCGAGGGCCACTACGACCGCCAGCGCTCCCATCGCCCAGGCGGGCGCGAAGCGGCGATCACTCGGTCGGGCCATGCGGATGGTGAGCCCGCAGCCCGTCCGCGTGGTTGCAAGCTTTCGAGCATTCTTGCGGTGACGGCGCCTCTGGCCCCATCGGCCGCGCTCGCGTCGAGGCAGCGTCCACCCGAGAACGCTGCCCCGATCTCGACCGGAGAAACAGCCAGCGGCCGACGCTAGCCGCGCCCCGTGCGCGACTCGATCTGGCGGCGCCGTCGAGGGATGTCGCTCGACGCGATCCCCTGCGCAGCGCGCGCCAACTGGCTCGGCCAGGTCATCGCCTCAGTGACGGCGAGAAGGGTGCTCACACGGAGCCGCGCCGCCGGATCGGCGACTCCCCGTGGCGCTGCGTCCGTGTGAGCGAGCAGCGCGGTCACTGCACCGAGAGAACGACAGCTCTTCCAGAGCCGATCGGATGCGCCGGGAACGCGCCGATGCCGAGGCCTGTTCCGTCGAAGAGGTACGCGCGGATCCACAGCTGCCCAGCAGCTGAGTCGTGGAACCAGTGCCCCAATCCGGATTGGAAGTCCGTGAACGTGGTCGCCACAGGCCACGGCAGGGAGAACCCCGGGAACAACGGATGCGACACGTCCACGCTCGTCGGCGAACCGGGATACGGGAAGCGGAACACCGCTGAGCGGTCCTTGACGGAGAACTGCATCTGAAGAGTGAAGCTGCTGGGTGCTGTTCCAGTCGTCGGATAGCTCACGTGGTACACCTCCTCGGCTGCTCCGGGCACGGTCAGGTGCACGTTCACCGGGAACCGCTTGAGCTCGCCTGGCGGCGACGCGCCGAGCGCGTCGTACACCTCGAGCACTTGCCCGCTGTTCACGGAACTCAG
>CALKYE010000254.1 GCA_938003765.1 uncultured Planctomycetia bacterium
TTCTGCAGGATGCTCATCGTCACCTCGGCCAGGTAGTCGAGCGTGAGGTAGTCGATGGGGCCCTCGCGGCACAGCCGGATCGGCCCGAGCAGCGAGTCGCCCCAGAAGCCCTGGCCGTTGGCGACGAGCACCTTGTCCTTGCGCGCCATGCGTGTGTTTCCTCGTGGCGAAGTCGTGGGTCAGCCCCGCGTTCTGCGGGGCGAAGAGTGTAGTCGCGCGGGGAACAGCGGCGGTACGGCGCGCGGGCAATCTCCAGCGCGAGTTCCGCGCTCGCGATGCTGCCGCGGAGTCGCGCGGCCGACGTGATCGGGCGCCAGTCGCTGGCTGCTGCGGCGCAGCGCAAGCGCGGCCGAGCCGTTAGCGTAGGCAGCGTGAGCGCCACCCAACCGCCGCGGCGCCCGCTGGTGCTCGTCACCGGCTTCGGGCCCTTCGAGAACCGCCGCTTCAACCCCAGTCGAGTCGTGGCCGCCGCGCTCGAACGCGAGCCGCCGCGCGGAGTGCGCGTGGTGTCGTGCGAGCTCCCGGTCTCGTTCCTCGGGGCGCCGCGCGAAGTGGCGCGCTTCGTCGCGCGTCATGCGCGGCGTCGTCCGGCGCTGATCCTCGGCCTGGGCGTGCAGCGCGCGCCGTACTTCCGCTTCGAGAAGCGCGCTCGCGGCCGCTACACGACCCCGCGCGTCGACAACGACGGAGTCGCGGGCGCCGAGGTCGGCGCGCGGATCGGACCGACGCTCCGCACTGCGGTCGACGTGCGTCGGCTCGCGCGGCTGCTGCGCGAGGCGGGCGCGAGCGACGTGCGCTTGTCCAACGACGCTGGGGGCTACGTGTGCGAGCGCACCTTCCACGCGCTGCTCAGCGTCGGCGCCGAGCACGGAATTCCCGCGCTGTTCCTGCACGTTCCGCCGGCCGCCGACGTGCCCTCGCGCGTTCAGGCGCGGCTGGTGCGCGCGATGCTCCGCGCCTGGTTCGAGGCGCGCGACGAGTAGCTCGTCAGCTCGTCAGCTCGATGCGGGGGCGCGCATCGCAGTCGCTGGGCTGCGACTCGGCGAACTCGCGGAAGGCGTCGACGAACGCGCGCACGTCGAGCCCCATGAACTCAGCTCCCGCCTGATCGGCGACGCGCGACAGTCGCCCTAGCCCGTGGCCGGCGAGCTTGACCACGCCTGCGGGCTGGTTCATGCGCACCTTGAGCGCCGACGCCGCGCACTGGATGAGTCCCTGCAGGAACTCGGCCTGCAGCGCGTCGTGCTTCGCGGAGTGCCACAGTCCTTCCCAGGCCTCGTGCGCCTCCCACAGGAAGCCCGCGTTGTAGAGGTCGACGCCGAACAGGTAGTCGTCGTTGTCCTCCCAGTCGCGCGCGAAGTGGTACGCCGCCGCCGGCTCGGGCGCGCCGGTGTAGGAGTGTCCCGCCGGATCGCCGGTCGGGTGCGGATGCGCGCCGGGCAGGTAGGCGTAGGGCGGGAACGGACGGCTCGCGGCGTAGCGCGGCGGCGTGCTCATCGGGATCGCGCGCCGGCGCTCACGGCAGCACTTCGATCACGGCGTTCTCGACGAGCAGGTCGCCGTACTTCACGTACACGCCGACGTAGCCGATCGCCGGAATGGCCAGCGGCGCTTGGAACGGGTAGGGCCCGTCCTCGCCGATCTTGACCTCGATCGAGCCCGTGGGCGTGACGTGCGCGGTGAACTCGAACGGCTGGTCCGGAGGCGGGACGCTGGGCAGGTTCAAGAACGCCACGTTCGTGTCGCTGACGCCGGTGCCGGTTCCGAACAGGATGCGCTTGAGCCACAGCTTGCCGCCGTTGTCGATCGTGACCACCAGCCAGTCGCCGTTGGTCGTGCCCGACACGATCAGGCCGTGGTGCGTGCTCACGGCGCATTCGCCGACGCGGGTCAGGCGCGCGCGGACCTCGTACTCGCCGCTGATCGGCGTCGCCGAGCACAGCCGTCCGACCGGGCGCACGCCAGCGATCGAGATGCGGTCGGGCGCGGCGTCGAAGTGCTTCTCCGCGTTCGTGAAGATCGTGCGCCAGGTTCCGTCGGGTCCGGCGAGCTTGTAGGTCGCGCCCCGCAGCAGGCCGCTTTCCCTCGCGCGCGCGCGCAACGCCTCGGTGCGCGCCTTGAGGTCCTCCTGATCGCCGAGCGCGGCCGAGATGGCGCTCGCGAAGCTGTAGCTGCGCAGGAGCAGCGGGGTCTTGGCCTTCTCGTACGCGTCGACCAGTTCGAGCGCGCTGCGAGCGAGTCCCTTGGCGCGCGCGTTGGCCATGCGCAGCGCCGCGTTCTTCGCGTCGAGCTTCGCCAGGCGCTTCTCGAGCTTGGAGAGGTCGTCCTCACTGGCTTCCCAGCGCCCGTCGCCGGCCATCTCGAGCAACTGCTCGAGCAGCGGCGCCGTGGACGGCGCGCGTCCCACGCGCTCGAACACATCAGCTTGGAGCAGGAGCAGCGACGGATCCGGCTTGTCGGGGCCGTCGATCCTCGCGCGCACGTACTCGATGTGGCCCAACGCCCGCAGGAGCAGTTCCTCCTCGGTGACCTTGGCCTTCTTCTTGTCGCCAGCCGCGGTCGCTGCAGCCTTCAGACAACGCTCCACCAGCGCCATGCGCAGTTCGCGCCGTTGGGCGCCGACGTGGAGCGGGTAGATCGTCTGCTGGATCCAACGCTTCCACTCGGTCTCGAACGCGGCGATCGTCGTGTGCTTGCCGGTTCCGACGAAGATCTTCTCGAACGCCTCGCGCGGGTCCGTGCGGCGCTTGATGACCTCGTCGCGGTACTCGATGTACTTGGGGCGGTAGCTGTACTCGAGCGTGGCGGGGTCTTCGTACTGCTGGAGGAAGTACACCAGGCCCCAGCCCCACGGGTAGTACTCGGGCGCGTACGAGCCGGGCTTGTTGTACGAGATCACGTCGAGGAAGCTCGGCGTCGAGCCGCCCAGGCGTTGACCGCTCAGCATCGCGTTGAGCGAGAGCAGTCGGCTCATCGCGGCGTCGGGCCACAGCACCTTGCCGTCGGCCATCGCGACTGCGCCCTCGAAGAAGCTCGACGTGCCTTCGTTGAGCCACGCGGGTGTCCCGCCGCCGCCGGCCAGCATCGTCATGAACTGGTGGCTGGCCTCGTGGAACAAGGTCTCGAGCATCTCGTCGAGCGTGCCCGCGTCGCCGCGCGTGTCGTAGCAGTGCACCTGCCACTCGCTGGGGGACCACCAGCCGCCCGGGACCTGCCCGTCGCCGCCCCAGCTCTTGCCCATGTCCTCGTGCGAGGAGTGCACGAAGATCGTGGCCTTGCGCGCGTCGAGCCGCGAGCGATCGCCGTCGAAGTAGATCTTCACGTAGAACTCGAAGATCTCGTCCATCGTGCGGCCGAGCTTCTCGGTCACCGCCGGCTCGAGGTCGGCGCGCAGGATGTAGCGCTCGCTCTCGAACTTGAACTCGGGCCAGCCGCCCGCGGGACGTTCGCCGTCGCCGGCCTTGTCGAGGTCGACCTTCTCGGTCGCCGAGCGGATCGAGTCGGCGAGCTTGGAGATCTCTTCGAGTTCGGCGCCGCGCGCGATCGGGCGCAGGCGCTCGAGGATCGCCAGCGAGCGTTCGACGTGCCCGCCCTCGTGCAGCGAGCGCGCGCTCTCGAACAGGAGCTTGGTCGCCTTGACCAGCGCGGCGTCGCGTCGCGTCGTCAACGAGTCGACTTCGATCAGTCGCTTCTTGATGCGCGGGTGTTCCTTGTCGCTCTCGGGCGTTGCGCGCAACGCCCGGTCGAAGTGGAACGCGGCCTCGTCCTTGCGGCCCAACTTGGCCAGCGCCTGCCCCAGGAGGTCGTCGACCTCGGGCGAGGCGACTTCGAAGCGCAGGTGCTCTTCGAGGCGGCTGGCGACTTCGGCCCACTTGCCCGAGGCGGCCAGCGCGCGGGCGTCCGTCAATGCTTCGCTGGCGGCGCCCGCTCCCAGTGCGAACGCCGCCAGCAACATGGCGCAAATCGTCTGACGCATGCAGCCTCTCCCTCAGCGCTGCGAAGCGGTCACTCGCGCGTGACCTTGAGCTTCGAATCGACCTTGCCGGACATCTCCATCGAGGTCTCGATGTTCATGGTCTGCGAGCCCATCGACATCTTCATGCCCGAGTCGACGCGCATCGATTGATCGCCGTGGGCTTCGGCGCTGGCGACGTGGCCGGCCTCGATGTTCCACAGGATCGTGGCTTCGCCGCTCCACGAGAACTCGATGTCGAGGTGATCGACTTCCATCGAGCCCATGCCCTCGGGCATCTCCTCGGCGAGCCCGGCGACCTCGTCGGTGAGGTCGGCGCTGGTGGAGATCTCGAAGGTCAGCTTGATCTCGCCGTACTTCGCGCCGTCGACCTCGCGCAGGCCCAGGTACTCCGCCTGGACTTTGCCCTCGAACTCTTCGTTGAGCATGCTCGCCAGGTCGCCCGTGCGCTCCATCCCCATGCCCATGGAGCTCGCTCCGCCTTCGGCCGTCTTCGGCACGAGCGCGAGGCCGCCGCCCGGCGCGATCAGTCCGCGCAGCGCGTTCGGCGAGGGCTCCCAAGTCGAGCCGGCCGAGACTTCTTCGGTGGGGAGCACGTCGCGCAGGTCCATGTCCTCGACCAGCTTCTCGAGCAACTCTCCGTCGCCCTCGCCCTCGTCGTAGGCGACGTCATAGGCGCCGTCCTCCTCGTTCCAGGAGAACTTGACCGTCTTGCCCTCGAGCTTGCTCTCGGCGGACATGTCGGTGGAGTTGTCGCCGATCTGCGCCATCGACATCGACACCGAACCGGCGCCCGAGAGCTTGTCGAAGGTGCGCTTGAGCACCTTGGGAGCGCCCGCGCGCAGCTCCACGAACGTGTCGGTGACGTGGATCTCGGTGTCCATCGTCTGGCTCATCTCCATGTCGCCGGGCATCGGCTGCGGGTTGCCGCCGACGGAGACCTGCATGTCGTCCAACGAGGCCTTGTTCGAGATGGTCCAGACGCGCTGCAGCACCGCGCCTGCCTTCGGGCCGAACTTGACGGCGTCGGCGGGCGCCAGCGGTGTCGCCAGGCAGGGGAGGGTGAACAGGGTGAGCGCTAGCGTGAGTCGACGTTGCATGGTGTTGAGTGATCTCGTTCGTCCGGCTGCCGTCGCAGCGGGTGCGGTGCGACCGGTCCACCCGAAAGGCGAACCGCGAAGTCGAGCCGCGACAGTGTAGGTTCCGACGGGCGTGACGGCCCGCGCGCGGCGCCGCGCTTCACAATTCTCGGACCAAGCTCACACAACGTGCGCTGCCTTCGAGTCCGCTGCGCGTCACGGCGGCTGCCGGTGAGCTGCTGGCGTCCGGGCGGAATCGATCGCTCCGCTCCGCGCGCCTCGTCAGGGCAGAAACGGCGCCGCACGCGAAAATGGCCAGCGCGGCGCCGCTCGCGTCACGGGCACACCGTGAACTCCATCGCGTCCGAGAGGTTGGTGGTCTTCACCGCCGGCGGATCGCGGAACCATGCCTGGGTCTGGACCTTCGTGCCCGGGGCGATCGAACTGCCCAATGCTCCGGGGTAGGTCGCTCGGAACTGGTTCCAGTCGACCGAGAAGTTGCCGTTGCAGAAGCCGGGATTGCCGCCCGAGTTGTGCACGAAGGTGCGCTGCACCGGGGACTTCACGCAGAACCAGCTCGTGCTGCCGGCGCTCCACGGGAACGCGACGCGGCCGCTCACCCCGTAGAAGATCAGGCCGGTGCGCTGTCCATCGACCGAGTTGACCGAGAGCACGCAGCCCGAGGTCGCGGTCGCGCTGGGCGAGCCCGCGAAGTTCATCGTCGGCACGCAGCCGCCGGTCGTCGTGCCCGCAGTGCAGTAGTTGACGAAGTTCCCGCACAGCGAGGCTTGCACGCCAGGGAAGCCCTGATCGCGGAAGCCGCCGTCGATGTCGAGGAAGTTCGGCGTGCCGTTGCTGATGTTCCCGTCGTCGTCGTCGAGCGTCAGGTAGTGGATCTCGATCAACGAGTTGATGCCGGTGTCGTCGTAGCCGTTGAGCCAGGCGCTGAACAGCGCGTCCGCCGCCATCGAACCCGCGCTCGATCCCAGCGTCACCTTCATGCGCGCGCGCACCTTCCAGAGCGCTCCCATCAACACTTCGCCGTCGCGGTGGACCTCTCCGTGGCAACCAGGATTGCTGTCGCCGCAGAACTGTCGCGTATTCAAGCCTGAGCGCACGAAGCAGCCGGGGCCGCAGTAGTCCTCGCCGACGGTGGGCGTGTCGAGCACGTACATCGCGTAGACGTCCGCGAGGCCCTCGCCGATTCCGTCCGGACCGTTGCCGCTGGCGTACCGGTCGTTCAGCCAGTGACCCAGCTCGTGCGCGACGACGCTCGAGAAAGCCATGTTCGTGCACACCAGTCCGGGGATCGAGCCGGCGGAGAAGAAGTTGATCGAGGGCGTCGGCGAGACCGTGTAGTACGCGTTGCACGCGCCCGCGATGTTGGCGTTCGAGCGCGCCTGGAAGTCGGGAGTCGTGTCCGCCGGATTCACCGCCTTGAGCCAGTCGTGCACGCGGCCGACCCACAGGTGCGAGTTGGCCAGAGCGGTGTCGGCAGGCACGCTGCTGGGGTTCAGGAGCACCTGGTTCCCACTGGGCGCGTTGAGTGTCGTGGTGAACGTGTAGCTGACCCCGCCGCTGTGGAGCGAGTTGCAC
The DNA here is from genome assembly GCA_938003765.1 of uncultured Planctomycetia bacterium. Lineage (GTDB taxonomy): Bacteria > Planctomycetota > UBA1135 > UBA1135 > WYBT01. Next base: position 6,649 of record CALKYE010000254.1, read on the forward strand.
CACGGGCCCAGGTACTTGATGGTCACCTGCAACGGCGCGCTGGCGCCGATGATGTTGAAGTTGCCGTTGGCGTCGGTGGTTGCGTTGCCCGAGGAGCTCGCCACCTCCACATGCGGCAGCAGCTGGGACGCGGGCGGATTCGTCGCGACATCGGGCGCCGCGCCGGGCGTCGCCATCGTTCGGACCGTGCCCGAGACGTCCAAGTCGTGCACGAGCGAGCGGAGCTCCAGCACCGCTCCGCTGCTGGCGTCGAGCTGGACCTCGAACGCCGCGTGCAACGCGCCTTCGCGCTCGGAGCGCGCGCTCACGGCCCAGGCGCGCACGGCCACGCGCTCACCTCCGCGCACCACGGCCTTCACGAACTCGCGTTCGGCGCCGATCCAGCTCGGCGCGCCGCCGGTCACGCGTGCGAATTCCGCTCGTGCGAGCGCGCGCGCCTGTTCGACGTCGAGCAGCGCATCGCGCGGCGTCAATTCGTGCGTCGCGGGCAGCGCCTGCGTGTCGAGCGAGAGCAGCGCTCCGCCGCGAGTGAACAGCAGGTTCACGTAGGACTGTTCGACCTCGAGACCGCCCAGCGCCTGTCGCAAGCGCACGCGCACCTTGTCGGTGCTCCCCGCGTGCGCGAGCGGGAGCAGCAGGACGTCGTCGTCGAGCAACGTCGAGCTGTCGACGCCGTGGATGGCGACGGTCGAGTCGAGCACAGAGCGCGCGAGCGCGAAGAACTCGGCGTCGCTCTCGGGTTTCACCGCCGTCGGCGCGGCGCCGCCCCACAGGCAGCGCGCGAACTGCGCCTGTGCGTCGGACACCAGTCGCCACTGGCCGCCGTGTCGGACGTTCCAGACCTCGAAACTCTGCTGCAGTTCGGCGGTCTGGGCCGGGAGTGCGGGAGCGAGCGCGCCGAGGAGAAGCGCGCCTGTGGGAACGAGACTGCGAGCGAACTGCCCATGGGATGCGAGCATGAAGGCCTCCTTGCGAGGGCGCCAAATAGCGAGCGGGCGACGTCCAGTGACGCCGCCCGCTCATGCTATGCGACTAGTCTCGACCGTGGGTCGAGCGCTCGATCCGCTACTGCAGGATCGGCAGCGACTGCAGCGAGCGAATCGCGACGCGCTGCGCCACGCGGCCCGCGATCTCGCGGAACGATTGCGCGAGCGGAGAGCTCGGATCAGCAACGGTGACGGGATCGCCGCTGTCGCCGCCGACGCGCACCGACGGGTTGAGCGGAACCTGACCGAGCACGGGGAACGAGTGGCGCTTCGCGAGCATCTCGCCGCCGCCCGCGCCGAACAGGTTGAACACCGCCTGGAAACGCCCTTGTTCGTCGGTCTTGGCCTGCTGCGGGCCGGAACCGACGTCGAGGCTGATCGACTGGCCGGCGCTCGCTCCCGCGAGTTGCCCGCGCACGACGAAGCCCGACATGTTCTCGACCAGGCCGAGGATCTCGACGTTCACCTGGCGGAACATCGCGATGGCCTTGCCCACGTCGTAGGTCGACACCGCCTGCGGAGTGGTGACGAGCACCGCGCCGGTGAGCGGCACGATCTGCGCGAGCGAGAGCTGCGCGTCGCCGGTGCCCGGCGGCATGTCGACGAGCAGGTAGTCGAGCTCGCCCCACTCCACGTCGCCGAGGAACTGCTCGATCAGCTTGTGGACCATCGGGCCGCGCCACACGACCGGCTTGTCGGCCTCGAGCAAGTAGCCGATCGACATGGTCTTCACGCCGTGGCGCACCTTGGGCAGGAGCTTGCGGCCGACCTGCTCGGGCGAGCCCTCGAGGCCCATCATCATCGGGATGTCGGGGCCGTAGACGTCACAGTCGAGCAAGCCGACCTTGGCGCCCGTCTGCGCGAGCGCCACGGCCAGGTTGACGGCCACCGTGCTCTTGCCGACGCCGCCCTTGCCCGAGCTGACGGCCACGATGTGGCGCACCTGCGGCGCGAGCACGCGCGGCGGTCCCGAGGCCGCGTTCGAGTTCACCGCGGTCATCTCGACCTTGACCTCGCGCACGCCGGGAAGCGCACGGAGCAGACCTTCCGCCTGCGCCTTGAGCTGATCCTTCACCGGGCAGGCCGGCGTCGTGAGGTTGATCGTCACGCTCACCACGCCGTTCTCGATCTCGTGCTTCTTCACGAAGCCCAGGGTGACGATGTCCTGGTGCAGGTCGGGGTCCTGCACCTGGCGCAGGGCGTCGAGGATCTGGGCCGGGGTGGTGGTTGCGCTCTTGCTGAACAGGCTCACGTATCTCGCTCCGGTGGAGTTGGATTGGACCTCCACAAGCCCATCACTGTAGGTCGGGGGCCGGTGGCGACAAGGCTGGGAGCGAGCGGAACTCGCGCGCCCGCGTCACGCGCTCCAGAAGCGCTGGCGCGGCACGCGGCCGCGGGAGTCGAGCACGACGCCTTCGCGGGCGAGGCGGCGGCGCTGCTCAGCGCTGGCCGCGCGGTCTCCGCGATCGGCAATGGCGCCGTCCGAGCGCACCACGCGGTGCCAGGGCAGTCTCGCGCCCGTCGGCAACTCGCGCAGGAAGCGTCCGACGAGGCGCGCGCGCCCGGGCAGTCCGGCCTCCGCCGCAACTTGGCCGTAGCTCGCCACCCGTCCGCGCGGAATGGCGTCGACCGTCGCGAGGATGCGCATGCGCCGATCGTCGTCGGGACCCATGCGGCGACGATATCGTCCCGCCTCGTGAACCCCACAGCGACCTCTCCGCGCGCGATCTGCCTGCTCAGCGGCGGCATGGACTCGGCCGTGTCGCTCGCGCAGGCGCGCGCCGACGGGATGGAGTGCTACGCGCTCACGATCGCCTATGGCCAGCGTCACGCGTGCGAGCTCGAGGCCGCTGCGCGCGTCGCACAGTCGCTGGGCGCGCGCGAGCAACGCGTGGTGAGCGTGGACCTGCGCGCGCTGGGCGGTTCGGCGCTCACCGACGACATCGCGGTGCCCAAGCTCCGCTCCGAGGCCGAGATCGGCCGCGGCGTTCCGTCGACCTACGTGCCTGCGCGCAACACGGTGTTCCTCTCGATCGCCTTGGGCTACGCCGAGCTGGTCGGCGCTCACGCGATCTACCTGGGCATCAACGCCATCGACTACTCGGGCTATCCCGACTGTCGCGCGGAGTTCCTCGCGGCCTTCCAAGCCCTCGCGCAACTCGCGACCGCCTCCGGCGCCGAGCGTGGAGAGCGCCTCGAGTTGCGCGCGCCGCTGGTGCGCATGAGCAAGCGCGAGATCGTGCTCCGCGGCGTCGAACTGGGCGTCGACTTCGCGCTCACGCACTCGTGCTACGACCCGCAGCGCCGCGGCGAGCGCTGGCTCGCCTGCGGAAGCTGTGACGCTTGCCAACTGCGCCTCGCAGGATTCCGCGCTGCAGGTCTCGTCGATCCGATCGAGTACGTCTGAGCGCGCGCCAGAAGCAGACTGGGCCAGCCGCTCTCGATGAGCAGCCGGCCCAGGCCGTTCAGATCAGAGCAAGCTCAGCGGCGCTCGAGCCGCGCGTTCCCATCACGGACAGAACGTCACGCTGACCGCGTCCGAGGTGTTGAAGGTCAGCGGGCCGCCCAGCGGATCGCGGAAGATCAGTTGGAAGTTCCAGGTCGAACCCGCGGTGATCAGGTAGCCGGGCTGGGAGGTGTTGTTGAAGTCGACGTCGTAGCTCGCGGCGCCGTTCGCGTCGCCCCACACGATCGGGAAGCGGCGCACCGGGTTGCCGAGGCACAGGACGCCGTCGCCGAACGGGATCTGGGTCTGCCGGGTCGAGAACGCGAAGCGCCCGGCGTGTCCGGGCGGAACGCCGTTCGCGCTGAGCGTGAAGCTGTTCAAGGCGATCGAGTTCGAGCCGCCGGCCTGGATCAGCGCGCCGCTCGAGTAGGTGTTCGGCGTGCTCACGCAGTAGTTCGACGCTTCGCACACCGGCGTTCCGAGCGCGGACCAGTCGAGGTCGGTGAGGAAGCTGAGCGCCAGGTCGCCCGGCGTGATGTCGAACACGAGGTTCGCGACCGAGCCCGGCGGCAGGATCGTCGGCAGTCCCAGCGGGATGTCCTCGAAGGTCTGTCCGCCCAGCGGGTCGGGGATGGTCTGCTTGCCGCTCGAGTCGACGCTCAGCGTGAGCAGCGCGTCCGAGTTGCGCAGGTCGAGCACACCGACGACGGGCAGCGGGAAGGGCAGCGGCCCCACCTTCGTCGCCGAGCCGAGGAAGTCGATGTCGAACGAGAGGTCGGTCGGCAGCACCGCGGTGAAGTCGTAGACGTCGGCGACGGCGGTCGGCGTCAGCACTCCGGCCGCATCCGCGCTCTGCACGAGCAAGAGGTTGTCGACCGTCACCTGGCCCAGCGGCAGCGGCAGGTTGAAGCCGCCGACGAACAGGGAGTTGGGCTGGGTCGTGCGGAAGGTGTTGTAGAGCAGGTTCAGCGTCAGGTCGGCGCCGCCGCTGTCCCTGCCGAGCGGGCTGGCGATGAAGCCCGACACGACTGCGACTCCGGCTGCGGCGTCGACACTCGCGGCGAACGAGCCCGAGGGCGAGCCCGCGAACGAGCTGGCGATCTCCAGCGAGTTGGTGAACGCGATCGAGGTGTTGTTGCACGCGCCGAAGAGGCTCGTGCACGTGCTCGTTCCCGCGGGGTTGTTCGTCGCGTCGAAGTCGCCGATGCCCGTGCTGGGCAGGTCGATGGTGAAGTTGGCCCCGATGTTGGTCGAGCTGAGAGCGCCCTGGAGCGCGAAGTCGAAGCTCTGCGCGCTGGCGATGGACGCAGCGGCCGTGGCGATGAGGAGGACGTGGGCGGTGCGGATCGAGGAGCGCATCGGGGGGACTTGCTGCCGGGGGAAATGGGGCGCGAACGGTAGGAGGTCGAAATTGTCATCGAGCCGCTCGAAGTGGGCAAGCTCGTCAGCACTGGGTTCTCCGCGCCTGCGAGTGTTCGGTAAGCCCATCCCTACCCCGTCGCCGTGGAATCCAAGGCGCGCGACATTCGCGTCTGGCGGCCAGCAAACGACAGAGAGAAGGACTCAAGTGCGTCGAGACCGAAGGCAAGCGATGTGGCGGCTGAGTGGAAGTTGCGCGGCGATGGTGATGTGCGCCGGCGCATCCCCCGCTCAGGTGAGCATCCAACCCAACGCACCACCCACAGTCGGCGGACCCGTTTCACCGCTCGCGCGCCCCGCTGCGTGCGATCTGGCGCGGGCCTTTCAGCCCCTGGCGCTTCCGGTGTTCGGATCCCCGGTCGGTTGGAGCGGCGCCGACTTCGATGGCGACGGCGATACGGACCTCGCCCTGGGGGAGCAGTTCGGGGGCGCGTTCACGCTCCTGCTGCGGCGCGGCGCCGCCTTCGCGCCCGCTCAAGCCGTTCCCGTGGGCCCGGCGCCGCGCTCGCTTGTCGCTGCGGACTTCGACAGTGACGGCGCCATCGAATTGGCCGTAGCGCTGTTCGGCGCGACCTCGATCGAACTGATGCGCTGGGTGGGCGGCGCGTTCACGCCTCTGGCGAGCCTCCCCGCCGCGCAGAGCTCAGCCGAGCTCACGGCCGCCAATCTCGACGGCGACGCGACGCCCGACCTGCTCGCGCTCTCGACGCACGGTCCGACCGGGTATCGCCTGCAAGTTTGGTTGAACAGCGGCGGCGTGTTCAGTGCGCCGATCACGTACTCGCTGTCGGGAGCGCCCAGCGCGCTGCGCGCCACCGATCTGGATGGCGACGGCGACGTCGACGTCGCGGTTGCGTTGCACGGATCCAACGCGGTGTGGGTGTTCCGCAACAACGGCTCGGGGGCGCTGGCGCTGGCCAGCACGAGCACGACCGCCGCCCAGCCCAGCGGCGTCGACGCGCTCGATGTCGACTCGGACGGGGACTTGGACTTGGTCGTCGCCTGCGACGCGGGCAACCAGCTCGGTTGGCTGCGCAACAACGGCTCGACGCTGTTCGCCCCTTCGCAGAGTCTGGGATTCCTCGCGGGCTGTCGACGCGTCGTGAGCGTGGACTGGAACGCCGACGGCGTGCTCGACGTCGCCGCGCTCGGCGGCGGTCGCGTCCACCTGTACGAGAACACCGGCGCCACGCTCGTTTACTTCCTAGGTGCGCCGTTCGGCGTGGACCAGGCCGGACGCTTCGGCGCGTTGGACCTCGACGCCGACGGTCGCCCCGAGCTCGTGTTGACCGACTCGATCGCCGGCCATGCGCTGGTCGCAGACCCTCAAGAGCTCTTGGAGGCGCGCAGCACCTGGCACCCCTCGGTCTCCGGCGGGACCGACTTCGCACTAGCCGACTTCGACGGCGATGGGCTCCGTGACATCGTCATGACGGCCGCTTCGAGCGATGGCGTGTCGGTGCGCCGCGGGTCCGCGAGCTTTGGCTTCAGCGGCTTGACGAGCTATTCGATCGGCACGTTCGCCTCGGCGGTGGCCGTCGCAGACTTCGACGGCGACGGTCGGCGCGACTTCGTCGTGACGGCGAACAACACCAGCCGCGCCCACGTGTTCCTCGGCTCCGGCGCGCTGACCTTCTCCGCCCAGCCACCCCTGGACACGGGCATCTCGCCCGAGTCGGTCGCCGCCGCCGATTTCGACGGCGATGGCCGTGCGGACTTCGCCACGGCCAACGGCGGAAGCAACGACGTGAGCGTCGTCCTCGCCTCTCCCGGCGGGGGATTCCAGCCGCCGTTGTCGTATCCGATCGGGCAGCGTCCCGCCCGTATCACCGCCGCGGACATCGATCGCAACGGCTCGGTCGACCTCGTGCTCTCCTGCCCGTTGAGCGATGAGTTCGCGCTCTTGCGCGGTGCGCCGGGCGGTGGGTTCGCTCCCGTGCAGCGCTTTGCGACCGGCGATGTCCCGATGGGGATCACCACCGCGGACTTCGATGGCGACGGGGATCTCGACGTGGCCGTGGCGTGCTTGTCTTCGACCGTCGGGCGCGTCGCGCTGCACACGCAACTCGCGGGCGGCGGATTCGCTCCTGCGCAGCTCGTCGACGTGGGGGCCGGCGTCAACACCGTGTGCGCCGCGGACTTCGATGGAGACGGTGACAAGGACCTCGCCGCAGTCGCCTTCGCGCGCAACCGCGTCGCGCTCCTTCGCAACGACGCGGGATCGTTCACCTGGACGCACAGCTTCGGAGTCGGTCCCCAGCCGCTCGTCGTCCGCGCGAGCGACCTCGAGCGCGACAGCGACTTCGACCTGGTCGTGCTCAACTCGCAGGGGAGCTTCACCCGCCTGGTGAACCGCTGCAGGTAGCCGCGCCGCGGATGGGGCGGATCCGGTACGCTGGCGCGCGCAGATGGAAGCGTCGAAGGCGTCAGCCTGGATCCGCAGTTCGCACGGCGAGCTCTGCGCGCAGGGCGCTCACGTGGTGCGCTGGCGCCACGACGGCTCGGAAGTGCTCTTCGTCGCTCAGAAGGCTCGCTTCGAGCCCGGGCAGGCGATCCGCGGCGGCATCCCCGTGATCTTCCCTTGGTTCGGCGACGATCCCGAGCAGCGCGGCCGCGGCGCCCACGGGTTCGCGCGGCGCATGCCGTGGACGGTGCTCGCGAGCGAAGTCGGCGAGAGCGCCACGAACGTCGTGCTCGAACTCGTCGACGACGACTCGACGCGCGCGCTCTGGCCCCAACGCTTCGCGCTGCGACTCGAGGCGACGCTCGGCGAGCACTTGGACCTCGCGCTGCACGTCACCAACCGTGGCGATGCTCCGATGCGCTTCGAGGAAGCGCTGCACAGCTACTTCCAGGTCGGCGACGTGCGCGCGATCTCGCTGCGCGGGCTGGAGGGCGCGCGCTACCTCGACAAGCTCGACGCCTTCCGCGAGAAGCGCACGCCGCAAGCCGCGCTGAGCTTCAGCGGCCCGATCGACGGCGTGTTCCCCGGCACGGACGCGGCGTGCGAGATCGAGGACATCGTCCACGGCCGCACGCTGCGCATCGAGAAGCAGGACTCGCGCTCGACGATCGTGTGGAACCCCTGGATCGAGGGCGCGCGCCGCTTCGCGGACCTCGGGGCCGAGGATTGGGCGCACTTCCTGTGTGTCGAGAGCGGCAACGTCGGCGAAGACGCCGTGCAGCTCGCACCCGGCGCGACGCACACGCTGCGACTGCGCGTCAGTGTGAGCTGATCCGAGCCGCTGAAGCGCGCGAGCGGCGCGCCGCTCAGGGCGTCCAGGTGATCGTCAGCGCGTTGGTCAGGTTGGCGGTCGACGCCGTGCAGTGCGGCGCCGAGTCGCGGTACCAGGCCTGGTAGTACAGCGTGTCGCCCGCGTTCGCTCCGCCGCGCACCGACACGCGCGCGTCGGCCGGCGCGGGATAGCTGGCCCAGCCCTGGACGGTCAACTTCGTCCCCAGTCGCGTGACGGGCGTTCCGACGCAGCGCACTCCGTCGTCGAGCACGGAGCCGGCGGGCAGGAACACCGCTCCTTGGAAGAACAACACCGTGCCGTTGGGCATGCTGTCCGCGCGGAGTTCGAGCGTGTCGTTCGAAACGCTCGGCGCGCCGACGGCGTTGAGGTTGGCGCCGACGAACAGCGAGTGCGTGCAGCCCGTGTTCGCTCCGTCGAAGCTCTCGTTGCCGCACGGGCACGCGTCCAGCGACGAATCGCCGGCGCACAGCGGCGTCCCGACGCTCGGCCGATCGGGTCCGATCAACTTCGCGCGCAGGAACGCGACGCCCACGTCGTTGATCGCTCCGCCCAGTCCGTGTCCGGCGAGCGGCACGGCGCGGAAGTCGTGCTCGACGCCCGCTGCGAACAGCGCCGCGGACAGGCGCGTGCTCTGTCGCACCGGCACCGAGGTGTCGTTCGTTCCGTGGCCGATGAACAGCGGCGGATCGCCGGCGTCGACCCAGGTGATCGGGTTGGCCCAGTTCGACAGCTCCACCAGCGCCGGATACGGCGCCGCGGGATTGGTCAAGTTGGCGCGGATGTCGCCCATGCCCTGACCGGCGAGGCTCCAACCGACGAGGCGCGACTCGGGCGAGGTCGGCGCGTCGTGATCGATCGTGCTGCCCGGCGGGTTGAGCACGTCGAGCTGCATCTGGATCAGATCCGTCGGCCCGAAGAAGTCGATCGCGGCCTGCACGCGGCTCGAGAAGCCGACGTTGCCGCCCACGGCGCCTTCGAGCTCGGGCGAGCCGCCTGAGGTCGCGAGCAGCGCTGACAAATGGCCGCCCGCCGAGGTTCCGAAGCTCGCGAAGCGCGTCGGGTCGAGACCGAACGTTCCAGCGTTCGCGCGCAGCCAGCGCACCGCGCCCTTCACGTCGTGGATCTGCGCCGGAAAGGTCACCGGCTCGGGCGCGAACTGCGCGGCCTGCGAAGTGAGCCGGTAGTTGATGCTCGCGACGGCGAAGCCCTGATTGAACGCGAGCGCGCACAGTTGCGGGATCGGCGCCTTGTCGCCGCCCGACCAGCCGCCGCCGTGGATGAAGATCAGCGTCGGGCGCGGCTGCGGCGCGCCGGCCGGGAGGTAGAGGTCGAGACGCAGCGGCGTCGGCCCGACGACGGCGTACACGAGGTCGGCGTGAGTCGGCGTGAGCTGCGCGAGCGCGGGGACGCACAGCGCGGCGGCGAGCACGGGGACGCGGAGGGCGTTGATGAGGGGCTTCATGGAGCAGCGCGCAACCCAGGCTGGGCCGCTCGGTTCCGCACGGAACCGACGCAAGCAGCGCCGCGGGCCATTCGAGCCGTCGCCGCGAAGCTTGGCGAGCGCGCGAAACCAAGCCGGCGGCGCGAGGTTGAAGCGCGCCCGACATGGAGCCCCAACTCGCACTCGCCGCTCTCGCCTGCTCCGCCGCGCTCGCGCTCGAAGGTCCTGCGCACGCCTTCCAGCTCGCCAGCACTCCTGGCGTCGTCCAAGCGTCGCCGTGGCTGGGGCCGAACATCCTGATCGTGGTCGCTGACGACGTCGGCGTCGATCTGGTCAACGCCTACGGCGAATCGGCTGCGGCGCCGTGCACGCCGAACCTCGACGCGCTGGCGCAGGACGGCCTCTTGTTCCGCAACGCCTGGGCTTGCCCGGTGTGCTCTCCGACGCGCGCCGCGCTGCTCACCGGCCGACACGGCTTCCGCACGGGCATCGGCAACACCGTCGAGAACAACGAGAGCGGACTCTCGCTCGCCGAGACGACCTTGCCCGAGCTGCTCACGTCCTACTCGAGCGCTTGCATCGGCAAATGGCACCTCTCCGGCGCCGACGGTCCGTTGCATCCCAACGACAGCGGCTTTCAACACTTCGACGGCTTCCTGCGCGGCGCGGTGAGCGACTACTCGAGCTGGCAGCGCGTCGTCGACGGACAGAGCTCGCTCTCGAACGCGTACACGACGATCGAGTTCACCGATCAAGCCATCGCTCAGATCGCAGCGCTGCCCCAGCCGTGGCTGGTGGTGCTCAACTACAACGCGGCGCACTCGCCCTTCCACCTTCCGCCGACGAGCCTGTGTCCGGTCGGCGCCTGCTCGACGACCTGGTGCGAAGGCGCGACGGCGAACTCGAACGACCGTCGATTGGCGCGCGCGATGGTGGAGTCGCTGGACGTGAAGCTGGGCGAGCTCATCGCCGCGGTCGACGCGGCGAGTCCCAACAGCTACGTGTTCTTCCTCGGCGACAACGGGACGCCCGGCGCGGCCTCGATCAACCCGTTCACGGCGGCGCACGCCAAGGGCACGCTCTACGAGGGCGGCGTGAACGTTCCGCTCATCGTGCGCGGGCCGGGTGTCCGCCGCGGCGAGTGCCAAGCGCTGGTCGCCGCGACCGACATCTACGCGACGGTGGCGCAGCTCGCGCGCGTTCCCAGTCGCGCCGAGGACTCGATCTCGCTGACGCCGTACTTCCGCCAGCCCTCGCTCGAGCTGCGCCCGTGGGTGTACACCGAGTTGTTCTCGCCCAACGGAGCGCAGCCGCCGTTCGCGTCCCACGAGCGCGCGATCCGCGACGCGCGCTACAAGCTCATTCGACGCACGGGGGCGCCGGACGAGTTCTACGACCTCGAGCTCGATCCCTTCGAGACCAACGACCTGTTCGGTTCGCTCAGCACGGATCAGCAGCTCCGCTACGATGCGCTTTCGGCGGAGTTGTTCGCGCTCGGGGTCGGCTGAGCGCCAGGGCGCTCGCGCTCGCCGTCCGCCGACGACATGCGACGAATCCACGCGCCCGCAGCACCTCTCGCACTCGCTGTCGCAGCGTTCAGCGCGCTGGCGCTCGCCGCGTGCGTCAGCGCGCCTCGATCCGAGCGCGTCGCGCCGCCGAACATCGTGTTGATGGTCGTCGACGATCTCGGCTGGCAGGACCTGTCCGTCGCGCTCGCTCCAGAGCCGACCGAGTTCAACCGACGCTACCGCACGCCCAACGTCGAGCGCCTCGCTCGCGAGGGGATGCGCTTCTCGCAGGCCTATGCCGCAGCGCCCGTGTGCACGCCGACGCGCTCGGCGCTGCTGACCGGGATCGCGCCAGCGCGTTCGCACATCACGTACTGGACGCTCCACGCGGGCCGCGACACCTCGGCGGCGTTCCCCGGTTTGCTCGCGCCGAAGTGGAACGTCGACGGCGTTCAACCGGGCGTCGAGACGCTGCCGGGTCGCCTGCGCGACGCGGGATACCGCACGATCCACGTCGGCAAAGCGCACTTCGGAGCGGTGGGCACGAGCGGCGCCGACCCGCTGAGTCTGGGCTTCGACGTGAACGTCGCCGGCCACGGCGCGGGCGGGCCCGGCAGCTACTACGGACGCGAGAACTTCAGCGCAGCCGGACGCGGCGGCGATCGCGTGTGGGACGTGCCGGGGCTCGAGCGCTGGCACGGGCAGGACATCTACCTCACCGAAGTGCTCGCGAGTTGCGCGCGCGAGCAACTCGAGTCGGCCGCCCGGTCGGGCGCGCCGTTCTTCCTGCACTTCGCTCCCTACGCGGTTCACGCGCCGATCCAGGCCAATCCGCGCTACCTCGCGAACTACCCCGACCTCGATGCGCGCGAAGCCGCGTACGCGACGATGGTCGAGAGCTACGACGCCGCGCTGGGAGAGTTGCTCGGCGCGCTCGACGAGCTCGACCTCGCGCGGAACACGCTGATCGCGTTCACCTCCGACAACGGCGGACTCTCGGCGCACGCGCGCGGCGGAGAGCCGCACACGCACAACGCGCCGCTGCGCAGCGGAAAGGGCAGTTGCTACGAGGGCGGATTGCGCGTGCCGTTGATCGTTCGCTGGCCCGGCGTCGCGGCGCCCGGCTCGCGCAGCGAGGCGTTGGTGTCGAGCGCCGATCTGCACGAGACGCTCCGCGCTGCGGGCGCGCGTGAACCGCAGCGTTCAACCCGCGGCGACGGGCTCGACCTCGAGCCGATCTTGCGCGGCGGTCGCGGTGATGAGCAGCGCGTTCTGCTCTGGCACCAGCCGCACTTCTGGGGCGTGCGCGGCCCGGGCATCTGGCCGTTCAGCGCGCTGCGCCGCGGACGGTGGAAGCTGATCTACCGCCACGCGGATCGCGCGCTGGAGCTGTACGACCTCGAGACGGACCTCGGCGAGTCGCGCGACCTGTCGCAGCAACGGCCGGAGCTCGTGCGCGAGCTCGCTCACGAACTCGGGGAGCGCTTGCGCGAGATGGGCGCGCAGATGTCGATCGACGCGGCGAGCGGCGCGCCCGTGCCGTGGCCGGACGAGCAGCCCTGAGTGCTCGGCGACGGACCCCGACGCTTCCGGCGCACGCGGCGGGGATTCGGCGCGGAACGGGTCGAAGCGAACGCTCGCAAGGCTTGGGGCGCAGCTCGGCGTCGAGTCGGCGCGTTGGCCTGACCCGCGACGAGGATGTCTGGCCGCCTCGGCGTTGATCGTAGGCGAGCGCGCGCGATGATGCGCCCATGAAGCTCCTCGCCGTATCGATCGCAGCGCTCCTGCACCTCTCGTCGAGCACGATGCCCAACGCACAGCAAGATTCGCCGGGCTACACGGACACTCCGCAACTCCCCGGACAACCGTGGAAGGTCCACGACAGCGCGCGGCCGCAGCCGGCCGTCGTGCGCGCCGCGGAGGGCGCGAACCTCGGCGCGCAGCCGCCGGCGGACGCCGTTGTGCTGTTCGACGGTTCGAGCGCGAAGGCCTGGACGGCGGGCGGCAAGGACTGTCCGTGGAAGCTCGAGGGCGGCTACATGGAAGTGAACGGCGGCGGCTCGATCGAGACGCGCGAGCACTTCGGCGACGTGCAGCTCCACGTCGAGTGGGCGTCGCCGGCCAAGGTCGAGTCGAGCTCTCAGGGGCGCGGCAACTCGGGCGTGTTCCTGATGGGGCGCTACGAGATCCAGATCCTCGACTCGTTCGAGAACCCGAGCTACGCCGACGGCGGCGCGGCCGCGCTCTACGGCCAGTTCCCTCCGCTCGTGAACGTCTCGCGCGGTCCGGGCGAGTGGCAGAGCTACGACATCTTCTTCCGCGCGCCGCGCTTCCAGGGCGACACGCTGGTCGAGCCCGCGCGCGTCACCGTGCTCCACAACGGCGTGCTCGTGCACAACAACCAGGCCTTCCTCGGCGCCACGCGCCACCGCGACGTCGCGACCTACGCCTCGCACGCAGAGGCGGGTCCGATCGGCCTGCAGGACCACGGCAACCCCGTCCGCTTCCGCAACATCTGGGCGCGCAAGCTCTGAGCGCCCGCGTCCGCAGCTCCTCGCTGCACTGGACGCCGCCGCCCGCCCGCAGCACAATCCTCCGCCCCCAAGAGAGGCCCCCAGCGATGAACATGGAAACGATCCGCGACGTGCTCGTGAGCTACGGCCCCATGATGGTCCTCGGCGTGGCCGTCGTTTCTCTCGGACTGACCGCGGTCGTGTTCGGCGCGTTCCTGATGAACGAGCTGTTCTTCAAGCGCAAGGAAGCCCACGGCGGGCACGGCGACCACGGGCACGGCGGGCACGGCCACGCTGGCCATCACTGATCCGGATTGATCCGGTGCGCGGCTCGGTGAGACCGGGCCGATCCGATCGAGCGGGCCGCCGTCGACGTCGCGGCCCCGGCGCGCTTCCCGCTCCGCGCGCGTGACTCGAGTGTGGCTTCGGCGCTAGGGCGAGTCCTTTTCGTAGCACGCCGCCGGAGGCCGCCTTGCCCTCGCTATCCGAGTCCAACACCCGCTCGCTTCGTTCCCTCGCACTCGCCGCCCTGGTCGCGAGTTGCATCGCGAACTTCTCGGCCGCCGCGCGCCAAGGCGCACCCGCTGCGCGTCCTTCGACGGACCAACTGACGGCCATCGGCGAGGCCATGGAGCGCTACTTCGAAGCGCGCGGACAGCAAGCGGGCGTCGACGATGCGCGCGCGGAAGTCCTCACGGCGATCTCGGCTGCGCAGAGCAAGGCCGCGGGCTGGTCCCCGCTGAAGTCGAGCGGCGACCTCGGGCTCGCGCTGGAACTCGCGGCGCAGGCGCGCGCGGAGAAGCGCCGCGACGGCAACGTGCTCGTGGAGAGCCTGCGCGAGGGCGCGTTCGTGCACACCGGCCTCGAGTACGCGCTGCGCCTGCCCAAGGACTACGACGCGAGCAAGCGCTATCCGCTGCTGCTGTCGCTGCCGGACTTCGACGAGAAGCCCGCCGATCACATCCGCACGCACTGGACCGAGGCCGCGGTGCGCGACAACGCGATCGTGGTCTCGCCCACGATGCCGCGCGAGCTCGCGAGCTGGACGCCGGTGGCCGTCACCGGCCGCCCGGGCGGCGTGACCCACGTGCTCACGGTGCTGCGCGTCGTCAGCTCGCGCTTCAGCGTCGACGTCGACCGCGTCTACCTCGTCGGTCGCGGCCGCGGTGCTCCCGCCGCGATCGCCGCCGCGAACAACAGCCCGCAGCGCTTCGCTGGCGTCGTCACGCGCTCGGGCGAGCCGGGTGAACTCGGCGCGCGCAACTTCTCCAATTTGCCGATCCTGCTGATCGCTGGCGGAGCGCGAGCGACCGAGTTCCAGGGCGAGGCGGACGCGCTCGGGTACGCGCACATCAGCTCGACGGCCACCGGCGGCGAGCGCGAGGTGTGGGAGTGGGTGCAGAAGCACCCGCGCAACCGCGCGCCGAGCACGGTCAACCTCGTGCCGGGCGAGCCCTTCCCTTCGCGCATCTACTGGCTGCGCGCGGCCTCGTACGAGTTCGATTCAGCCGCGACGGTCGCGCTCGACCGCGCCACGAACTCTGTGAGCGTCACCGCCAACGGCGTGTGGCGTCTGTCGCTGCACCTGAACGACGAGCTGCTCGACCTCGACAAGCCGATCCGCGTGCGCGTGGGCGACGTCGAGTCGGAGCGCACGGTCACGCGCAGCCTCGCGAGCGCGCTCGAGTGGCTGCGCGACGGGATGAGCGACACGCGCTGCGTGTACACCGCGCGCCTCGACATCGACCTCGTGCCGCCTCCGGTGAGCGGTCCGCCCGCGCCGAGCGCCGAAGACCTCGCCAAGTTCCGCGCCGAGCTCGCGACCGCCGGCGTCGATCCCGCCAAGCTGTGGGAGCTGCACCTGGTGTGGAAGGCCGGGCAGAAGCAGTTCCTCGCTGACTGCGCGCTGCGCAAGCTCCTGCGCGTCGAGCCCGATCATCTCCAGGCGCGCGCGGGGCTCGGGCACGAACGCGTGGGGGATCGCTGGTTCCCGTCGCGCGCCGCGGCGGAGCGCTATCGGCAGAGCCAGGATCCGGCGCTCGCGCCCGCGCGCGGGCTGCTCAAGCGCAAGACGGGTTGGGTGCACCCCGAGGAGATCGCGATGCTCGCCAAGGGGCTGAGCAAGGACTCCACCACGGGCGAGTGGCACGACGGCGCGGATCGTCAGAAGCTCGCCAAGGGCTGGGCGCGCCAGGACCTCGAGTGGATCGCGCCGCGCGAAGTCGAGTCGCTCGACATCGGGTTGTGGCGCGTCGACGGCGAGTGGCTCGACCTTCCCAGCGCCAACCAACGCCACGCTTCGATCGATTCGATGTGGCGCATCCCGACGCACGAGATCGAGCTGCACACGACCTGCGACCGCGATGTGGGCCTGCGCGCGATCGAGCACATGGGCCGCGCGCTCGACGACCTGCGGCGCGTGTTCGGCGTCGAACCGCTCTTGCCGCTCTCGGTCGCGCTGCTGCGCGAGGAGGAACAGTACGACCGCTTCGCGTTCGGCGACGTCGACGGCCGTCGGCGAGCGACGCACGGCGGACGGCTGTACACGATCCACTACGGCTTCCTGGCCGAGAGCTGGTTCCCGCCGAGCGATGGCAAGCGCGCCACGCACGGCATCGGCGTGGGCTACTGGGACGCCTACGTGCCCAACGGCGACTCGTACGGCGTTCACTCCGCGCGGCTGGCGGTGGGGCTCTCGTACGTCGAAGCGCTCGACCCCAGCCCGAAGGCCGTGAAGGCGGCGCTCGCCGGCGGCCCCAAGGCCGAGTACTACGCCGCGTACCTCGCGGAGAAGCAGTTCCCCGCCTGGCTGCGCTACGGCGGCGCGGTCTACGCCGAGCGCTACTTCAAGGACGCGAGCGTCGGCGAGGGCGGCGACCCGTGGTGGGCGCGCAAGTGGTCGGTCGAGAACATCGCGCGCATGGGCGGCCTCGATCCGCTCGAGCAGGTGTTCGCGTTCCAACTCGATGCGGACAAGCGCGACGCCAGTCGCAAGCTGCTCAACGAAGCTGGCCTGATCGTGGCATTCCTCGTCGACAGCGAGTGCGCGCCGGTCCGCGCAGCGCACGAGGACTTCAAACGCGCGCTGCTCGCCGGCCGCCTGACTCCCAAGGTCATCAGCGCGATGGTCGACGCCGTGACGGCGCACCAAGCGGAGTTGAAGGCCTTCGCGGGACTGTAGCTGCGAATTCGCGTCTCGCGAGTCGTGGCGTAGGACTCCCCAGAATCCGCCTTGACGGAACGCGAATTGGGGGGGCATGCTTCTCCAAGGGTTGGCGATGTTTCGCCGGCGACGCCCGCACCGCGGCAACGGCTCGGGCATCGCTCCCGCCTCGCGAGGTGCGCTGGCAGCGTGCGTTTCGCGCAGGCTCGCAGTCGCCGACGCTGCCGCGGGATTTTCATGTTCGCTTCGCTCGCCGCGGCGCGCTCTCGCGCCTCGTTCTCTTGGGCCTTCCGACGCGTTTCGCTGGCCGCAGTAGCATGGTTCATCGCCATGTTCGCCCTCGCAGGCCGATCGACCGCGCAGATCATCCCGCCGATCACGACGGCGTTGCCCAATGCCGAGGTCTGGGTGCACCCGACTGATGGCGTGAATCCCACGGCCGCCGACGAAGAGCTTCTCTACATCAACGACCCATCGTGGGTGTTCAAGACGTGCCTCTATTTCAATCTCCAAGGGCTGATCGTCGATGATGATGCAGTCCCGCCGGGCGGACCGCTCTCCGCAGAGCTGCTGCGCAGCAACATGCAGGGAGAGTACCGATGAAGCGCCAAAGCTGTGGGCGGCGTTTCCTCGCCCTAAGTTGCCTTGTGCTGGCTGCCCACGGCTCGCGTGGCGTTGCTGCTGCACAGGAGAGTCTCTACGGCGCGCGGATTCAACCGGGCGTCAGTTTGTTGCTGGATCGAGTGAATACGACAACCGGGGCCGTGTCGACGCTCACATTCCCCAACAGCGCAGCAAACTTCAGCTGCCTGATGCACGTTGATGGCCGACTGCTGACGGTGGCTCAACTGATAGGTCCGGATCGGTACGCCTCGATACATCCAGCCGACGCATCCTGGCAGCCCGGAGTTCTCACGGGTTTCGACAACACAACCCCGTTGCTGTCATTGGACTACGACCCCACGAGTGGCCAGTACTACTACGCCGATGCGCTCCGGCTCTACAGGGTGAACCCCGCAACAGGAGCCTCAGTGCTTGTCGGCCCCTTCACCGGACTGTCGTCGGCTTGGTCCGGCATTTTCTGCATTGCGATCTACCCCGACGGTTCGGCCATCGCGCACGGGATCGGCGCTACGGTTCTCAACCAGCCCGTCGAGCTCTACATGCTCGATCTACAGACCGCGGCGCTCACGCAGATCGCCGGTGTGGTCGTCCCCAACGCGATCGGGGAGTTCAGGGACCTCGCGGTGGATTCCAATGGCGAGCTGTGGGGCAGTTTTCACCCACTCAACGCGGGATACCAGTTCCGTTCTGGTCTGTACCACCTCAACCTGTCCACCTGGACCGCGACGCACGTTCGCCAAGTCTACCCGTCGTACTACGGCATCGCCTTTGTGCCGGACACGCAGCAGACGACCTACTGCACGGCCAAGACGAACTCACTGGGTTGCGCGCCCGCGATCAGCGCTGACGGCTTCCCCAGTCTTGCAGCGAGCAGCGGCTATGTGCTGCGCGCGACGAACGTGCGCAACCAGAGCGCAGGGGCGCTGACCTTCGGCATCAGCGGCCGAGCTGCGCTGCCCTTCGGCGGGGGAATCAACTGCATTGTCCCGCCGCGCCAGCGCACGCCCATCTCGAGCAGCGGCGGCTCGCCGGCGAGCACGCCCAACTGCAGCGGCGCGTGGCAGCTCGACTTCAACACGTGGATGAGCCAGTACTACACGCTGCCGCCCGGCACGACCGTGCAGGCGCAGTGGTTCGGCCGCGACCAGGGCTTCGCGGCGCCCAACAACTGGACATTGAGCGCGGCAATCGAGTTCATCGTGCGGCCCTGACGCACGGCTCCGAGCGACGGGCCGGAACAACGGCCCCGAGCTTCAGACGCGCGCGATCACGCTCAGGCCGGGAACACGCCGAGCAGCACGGCCAACGCCGCGAGCGCGTCGAGCGCGGCGAGTCCGGTCGCGATCCAGGCCCACGGCGAAACGCCGCTGGCGCGCGCCTCGTTCGCGAAGTTCGCGACGGCGACCGTACCGACCATTCCGATGCCCAGACCGAGCATCCGCTTGGGGTCGCCTCAACAGGCGCCGGCGGCCATCCAGAAGCCCGCCGGGGCGCCGAGTCCGGCCGCGAGCGCGAGCTTGTTCGAAAGAGTCAACATGCGCGATCCTCGTCCCGATCCTCGTTCACGGAGAGCTATCGGACAAGGGAAGGGGCCTACTCCAGCTCGACGTTGAGCGGCGTGTGCGGCTCGAGCGTGAAGGCGTAGCTCGCGCGCTCGACGCCGTCCTCGCTCCGGTAGCTCGCGCGGTAGCGCCCGGGCGTGAGCAACCACCGGCTGGCCGTTTCCGGCGTCGGCGCAACGCGCCCGACCGCGATGTCGAGCTCGTTGAGCACCCGCATTTCCGCCCAACCGCGCTGCGCGACAGGGTGCGAGATCCAGTACGGGCGGCTCGGGACGAGTCGCAGCTCGAGGCGCTCTGCGCCCGACGAAGGATCGAACAGCGCCAGCCCGTGGAGCGCGTCGTTCCGCACCAGGCCGAGACTCGCCAGAGAGAGGCGCGTGGCGCGGACGAGCGTCGGTTCGCGCGGGAGGGGAACGAGCGCAGCTCCGCCTTCGCCGGTCACGAAGGCGCGCGGCCTCAGCACTTCGTCGATCAGCGCACCCGCGCGCCAGGCGCCGAGTTGAACCTGCGCGAGCACGGGCTGGCCGTCCACGTCGAGCACGACCACTTCGAGCGACGGCGTCCGCTCGAGCGCGATCGTCCCGAGGTCGAGTTGCTGGCCCGACGCCACGTTCACGTTGCGCCGATCCTCCGCGCGTCCCGGCGCGTGCAGAACCAGCTCGTACGCGCCCGGGATCACTCGCTCGATTCGGGCCTCGCCTCGGGCGTCGACGGAGATGTTGCTGGTGTCCGCCCTGCGCCGCTCCGCGATGGCGGACTCGAGCGTCGCCCGCGCGCTGGTCTCGGGCGCGCCGGTGATCGCGTCCACGGCGCGCAGCGCGATCGAGCCCAACTGCTCGGTCAGATCGTCGTCGTCGAGCTCGAACCGCACGACCTCCTCCTGCGGCGCGACTTGCTTCCAGCCGAGGAAGCGCTCGTGCAGCGCGAGCGCGATCCACAGCGTGCGACCGGGACTGCGGCGGATTCGCGCCACGTCGCGCGGGTCGAACACGTCGTTGACGTCGCGCGGCGCGGCCAGTGAAACGTCGGCGCCCGCGGCCAGCGGCGCGTGCGACGGCCAGGCGAACGGATCCGCGGGCGGCGCGTCCGCAGACCACAGCCGAAAGCCGCCGCTGAACACGTTCGCCGACGACAGGCCGAGTCGCCAGGCGATGGCTGCGTAGCGTTCGCCGCGCGTCGTGACGGCGTGCACGAGCAACCAGTCGCGCGGCCACAGCTCGAAGCTCGCGCGCGTCGGCGGTTCGGCGCCGACGAAGTGCGCGCCCACGAGCTCGTGGAAGTCCGGAGTGCGGATCTCGATCTGCCACGGCCCGGCGGAGAGCTCTTCGGCCGAGAACTGCGCCAGCACGCCGTCGTAGGGCGCGTGCACGCTGCGGCCCGGCTCGCTGAGCACCACCTGCGCCGAGCGCGGGGGCGCTCCGCCGGCGCCGTTGACGATCGTTCCGATCAGTTGCGGCTTTGGCTGCGGCGTCGGCGGCGCGGCTTGGGAAGGCGCTGTCGGCGCCGGAGCGCTCGCGCGCGTCGGCGCACGCTCCTGCGTCGCATCCAGCGGCTCGTGCAGCGCTTCCGGCGCGCTCGACGCGGCGACGTTCTCGCGGCGCGCATCGGAGCGCTGCGCCGGCTCTCCGAGTTCGCCGCTGGTCCACCACAGCGCGCTGCCGAGCGCGAGCAGCAATCCTGCGCGGAGCAGCAGTCGAGTCCTCGGTGATGGCGCGCCGCGCCGCTGTGCGTCGCTCATGGCAGACGGATCGGCTGCGAGGCGCCGCCGGGCGGCACGCGGAACGAGTAGCGCGCCAGCTCGGCCCCGAACGAGTCGAGCACGCGCGCCTGCAACTCGCCTTCGCGCAGCTCGAGCGTGCGCGTGCGCGACCAGCGCGAGGTTCGCGCGACGGCGATGCCCGACGCATCGATCACGCGCAGCGTCGCGGCGGACTCCAGCTCGTCAGCGAACTCCAGCGTGACCGCGTGTTCGAGCGGAATCACCAGGCGCAGCGACTCAACCGGAGCCTTGGGATCGAACACGGCCACCGCTGCGGGTTCGGTCTGGACCGTCGGGCGGCCATTGGCGCCCATCGAGAACCTGCGCGCGCATACGACGCTCTTCACGCCCGGCGTGGGGATCGTGGTGCGCCCCGCATCATCGGTGGTCGTGGCGTTGGGCGTGACGCAGTCGTCGATCCACTCGCCCTCGCGCCACGCGCCGACCTGCACGATGGCGAGCACGGGCGCGCCCTTCGCGTCGACCACCGTGAGCTCGAGCGGCGGAGCGAGGCGCAGCGCGACCTCACCCAGGTCCACGCGCTGTCCGGCGCCGATCGACAGCCGTTGATGGTGCGCGGCGTAGCCCGGCGCCTCGATGCGCAGGTCGTACTCGTCGGGCAGCAGCGGTCGGGCCTGCGCGCAGCCCTGATCGTTCGGCGCGAGCTTGTCGATGTCCGCGCGGCGCAGGCCAGAGGTCTCCGCCGAGAGCGTGATGCGCGCGTTGAAGAGCGGTGCGCGGCTCGCTTCGTCGACCACGCACAAGTCCAGCGCGCCGAACTGCGCGGTGACGTCCTCGAGCGCGAGCTCGAACTCCACTGCGCCGTCGCTGGCGAGCGCCTGCCCCCAGCCGAGGAAGCGCCCGTGGAACGCGAGTCCGATCCACGTCGAGCCCTGGGGCGCGCGTCGAACCCGCGCGACCTCGCGTGGATCGCGCCGATGCCGTTCGTAGTGCGGGCTCGCGAGCTGAACCCCTTGTTCGGGTCCGTGCGGCGGCGTCAGCGGCGGCGCGAGCGCGTCGGCGGGCGGTTCGTTCGAACGCCAAACGCGGAAGCCGCCCTCGAACACGTCGGGGGTCTCCATCCCGAGGCTCTCCGCGAGCGCGTCGATGCCGCCGCCTTCGCTGGCGCGCACGCGCACGAGGATCCAGTCCAGCGGCCACAACTTGAATCGGTCGCCGGTCGCATCGCGCTCGTCGATGACCACGTCCGTGGCGAAGTCCTGGTAGCCGTGCGCGCGCGCTTGCAGCCGCCACCGGCCGCTCCGCAGTCCGACGAACTCGAACTCGCCGGACTCTGAGTCGAAGCGCGGGCTCACGCGTTCGTCGGCGAGGCTGGCGACGACCTCCACTCTGTCGCGCAGCGGCTGGCCGTCGGCGGCGCTCGTGAACTCGACTCGGTACCAGGTGCGGGCCCGTCGCGCGTCGGGCTGTGGCGCCGCGCCACTCGCAGCTTCGAGGGCGGACTCGCTCGCCTCGATCGCTCCTCGCTCCGGCGCCACGGCTTCGATCGGCGTCGGGCGCTCGACGACCGCAGCGCCAGACGCGCGCGCAGTCGGTGTCGCTGCGTCGCTCGGCTCCGGCGACGACGTCAGGAGCACGGCGGCGAGGCCGCCGACGACGAGCAGCACCAGCACGAGCAGTACGGCGCGCTTCACGGCGGCAGCGTAGCGCCACCGATGCGCGCCGTGCGCCGAGCCGTCACGGTCGCACTTCGAGTTCGAGCGCGTTGGACAGGCCGGTGCCGCTGGCGCTCGCTGGATCGCGCGACCACCACTGGGCGCGGACGGTCGTCCCGATGCTCAGCAGCGGATCGCTCGTTCCGTCGATCCAACTCGAGAAGTCGATGGCGTACAGCCCGGAGCAATCGTTCCCGCCGGTGTTTCCGCCGCTCGAGCGCAGCGGCGTGCGGCGCACGGGCGCGTTGACGCACTGCACACCGCCTTGGAACGGCGTGGCGGAGGCGCCGAACACGCCGTAGTAGAGGAGGCCTGGACGTTGATTGAGCACGTTCGCGGCCGTGATGACGAAGGGCGTCGTCCCGACGAGCGCGACGCTCGGTTCACCGCTCCATCCGATCGACGGCGTGCAGCCCAGGCTGTTCACCTTCGCGGTGCAGTAGCTGCGCAGCGCGCCGCACGGATTCGACCAGCGCGCGATCCCCCGCGAGGGGATGCCCACGAAGTCGAAGTGGCCGCCGATGAACAGCGCGCGCGAGCCGCCGCTCTCGTCTTCGAAGGCTTCGAGGTCGAAGGGTTCCCCAACGGGCGATGCCGGGCCCGCGGCCGCGAACGTCTCCATCTGTCCGTTGCGGAAGCGCTGGCCGCCTCCCGTGTAGAGCGCCGGACCGCTTCCGTCGTCGAACACTTCGAGTTCCCAGCCGTCGTATTCCGCTGTGAGCGGATATGACGTCCACGCTGCGCCGTCGAAGCGATAAAGGGCGTCGAGCCCGCCTGCGAACAGCTCGGGACCCGAGCCGTCGTCGAACACAGCGCCGGAGAGGAAGCTGACGCCGGCCGGCAGGCCGGTGGTCGGCAGCGCCGTCCACTGCGTTCCATCCCAGCGGTGAGCGGGTGAGGGTTGCGCTCCCAGCGCGTAGAGCTCCTCGCCCAACGGACCGGGCGGGTCGAACACCAACAGCTCCGCGACGTTGGTCACGAGTCCAGGAACGTCGTGCCAGGTCGTACCGTCCCAGCGCGTGACCCTCCAGGTCAACGGCGAGCTCGGGTTGGACGGCGCGGCGTACAGCTCCGCGCTCGCGGCGCCGGGCGCTCGATAGCTCGCGAATGCCCGCACCCGCGTCGGGCCGTTCGTCCCGAGCTGACTCCAGCTGCCGCCGTCGAACCTCCAGACGGAGTTGGGAAGGTCCGCGGAGACCACCAGCACCTCGGCGCCGACGCTGGGGTCGAACCAAGCGGTGACGGCGTCGATGAAAGCGCCGCTGATCGGGCTGGACGGAAGGGTCGACCAAGCGACGCCGTCCCAGAGCGCGAGGCCGAACGGGTGTGAGCCGCTGCTGAGAGCGAAGCCGCGTCCGCTGACGGCGAGCTTCGCGCGACCGTCGCGGGGATCGAGCCAGCGGGCGAGCGAGACGACCTCGGGATCGTCGAAGTATCCCACCTGGAAACTGGGAGCGATCGGCGGCGTCAGGCTCATCGCCGCCGGCGCCATGACTTGACTCCAGGTTCCCGCGCCGAAGCGCGCGATGCGCTGCGCGTCGAGCCACGGCCCGTTGATCGGCTGTAGCCAGGTGAACTGGCCGGCGGTGTAGAGCTGCTCACCGCCGCCGGTTCCATCGTTGTGGAAGGCCAGCGCGAGCGGGACACCGTTGGAGAGGTCCTGGACCAGACGAGTCCAGCCTGCGGCCGGTGTCCAACGCTGGACGAAGCCCGCGAACATTCCGCCACACGCGTAAAGAGCGAGGTCCGCGCCTTCCTGACGCACGATGAGATCGTGCACCGAGTGCGCGCCGTCCACTGTGAGAAGCGAGGTCCAGTTCGAGCCGTCCCACACCGCCACGCCGCTGTCCACGCCCAGCAGCCGCTGACCGCCCACCACGAGCCAGCGCTGCCCCGGCCCCGCGTCGTAGGAGACCATCGCGCGCAGGATCGCGTCGGCGCCCAGCGCGGCGCCGACTCCCGCCCAGTTCGCGCCGTCCCAGCGCACGACCCGCGCTCCGCCGTCGCGCGCCGCGAACAGACTCGGACCGCTGCCGTCGTCGTGGACGGCGAACGCGCGAACGGTTCCGCTGAGTCCGCCGCCAACCTGGCTCCAGCTCGCGCCGTCCCAGCGCGCGACCCGCGACGTGCTCGTCGCGCCGCTCGACGTGAACCCGCCGCCGGCGTAGAGCGCTGAACCGCTGCCGTCGTCGAAGCTCTGGAGCGCCAGCACGGGCCCGCCGGTCAGTCCGGCGCCGAGCGCAGACCAACTCGCGCCGCTCCAACGCGCGACTCGAGTCGCCGAGGTGGCCCCCGAGGCTTTGAACGCGCCGCCGGCGTAGAGCTTCGGCCCGCTGCCATCGTCGTGGACTTCGAGGGCGTTGACCGCTCCGTCGAGCCCGGCTCCGAGCGCGCTCCACTGCTCGCCATCCCAGACGGCCACGTGCGCAGCGGCGACAGCGCCGGCCCCGTTGAATCGACCGCCGGCGTAGAGCTTGAGCCCCGCTCCGTCGTCGAAGCGCTTCAGCTCCTCGACCTGATCGTCGAAGCCGCCGCCGTGGAACGTGGGCGTGAACTGCGGGCATTGCGCCACAGCGAAGTTGGCGCAAGTGAGGGCGATCGCGAGACGCAGCATCATCTTGGAAGCTCGCTTCCGGCCCGCTGGCCGGGGGAAGAGGTGCGAGGGTCGAGCGTTCGCTGGCGCCGAACGCCGAACGACATTGCAGCACCTCTGCGCCGATCCGGCTACGACGGGCGCGTTTCACAAGAGCTCCTTCGACGAGCTCAGTCCATCGATCGTCGCGGCGCGTGCAGCTCCTTCACGAACACTCGCTGGCGCGCGATGCGATCTGCGGCGGCGACGCGCTGCGCAGCAGCGCTACGATGCGAGCTCCTTGAGCTCGACAACCACATGGGCGGCGCTGGGTGGTCTCGCGATGGTCACGGCGGCGGCTTGCACGCTCAGCCTTGGCGAGGACGAGGCGGTGGAACTGAGCGGCTTCGACGCCACGCAGCGACTCGAGGCTGAGTTGCTCGCGGCGCAGTTGCGCTGCGCGGCGTGCCATGCGGCGCCCGAGGCCACGCGCATCGAGCCCGTGGCCGCGCCCGTGCTCGATGGCGTCGGCGCGCGCAAGTCGCCCGCGGGACTGCGCAAGTGGCTCAGCGACCCGCACGGCGCGAAGCCGGGCACGGCGATGCCCGATTTGCTCGCTGCGCTGCCCGAACGCGAGCGCGAGGACGTGCTCGACGCGCTGGTGCACTACCTCGCGGCGCAGGGCGGCCCGCTCGAGCCGCGCGAAGAGACCGTCGACGTGCGCACGCTCGAAGAGGGCCGCAGGCTCTATCACTCGGTCGGCTGCGTCGCCTGCCACGCGCCGCAGGAGTCGCTCGACGACCTGGACTCGCCGACGTGGGATTTCGAGGCCGACGAAGCGCTCGCGCCAGCCGTTGCGGCCGATCTGGGCGCGCCGGCGTTCGACACGACCCTCGAGGCGCTGACGCGCTTCCTCATCGACCCGCTCGCCGTGCGTCCGTCCGGTCGCATGCCCGCGCTGCACTTGAGCGACGAGGAAGCGCGCGCGATCGCGACGTACCTGCTCCGCGAGCAGTGCGACGGCGACTCGCTGAGCTGGGCGCCGGGTTGGGAGGCGCAGTACTTCGAATACGAGGGCCCGTTTCCGGACCTCAACCAACTGCAGCCGGTGCGCGAGGAAGTCGTGCTCGAGCTCGACGAGCTGCCGGACGGACACCGCGCCGACTACTTCGCCTATCGCTTCCGGGGCTTCGTCGAAGTCCCGCAGAGCGGCGAGGTCGAGTTCACGACGCGCTCCGACGACGGCGCGCGACTGTGGGTGGACGAGACGTTGATCATCGACGAGTGGCACGACCAGGCCCCGGCGAATCACTCGGGGACGCTCTGGCTCGAGCGCGGCCGCCACGCGCTCGAAGTGTGGTGCTTCGAGATCCAAGGCGGACAGGAGTTCGCGCTGCAGTGGAAGTTGCCCGGCGGCGAGCGGGTCACGCTCCCGGCGCAGGCCGTCGTTCACGCGGGGCTGCGCATGAAGCCGACGGTCGACGAGTTCGCGCTCGATGCGAGCAAGGTGGAGCGCGGTCGCGCCGAGTTCGCGCGGCTGGGCTGCGCGGCGTGCCACGCGATCGAAGGGCGTGAGCCTCACGTCGCCCCGCTGCGACCACCGCCGCTCGCTGCGTTGCGCTCACGCAACTCCGAGGGTTGCCTCAGCGCCGTTCCACGCGCACGTGCGCCGCACTTCGACCTCGACGACGAGCAAGTGCTCGCCTTGCGCACGCTGCTGCTCCAGCCGCAGCGCCTGAGCACGCCGCGCGACGGCGCCGAGCAGGCGCACGCGCAGCTCTCGCAGCTCGGCTGCTACGCCTGTCATCGCCGCGGTGAGCAAGGCGGGCCCGACGCGTCGCGCTCGGGCTACTTCCGGCCGACGACCGAACTCGACCTCGGTGACGAAGGCCGTCTCCCGCCGCACCTGGACGGCGTGGGCGCGAAGCTCAAGCTCGAAGCGCTGGAGGGCGTGCTCGAGAGCGGGCGAGGCGTGCGGCCTTATCTCGCCACGCGCATGCCGCAGTTCGGCGCGCACAACGTCCGCGGGCTCGCCCAACTCCTCGTCGAAGTCGACGGCGAACCCGGCGACTCGCTCGCGCCGCCGTTCGACGCCGCGCACATCGAAGCGGGCCGCAAGCTCGCGGGCTCGAAGGGCCTGGGCTGCATCCAGTGCCATTCGTTCAACGGCGTCGAGTCGCTCGGCATTCCGGCGGTCGACCTCGGGCTCGTCGCGGAGCGCTTGCAGCCGCGCTGGTTCCAGCGCTTGCTGCTCGATCCGCGCTCGGTCGGAATGAACTCGCGCATGCCGATCCTGTGGCAAGAGGCCAGCGACGGAACGCTGCTCAGTCCGGTGAAGGAGCTGTGCGGCGGAGATCCGAGCGCGCAGATCGACGCGCTGTGGTCGTACCTCTCGCTCGGCGCGGCCATGCCGATCCCCGAGGGCCTCGACACGCCGGACTCGGAGTACGAGCTCATCCCGGATGACGAGCCGCTGATGTGCGCTGTGTTCCTCGAGGACGCGAGCCCGCGCGGGATGATGGTCGGCTTCCCCGAGGGCGTGCACTACGCCTTCGACGTCGAGCATTCGCGACTGGCGTGGATGTGGCGCGGGCGCTTCTTCAACGCCAAGGGCACCTGGCGCGCGCGAGCGGGAGCGCTCGAGCGGCCGCCGACGGCCGACGCCTATCGCTTCTCGGGAGGCTTGCCGTTCGCCTTCGACGCGCCGCGCGGCGTCGATGAGTGGCCCACGATTTCGCGAGACGAAGCGCGCTACCGGCGCTTGGGCTGGCGCTTCGACAGCGCTCGCGTACCGGTCTGGCGCTACGCCTTCGGCGAGGTCGTGATCGAGGAGCGCATCGTTCCACGGATCGAGTCGGGCCGCGCCGCGCTCGTTCGCGAGTTCACACTCAGCGCGCCGCGCGCGATCGACAACCTGTACTTCGACATCCTCGAGCGGCGTCGCGTGGAGGGCTGGAAGCGCGAAGGCGACGTCTTCGTGACGCGGTTCACCCAGGAGGTGGCGCTGTGATCACGCTCGCTTTGCTCGCGGCGCTCGGGCCGCAGGACTCGACGCCCGACCCGCGCTCGGAAGCGCGCTACTACGCCGTCGAGACGCTCGCGCTCCCCGAGCACGTCGAACTCGAAGTCGGCGGTCTGCTCGCACGCGCCGATGGCTCGATCCTCGCCTGCACGCGGCGCGGAGAAGTGTGGTGCATCCGCGATGCGTTCAGAGCGGGCCGCGAGCCGCGCTTCGTGCGCTTCGCGCAGGGTCTGCACGAGCCGCTCGGCCTCGTCGAGCACCAAGGCTGGATCTACGTGGCGCAGCGCGGCGAGCTCTCGCGGATGCGCGACGTCGACGGCGACGATCGGATGGACGAGCTCGAGACCGTGTGCGACGCGTGGAGCGTGTCGGGCAACTACCACGAGTACAACTTCGGCCCCGCGCTCGCGCCCGACGGCTCGCTGTGGATCACGACCAACAAGCCCTTCGGAGACGAGCCCTTCGGACGCGCGAAGTGGCGCGGGTTCGCGCTGCGCATCGGACTCGACGGTTCGATGCAGCCGATGTGCGCGGGGCTGCGCTCGCCGGCCGGCATCGGCGCGGCGCCGTGGGGCGATTTGTTCTACACGGACAATCAGGGCGAGTGGTGCGGCGCGAGCAAGCTCGCGCACCTCGAGCCCGGCGACTTCCACGGCCATCCGTGGGGCGCGTTTTCGTGCGACGACCCGCTGTGGACGTTCTCCAAGCCCGGCGAGGCGCCGAACGGCGTGCTGATGCCCGAGGTCGCCGCGACGATGGCGAGCTTCAAGCTTCCGGCCGTGTGGTTTCCCTACGACAAGATGGGGCGCTCGCCCGCGGGCTTCGTGTGGGACGAGTCGAGCGGCGCCTTCGGGCCGTTCGCGGGGCAGATGTTCGTCGGCGATCAGTACCAGTCGTCGGTGATCCGCGTGCAGCTCGAGAAGGTCGGCAAGCGTTGGCAGGGCGCGTGCTTCCCGTTCCGCCGCGGGCTGTCGAGCGGCGTCGTGCGCGTCGCGTGGGACGGACGCGGCGGCCTGTTGTGCGGGCTCACCGACCGCGGCTGGGGGAGCCTGGGCAATCGCACGCACGGCCTCGAGCGCCTCACGTGGACCGGCGAGACGCCGTTCGAGATCCGCGCCATGCACGCGCGGCCCGACGGCTTCGAGCTCGAGTTCACCGCGCCGGTCGAACTCGCGTCGGCGTCCGAGCCCGCGAACTACCAGTTCTCGAGCTACACCTACTTGCTGCACGAGAACTACGGCAGCGACGAGGTCGACAAGCGTGAGCTGAGCGTGCGCGAGGCGCGCGTCTCCGACGATCGGCTCAGCGTGCGTCTGGTCGTCGAGGGCCTGCGCGAGGGCTACGTGCACGAACTCGCCTGCGGCGTGGCGCAGGCGGGCGGGACGCACCTCGTGCACGACAAGGCGTACTACACTCTGATCGAGCTGCCCGCGAAGTGATGCCGTCCGCACCGATCGAGTCGAGCCGTCTGCGCGCGGCGTTGTTGGCCGTCGCCATCGCGCTCTCGTCCGCGGCGCTGGCGGCGCCGGCGCGAGCCTGGCCGGGCGACGACGTCAGCGCCAAGATCACGCGGCTGCGCGACTCGCGCATCAGCGTCGACGAGCGCGAGCGGCTGTGCGGCGAGCTCCTCGCGCTGGGGCCCAGCGGCGCGGGCGCGCTGGCGACGCTGGCGAGCGAGCAGGTCGAGCGCGCGACGAAGAACGCGGCCAAGCTCGAGACGCGCTACTTCAAGGACTTCGAGAAGGCGGCGCTCAAGCTGGTGGACGCGCGCTCGACCAAGGCGGCGCTCGCGGCGGTCGACGAGGCGCGCACCGCGGTGCGCAAGCTGCAGAGCAAGGCCGATCTCTCGAAGTCCGATGTCGAGCAGGTCGGCGACCCCGCAGTGGCCAAGCTGCGCGAGGTGTTCGAGGTCACGCCCGAGCAGGTCGCCGAGGCGAACGCGGCGCTGGCCGCGCAACGCGAGGAGCTCTCGCAGGCCTGGTGGCAGGCGAGCGATTGGTTCGACACGGCTCAACGCGCGCTGCGCGTGCTCGGCGACACCAAACGCGCCGGGCCCAGCGATCCGACGGCGCGCTGGGACGACTTGGTCGCGCAGGAGGTGTGGCTGTGCACGCTCGCGCTGCCGATGAGCCCGGGCGATCGACGCACGCTGCTCCAGAACCGCGAACTGGCGCCGCAGATCGACCCCGAGGAAGCCGCGGGCGTGCTCGACCTCAACCAGTTGCGCCTGTTGCTCGGCCTCAACGCCGTCGCGATCGACGTGAAGCTGTGCGACGCGTCGCGCGACCACTCGAACGACATGCGCACGCTCGGCTTCTTCGCGCACGAGTCGCCCGTCGAGGGCAAGAAGACGCCGTGGGATCGCGCTGCGCGCTTCGGCACGAGCGCGGGGGCCGAGAACATCGCCGCGGGACAAACGACGGGCGCCGGCGCCAACCGCGCCTGGTGGTACAGCCCCGGACACCACAAGAACATGCTCGGCGGGCACTCGCGCATCGGCCTGGGCCGCAGCGAGACGCACTGGACGCAGATGTTCGGTTGAGAGGTTGAGCGTCACACGATGAAGGAGCCGATCGAAGTCGACCTCGCGTCGCTGCGGGCCAAACCCGGTCGGCGCGTGCGCCTGGATCGGTGGGCGACGCGGCAGGCGCCGCTGTACGCGAGCAAGAAGGAAGCGAAGGAGCGGCTCGAAGCCGGCGCGCGCGAACTCGCCGCGCTGCAGGAGCGCCTTTACGCGCACAACCGCTACGCGCTGCTCCTGATCTTCCAGGCCATGGATTCGGCCGGGAAGGACGGCGCGATCCGGCACGTGATGTCCGGCGTGAACCCGCAGGGCTGTCAGGTGTTCAGCTTCAAGCACCCCAGCGCGGAGGAGCTCGACCACGACTTCCTGTGGCGCACGCACCGCGCGCTCCCCGAGCGCGGCCGCATCGGCATCTTCAATCGCTCGTACTACGAGGAGGTGCTGATCGTGCGGGTGCAGCCGCAGATCCTGCGCGCGCAGAGCCTTCCCGAGCCGACGCTGCGCTCCAAGAGCTTCTGGGAGGAGCGCTACCGCTCGATCGTCGAGTCCGAGGAGCACCTCGTCCGCAACGGCACGCGCGTGGTGAAGTTCTTCCTGCACCTCTCGCGCGAGGAGCAGCGCCAGCGCCTGCTCGCGCGCATCGACGATCCGGAGAAGAACTGGAAGTTCTCGGGCGCCGACCTCGAGCAGCGCCGCGCGTGGGGCGACTACATGGACGCGTACGAGCGCTGCATCACCGCCACGAGCACCGCGAGCGCGCCCTGGTACATCGTGCCCGCCGACGACAAGTGGAACGCGCGCCTCTCGATCTCGAGCGTCGTGCGCCAGACGCTGCGCGGACTGGACCTCGACTTCCCTCGGGCGAACGCTGAACGCCGCGCCGAGTTGGCCGAGTATCGCCGCCAGCTCGAGTCGGACGCGGAGTGACGCCGTCGCCATGCGCATGCGCGAGCGAGCGTTCGAGATCGCCGGCGTAGCGCTCGGCGTCGTCGCGCTCGCGCTGAGCTGGAGCGCCTCGTCGCTCTATGGACTGGGGATCGACGCCGACGGCGTGTGGAACCTGTCCGCGGGCGTGAGCCTGGTCGAAGGTCGCGGGCTCGTGACCTGCCGCGACGAGCCGTTCACGCTGTGGCCGCCGCTGTACCCGCTGGTGATGGCGGCGCTCGAGTTCGCGCGCGTCGACGTCCTCGCCGGACTGCGCGTGCTGCATCTGGTTGCGCTCGCCGCGACGCTCGCGCTCAGCGCACGGTTGGCGTTCGTGCTCTCGGGCTCGCGCTGGGCCGTCCTCGCGACGCTCGGCTCGCTGGCGCTGTCCTCGCGCGTGCACGAGTTCACGATCCAGGTGTTGTCCGAGACGTTCTTCGTCCCGCTCGTGCTCGGCGCAGTGGTCGCCGCTCGCGCGTGGTTCGAGAGTCCGACGCGCTCGCGTTGGGTCGCGCTGGTCGCCCTCAGCGCCCTCGCGTGCCTGCAGCGCTACGTCGGCGTCGCGGTCGTGCTTACGGTGGGCGGCGCCCTGCTCTGCGCGGGGCCCGGCGGTTTGGGCTCGCGTGCGTTGCGAGCCACGCACTACGCGGCCGCGTCGGTGGCGCCGCTGCTCGCCTGGTTCGCGCGCAACTACCGCATCGAAGGCGCGTTCACCGGCGGTCGCGATGCGGCCATCGAGCCGTCAGAGGCGATCGCGAGCGACACGCTGAGCACGCTCGCGCGCTGGATCGTTCCGGACGGCGCGCCGCAGTGGGTCGCGGCCGTGCTCTACGCGCTCGCGGCCGTGCTCGTCGCGCGCGGGCTGCTCGATCCGCAGCGCCGCCGCGATTGGGCCCTGAGCGCGTCGACAGCCGGCGTGTACCTCGTCCTGGTGGTCGCCATGGCCACCGCGGTGCGCGTCGATCGCATCGCCGATCGGCTGCTCTACCCCGCGCTCCCGCTGCTCGTGGCGCTCGTCTGGGCGAGCTGCTTCCGCGCGGTGAGCTCGCCGCGCGTGCTGGCCGCGTTCGTCATCGTCGCGCTCGCGAGTTGGAGCGCAGGTGCGCTGCGGCTCGTCGGCCACTACGAGCGCTGGCGCAGCGATGGGGCCGGCACGCTCCACACGCGCCTGTGGCAGGAGCACGCGCTGACGCACGATCTGCGCCGCCTCTCGATCCGCGGGCCGTGCTGGTCGAACGCGCCGGAATTGGTGTGGATGCTGCAGCGGATCCCCGTGCGCTTCCTCGCGCCCGGATCGCGGGCCTGGACGCGCGCTGGAGAGCAAGCCGCGTTGAGCGGCGGGTCGTTGGCCTGGTTCCAGCAGGATGGCAAGCCCAAGGGCGCGCTGCCCGAGCTCGCGCGACTCGCGCGCACCAGTCCTCTCGCCGCGGTGGAGGACGGGCTGCTGCTGCGCCTCCATCCTGCGGACGAGCGCTGATCGTCCCGGGTGAGGACTTTCGCGCGCCGAGCGGTCGCTGCACACTTGTGCGCCCTCTCCAATCCCCACGCATGCAAACACGCCCCTTTCCGTCGCTTCTCTTTGCTCTTGTGTTGTCCGCCGCCGGCGCCTGGAACCCCGCGCGCGGCCAGGACGA
Organism: uncultured Planctomycetia bacterium; assembly: GCA_938003765.1. Classification (GTDB taxonomy): domain Bacteria; phylum Planctomycetota; class UBA1135; order UBA1135; genus WYBT01. Next base: position 39,679 of record CALKYE010000254.1, read on the forward strand.
ACCCGAACGCGACGGCAAATGGCTGTACCAGCGGCACTGCTCGGGCTGCCACAACGACAACGGCGACGGCAAGGGGCCGACGATCACGGCGCTCGGGCTCGAGGCGCGCGACTTCAAGGCGGGCGGCTTCGCTTTCGGCGACTCGCGCGAGCAGATCTTCAAGACGCTCTCGACTGGAATCCCCGGGCGTTCGCCGATGCCGTCGTTCGCCGGCGTGATGGACGAGGACGAGCGCTGGCTCGTCGTCGACTACGTGCGCACGCTGATGCCGCCGCGCAAGGACGAGGCGCCGAGCCGCACGATCATGGTGGTCGCCGACAAGCCGGTGATGGCGCGCGGCAAGCTGCCGCCGATCGCCGAGGGCGCGAAGCAGACGACGCGCGGGCTCCTGCTCGGCGATCCCTCGGGCATGACCTTCGAGTACGACCTCGACGGCGCGCGACTGCTCGGCGTGCGCCTGGGGCAGTTCGCGGATCGCGAGGACTGGGGCGACCGCGGCGGCGCGTATTTGAAGCCGCTCGGCAAGCTCGTTTACCGGCGCGTGGACGACACGCTCGAGTGGCCCGTGACGCTCGCGACGCCCGATCCGAAGGCTGCGCCGTTCCGGCGCGTCGTGCGCTCGAGCTGGACGCACTCGGATCGCGCCGGGCTCGACTACGACGTCGTCGACGCCCGCGGGCTCGTTCGCGCTCGCGTGCGCGAGAGCGTGAGCGTGCAGCGACTGTCGATCGGCGCAGGGTTCACGCGCCGCTGGGAGGCGACGCCGGCGCAAGGCGTGCAGTCGTGCTCGTTCTCGGTGGCCGATGCGCACGGCCAGCCGTGGAAGGCCAATCCGCGCGCGCCAGCGGCGGGGCAGCCAGCGCGCAAACCGTCGTGGTGGACCTGTGAGCTCGGAGACGAAGGCGTCGAGCTCGTGCTGCCGCGCTCGAGCCAAGCGCTGGGCGTGACGCCGAGCGAGCAGGCGCTCGTGTTCAGCGTGTTCAGTCGGTCGGGCGAAGCGCTCGTCCTCGAAGCCACGCTCGTCCGCGCGGCGCAGTTCACCCCCGAGCTGGGCGAGCAACTCGCCACGGAGATCGGCCAATGAGCGCAGCGCTCCTTCTCGTGCAAGCCGCGGCGATCGCCGCACTCGAAGCCGATCACTACGTCGTCGATTACCTGCCGACGCCCGAGGGCGCGCGCATCGAAGTCGGCGGCATGGACTTCCTGCCCGACGGCCGGCTCGTCGTGTCGACGCGCCGCGGTCAGGTGTGGATGGTCGAGAACCCGCTCGCGGCCGATCCCAAGGACGCGAAGTTCACGCTCTTCGCCGAAGGCCTGCACGAAGGCCTCGGGCTCGAGGTCGTGAACGGCGAGATCTACGTGCTGCAGCGCGGCGAGCTCTCGAAGCTGTTCGACGACGACGGCGACGGCGCGTGCGACCGCATCGACACCTTCGCGCAGGGTTGGGGCTACTCGGGCCACTACCACGAGTTCGCCTTCGGGCTGCCGCGCGACAACGCGGGCAACTTCTACGCGAGCTTCAACGTCTCGTTCGGCGATCCGCACTGGTGGCACGGGCGTTCGACCGTGCCCGACCGCGGTTGGATCCTGCGCATCAAGCCCGACGGCTCGCTCGAGCGCGTGGCGAGCGGCGCGCGCAGTCCGTGCGGCCTCGGCCGCAACAGCGCGGGCGACATCTTCTACACGGACAACCAGGGCGACTGGATGCCGGCCTGTCCGATCTTCCACGTCACCGACGGCGCGTTCTTCGGCCATCCGGCGGCGTTGAACTGGACCAAGGAGTACCTCGACGCGGGCCGCACGGCGAGCGACACCGAGACGCCGGACCATCCGCGCGTGAACGCCGCGATCTGGCTGCCGTACGACTGGTCGCGCTCGACGGGCAACCTCGTCCCCAACGAAACCGGCGGCAAGTTCGGGCCGTTCGAGAAGCAGCTCTTCGTGGCCGAGATGACCAACGGCTACGTGCTGCGCGCGGACCTCGAGAAGGTGCGCGGCCAGTACCAGGGCTGGGTGATCCCGTTCCGCCACAAGGTGGGCTCGAACGTGCGCCTGCGCTTCGCTCCGGACGGCACGTTGATGTGCGGCTTCACCGATCGCGGTTGGGGCGGACAGCCTCCGGGCGACGGCATCGGCCGCATCCGCGTGAAGCCGGGCGCGACGCCCTTCGAAGTGCAGTCGGTCAAGCTCGTTCCCGGCGGCTTCGAGGTCTCGTTCACGCAGCCGCTGAGCCTCGCGGCGCCGACGGCGGTGATCGCGGCGAAGGTGACGCAGTACGACTACAACTACTGGTGGGAGTACGGCTCGCCTCCGACCAACACGGTCGAGCGCGCGCTGGTCGGCGCCGCGCTCTCGGCGGATCGCAAGAGCGTCACGCTGAACGTCGCGGGACTGGCGGCGGGCATGGTCGCGCGCGTGGACCTCGGACCCCTCGAGTCGGAGTCCGGCGCGCCGCTGCTCCACCGCGAGTTCGCCTACACGGTCAATCAGCTCGTCGACGGACCCGAGAGCAAGGAACTCGTCGCCAAGGCCGTCCCGCAGCCGCAAGCGCGCGAGCGCGGCGACGAGGGGATGCTCTACCTGATGCGCGGTGAGACGCTCGCCGCGTGGAACGCGCCGGGTTGGAGCGCGGGCGAGGTGAAGCTCGATCCGGCCGACAAGCGCAAGCTCGTGCTCGCGCCCGATCAGAAGCCCAACGATTGGAGCGGCGCCGCGGTCTCGAACGTCGGCGCTGAGAAGCCCGGCGAGTTGGTGAGCAAGTTCGAGCTCGGCGACATCGACTTCTCCTTCGAGTTCCTGCTGCCCGAGGACGGCAACTCCGGGCTGTACCTGATGGGCCGCTACGAAGTGCAGTTGCGCGACAACGGCGGCCGCACCGAGCTCGGTTACGGCGATTTGGGCGGCGTGTACGCGGCGGGCGACAGCTCCGCGTGGCCCGGTCGCGCGCCGAATTTCGACGTCTGGCGCGGCGCCGGGCGCTGGCACTCGATGACCGGCAGCTTCAAGGCGCCGCGCTTCGACGGCAGCGGGAACAAGCTCGAGAACGCTCGCCTGCGGCGTGTGATGGTCAACGACACGCTGCTCCACGAGGAGCTCGAGCTGCCCTGCCCGACGGCCGGCGGCTGGGAAGGTGAAGTGCGCTTCGGACCGCTGCGCATCCAGGGCGACCACGGGCACGTGGCGATTCGCGGACTGCGCGTGCGCAGCCGCGAGGCGAAGCCCGAGCTCGAAGGCTGGACGCGCATCTTCGACGGCGAGTCGCTCGACGGTTGGAAGATCTCCGACGGCGGCGCGTGGAAGGTCGAGGAGGGCGCGCTCGTCGGCAGCGGCGCGGCGAGCCACATTTTCAGCCCGCGCGGGGACTACCGCGACTTCGAGGTGCGCGCCCAGGTGCGCATCAACCGCGGCGGCAACTCCGGGATGTACTTCCGCACCGCCTTCGGGTCGAGCTGGCCCTCGGGCTACGAAGCGCAGATCAACAACTCGCACAGCGATCCGGTCAAGACCGGGAGCCTCTACCACCGCGAGCTGATCAAGACGCAACTCGTGCCCGACGACCTGTGGTTCGACTACCGCGTGCTGTGTCGCGACGAGGCCGACGGCGTGCGCATCCAGATCCGCGTCAACGACGTGCTCGTGACCGACTACCTCGACCGCGAGCGCAAGCACGCCTCGGGGCACATCGCCATCCAGCAGCACCACGACGGCTCGGTGATTCGCGTGCGCGACGTGTACGTGCGCGAGCTGCGCTGAGCGCGCGGGTTGAACCGACTCTGAACGCACGAGGCGCCTCGGCGCAGCCAATCTCTCGTCCGCGTCGCTCTCCTCACGCCTGCGACGCGGACGATCCCGTGCAACACAGAGCTGCTCCGACCCTTCGCCCGTTCCTGCCATCGTCGTTGCTCCCGCTGCTCGCGGCGCTGCCCGCGCTCGCGATGCCGCAGGATGACCCTCCGTCCAGTGTGCTGGCCCGCGGCGAGCAGCCGACGGAAACCGGCGCTGCGCCGCAGGAGTCTTCGAGCCGCGCGTGGAGCAAGCTCGCCACCGAGCGCTACGCCGGCAAGCAGGACGACATCTTCTTCCTCGACGCCGACACGGGCTGGTACGTCAACGGCGCGGGGAAGATCTTCAAGAGCACGGACGGCGGCGCGAGCTGGGTCGAGAAGCTGCACCAGCCCGGGACGTACTTCCGCTGCATCACGTTTCTCGACGCGCAGCACGGCTTTGCGGGCAACATCGGGCCGGGCTATTTCCCCGGAGTGAGCGACCCCAAGCCGCTGTACCGCACCGCTGACGGCGGCGAGAGCTGGAGCGCGGTCGACAGCATCGAAGGCGCGCCCGTGGTCGGTCTGTGCGCGCTCGAGGTCGTGCGCGAGCCGTTCATCAACGCGGGCGTGCTCGATTCGCGCGCGCGCCTCGTGGCGGTCGGACGCGTCGGCGGACCCGCGGTGTTCCTGTGGTCCGACGACCTCGGCGCGACGTGGAAGCAGCGCGACCTCGGCGACAGCGCAGCGATGGCCTTCGACGTTCACTTCCACGACTTCAAGCGCGGCTTCATCGCGGCCGGGACCGACTCGAACGTCTCGCTGTCGAGCGCGCTGATCCTCGCCACCGAAGACGGCGGCCAGACCTGGAAGCCGACGTATCGGTCGACCCGGCCGTTCGAGCTGACGTGGAAGATCTCCTTCCCGACGCGCGAAACGGGCTACGTCACGGTGCAGTCCTACAACCCTGATCCGAGCGCTTCGCAGCGCTTCGTGGCCAAGACCACGGACGGCGGCAAGTCCTGGAGCGAGTTGCCGCTCGTCGACGACTTCAAGGTGCGCGCGTTCGGCGTCGGCTTCGTCGACGAACGACGCGGCTGGATCGGCGCGATGCCGGGCGGCTTCGAGACCACCGATGGGGGGGCGAGCTGGACGCGCGTCGAGATGGGCGCCGCCGTCAACAAGATCCGCATCGTCCGCAGGCCCGACGGGAGCGCGCTCGGCTTCGCGATCGGCGTCGAGGTGCATCGCCTCGAGCTGCCCGCCGCGGGCGCGAAGTGAGCGCGAAGTGAGCGCGTCGCGCGCGCGGCGGATCTCCGCGAGCGCCGGGTTCTGTCCTCTGCTCGACGCTTCGCTCACGGGGCCATCGCGCCGAGCGCGCTTTCACCGGCTCCGCTAGCTGCACGAACCGCTTGCAAGTGCGGCGGGCGAGCGCTGCGTCGCGAAACGTCGTCGCCGGGCGCGCGGGATAGACTCCGCGCCCACCCCAGCCGGAGCCCTGTTCGATGCACTTGCTCAGCACTGTTCTCGCCGCTTCGTTCGCCTGCGCCGCACTCGCGCCCTCCGCGGCGGCGCAGATCCAACTCCACGGCCTGCTCGGCGATCACATGGTGCTGCAGCGCGACGCTGACGTGGTGCTGTCGGGCAAGGCGACGCGCAACGTGACCGTGCGCGTCGAGCCCTCGTGGTCGAGCGCGCCGCTCAACGCCTCCGCCGACGCGCGAGGGGACTGGTCCGTCGTCGTGCGCACGCCGGGCGCAGGCGGGCCGCACACGATCAAGTTCTCCGGCGACGGCGAACGCACGTTGAGCGACGTCTACAGCGGCGAGGTCTGGCTGTGCTCGGGGCAGTCCAACATGGAGTGGACCGTCTCGCAGTTCCCGAACGAGGCCTTCGGCGAGCGCGGCGCGGCCGACGAGATCGCGCGCGCGAACTGGCCGCAGGTCCGACTGCTCGACACGCCCAATCGCCTGTCCACGTACCCGCGCCGCGACGCGGTGGGGGAGTGGACCGTCTGCTCGCCGCGCACGGTCGGATCGTGGAGCGCGACCGCGTACTACTTCGGCCGCATGCTGCACCGCGAGCTGGGCGTGCCGATCGGCCTGGTCACCGCCGACTGGGGCGGCACGCGCGTCGAAGCCTGGATGAGCACGCGCTCGCTCGCGCCGTTCGGTCAGTACGCCGGCACGCTCGACTACCTCGCCGTCGCCGGCGATCCGAACGCGCGCATGAAGTACGCGCGCGAGCACGGCGCGAACTGGTGGGACCGCGTCGATGCGGCCGCGCCGCGTTCGATCCCCGCCACTTGGTTCACGACGGGCTTCGACGCTTCCGCGTGGGCCAGCATGGACCTGCCGGCCGATCTGAGCGGCGACGAGCTCTCGTCCTTCGACGGCTTCGTGTACTTCCGCACCGTGGTCGACGTTCCTGCGGAGTTCGCCGGCAAGGGCGCGACGCTCGAGCTGGGGCCGATCGACGATCGCGACGACGCGTGGTTCGACGGCCAACACGTCGGCGGCACGCGCGAGGACGGGCGCTGGAGCGTGGCGCGCAAGTACAAGCTGCCCGCCGAGCTCGTGAAGGCCGGTCCGCGCGCGATCGCGGTGCGCGTGCTCGACACGGGCGGCAAGGGCGGCATCAACGGGACTGTGCAGCAACTGGTGCTGCGCTCGGACGACGCGGGGCTCGCTCCGCTGCCGCTCGCGGGCGCGTGGCGCTACCGCGTCGGAGCGCGCATGAGCGAGCTGCCCTCGATGGGGCAGTCGAGCATCGAGGTGAACTCGAACACGCCGAGCGTGCTGTTCAACGGCATGCTGGCGCCGCTGCAGCCGCTGAAGTTCCGCGGCGCCATCTGGTACCAGGGCGAATCGAACGTCGGCGAGGCGCGCCAGTACGAGCGGCTGTTCCCCGCGCTGATCGACGACTGGCGGCGCTACTTCGACTGCGGCGCGTTCCCGTTCTACTACGTGCAGATCGCGCCGTTCGAGTACCGCGGGTTCGCTCCGCACGCGGCCGCCGAGCTGCGCGACGCCCAGCGCAAGGCGTTGTCCACGCCGGGCACGGGCATGGCGATCGCGATGGACGTCGGCATGGTGCGCGACATCCATCCGGGCGGGAAGCAGCAGATCGGTCGGCGACTGGCGCTGTGGGCGCTCGAGAAGACCTACGGACGCGACGTGCTCTCGCACACCGGCCCGCTGTTCCGCAGCGCGACGCCGCAGGGCGACAAGCTGCGCGTCGAGTTCGACGGCGCGGAGGGCGGTCTCGTCATCGAAGGCGGCCCGCTGCGCGACATCTGGATTGCGGGCGAGGACCGGCGCTTCTTCGAGGCCGATGCGCAGCTCGACGGCCAGGCGCTGCTGCTGTCGAGCCCGCAAGTCGCCGCGCCGGTCGCGGTGCGCTACGGCTGGCGCAACGCGTCGCTGCCCAACCTCTACAACGCCTCGCACCTGCCCGCGTCCTCGTTCCGCTCGGACGACTGGGAGCTGGGTGACGTGATCGCCGTCGAGGACCGCGGGGCGACGAGCCACCTCAACGGCGCGCGCGAGTTCCGCCCGCTCTACAACGGTCGCGACCTGTCGGGCTGGGTGAACGTGAACTGCGCGCCGGGGACTTGGATCGCCAAGCCCGACCGCATCTGGTGCTCGGGTTCGCCCACGGGCGTGCTGCGCACCGAGAAGCAGTACGAGAACTTCGAGCTCGAGCTCGAGTGGCGCCATCTCGCGCGCCAGGGCAACGCCGGTCTGTTCGTGTGGAGCGATCCGCTCACGGCGCGCGGCCAGCCCTTCACGCGCTCGATCGAGGTGCAGGTGATGAGCGGCATGGAAGGCCAGGGCTTCACCAGCGACGGCGACGTGTTCCCGATCCACGGCGCGGTGATGAAGCCCAGCAACGGCCGAGGCGGCGGCGCGCGCGCGTTCCCGACCGAGCTGCGCGCGCGGCCGTCGGGCGAGTGGAACCACTACCGCCTGCGCTGCGTGAACGGCGAACTCGAGCTCGCGGTCAACGGCAAGGTGGTCACGCGCGGTTCGGAGTGCTCGCCGCGCAAGGGCTACATCTGCCTCGAGTCGGAGGGCTCGCCGGTCGAGTTCCGCAACCTGCGCATCAAGGAACTGCCGCCCGCATCGCCGGCGCTCGAAGCGCGCCACGTCGCGCTGGTCGACGACGGTTTCCGCTCGCTCTACAACGGCGTCGATTTCAGCGGCTGGAAGTTCGGGCCCGAGCACAGGGGCCACTGGCGCGCGAATGACTGGACGATCGACTTCGACGGCGAGGGGACCGACCTGTGGAGCCAGGAGGAGTTCGGCGACTTCGTGTTGATCGCCGACTGGCGCTGGAGCGGACCGGCGCACGACGCCGACCTGCCGGTGATCCTGCCCGACGGCTCGCAGCCGCTCGGCGCCGACGGCAAGCCGCAGACCGCGCGCGTGAAGGAGTGCGGAGACAGCGGCATCTACCTGCGCGGCAGCTCGAAGAGCCAGGTCAACATCTGGTGCTGGCCGGTGGGCTCGGGCGAGGTGTACGGCTACCGCACGGACGCGTCGATGCCGGCCGAGGTGCGCGCCGCGGTCACTCCCAAGGTCGTGGCCGACGCGCCGTTGGGCGAGTGGAACCGCTTCGTGATCACGATGAAGGGCGATCGGCTGAGCGTGGTGCTCAACGATCAGCTCGTGCTCGATCAGGCGCAGTTGCCCGGCGTCGCGCCGCGCGGCCCGATCGCGCTCCAGAAGCACGGCTCGCCGATCCAGTTCGCGAACCTGTACGTCAAGCGACTCGACTGACGCGCGCGCGGCCGGCCGAACGCGGTCCGGTCGCGTGTTTCAATGCTGCTCGAGCTGCGCGCGCAGTCGCACGAGCACGCGGTAGTAGCGCGCCTTGATCGCGCCGGGCGTCGTGCGCTCCTCGGCGGCGATGCTCTCGAACGATTGTCCGTCCCGCGCGTGCAGCATCACGAGGCGCAGGTCCGGGTTCGGACCTTCCCGTGCGAGGGATTCGAGCGCTCCTCGCAGCGCGGCGCGCTCGGATTGGCACTCATCGATCGATCCTGAGACGTCGCGCGAGTCCACCCAGTCGGTGCGCGCAGCGCGGTGGAGCTGGCGGAGCATGTCGATCAGCGCGAAGTCGCACATGCGACCGACCCAGGTGCGCAGGCTGGAGTGTCCGCGAAAGTGGGACAGGCTCTGGAACACTCGCAGGAACACGTCCTGCTCGATGTCGTCGAGGTCGGAGTTCGAAAGCGGGAAGCCCAGCGCGCGATTGCGGATGTGAAGCCGCGCGCGAATGAACGCGAGACGAGCGACCAACTCGCGCTTCGCCGCCGCGTCGCCGGCGCACGCTTGCTGCACCAACGGCAGATCTTCGATGGACTCCATGGACGCGCTGCCGCTGCGGCCGCGAACAGCTCTCGCTGTGCGCCCGGCTCGGGTTGCGCTCGTCGCATGAATTCATGACTCGCGACGCGATTCTCTGAACTGGCGCCGACTCTGATCCGACTAGCGATCGCGCGCGCGATCTCGTGCACGCACGCGACGGCGATGGCGCGAACAGCGTGCACAGCGTGCGACCCACCACTCCGTCCACGCCCCCCCACTCGAAACGAGCACTTCCATGGCGCACGCCCCGCTTCGCAGCAGTTCCGTGCTGCGCACCGCCATCCTCACGGTCTGCACCGCCGCCTCAGCGTTCGCGCAGGTCACGTACACGCCCGCGGAACTCAGTCGCGCGAGCCACGTGCTGCGGCGCATGCAGCACGGAGCGTCGATCTTCGACTTCCCGAACGTGCTCGCCAACGGCGCGACGACGCAGAACACGAACATCATCAACTACATCCTCGCCAAGACCAGCGCGACACCGATCAACGCTGGCGCCGAGGCGAACACGCTCCTGGGCTTCTACCCGTTCCCGATCACGGTGGGGCTGAGCGATCCGGCCGCCATCGGCCACGTTCCGCAGTCGGGATCCGTCGGTTGGCGCATCCACGAACTCGCCGAGGCCTCGATCGTCCGCGCGGTCTGGTCGGAGGACACGCTCCGCGAGGTGATGACGCGCTTCTGGCAAGAGCACTTCAACACGCACTGGGGCGTCACGCGCAACTACCTGCGCAGCATGTTCCAGTCGCAGGGCTACGCGAACGCCGACATCCTCGCGCAGGAGTACGCCACGTACTTCGAGTGGCAGCAGAACGATCGCTTCCGAGTGAACGCGATGGGCAACTTCAGAGCGTTGCTCGACGCGAGCGCCAAGGGCGCGACGATGATGGTCTACCTGGACACGGTGAACAGCCAGGGGCCCACGCCGAATCAGAACTACGCGCGCGAGCTGTTCGAGCTGCACACGATGAGTCCGACTTCGCCGTTCCCGACGGCGCTGGGCGCCGTGATGCTGCCCAACTACGCGTACTCGGACATTATCGCCGCGGCCGAGATCTTCTCGGGCTGGCGGCTCACGAACACGAGCACGGCGCCGGCCGCGCCCAACATCGTGTTCTCGTTCCTCCCCACGGTCTGCCCGACCGGCACGACACCGCTCACCGGCCACGTCACGACCTGTCCGACGCCGGGTTCGAAGGTGCTGTTCAACGCGTCGTACCTCAATCCCTTCGTAGGCGCGACCGCGCCGATCCCCGAGAATCCGACGGCGCCGACCGAGGGTGATCTGCTGCTCGATCACCTCGCCAACAGCCCGGCGACCGCGTACTTCATCTCGACCAAGCTGTATCGACTGCTGGTCAAAGACGTCGAGCCGGCGCCGTTCGATCCGCTGCTGATGAACTGCATCACGGCCTGGTACACGCAGCCCGGCGGCAACCTCCAGGCGGTGATCCAGACGCTGCTCGCGTCGAACGAGTTCCTCAACGACACGACGGCGCGCTGGACCAACGAGCGCCAGCCGATCGAGGCCGTGGCCCAGACCGTCGACGTGTTCCACGGCATCGGCGTCAATCCGCTCGGCGGAACACCGGCGGAGCACAAGGCGCGCATCGCCCGCATCCGCACGCTGATCGAAGAACACGGCGGCCAGTACCTGTTCCGCTACGGCGCCCCGGACGGATTCACGCGCGGCGACAGCGAGCTGCTCACCACCTACCGGATGCTCGGCGCGACGAAGCTGCGCCAGGAGCTGTACTCGCTGTTCGGCGCGTTCACCACGAACTACCCGAGCGTCTTCTTCGACTACTTCGCGAACCTGCCGTTCATCAACTGGCTCGACGAGTGGTCGATCGTGAACTGGTTCCACTTCGTCGCCTTCACCAACGAGCTCAGCGGCGGCGACCAGAACCTCCTGTGGTGGTTCCTGTTCACGGACCTCAACGGAAACGTCGGCAACACGTTGACGACGGACTTCTTGAACAACCTCCCGGTCTTCATCCAGCGCGTGACGACGGGTCTGTCGTACATCGCTTGCCACCCCCTCAACAACCTGAAGTGAGCGCAGTCCCATGCAACAGCCCAATCGATTCAACCGTCGCGCTGCGCTCAAAGCCGGCCTTGCTGGAGGTTTGGCCGCCGCGCTGGTCCGCACCTCGATCGGCGCCGCGCCGACGTGGATGGCGGGTTCGCCGCACAAGCTCCTGACCATCTTCCTGCGCGGGGGCTACGACGCGAACAGCGCCGTCATTCCCCACGGCGATCCGACGTACACGCTGGCCAACCGCGGAAGCACGTTCATTCCCCAGGCCAACTCGATCGCGGTGGGCGGCCTCAATCCGCTCTCGATGGGGCTCAACCCCGCGATGGCGCCGATCGCGCCGCTCGTCAACGCCGCGATGCCGCGCATGGTGTTCCTCCACGCGACGGGCAATCCCGCTCGCACGGGTTCGCACTTCGACGATCAGCGCACCTGGGAGACGGCCACCACGCAGTGCAACATTCCGCCGCTGTTCGACATCGAAGAGGGCTGGATCACGCGCGTGGTCAGCCAGATCTTCGGCGTCGGGTTCCACGCGGCGAGCGTGTCCGAGTCCATGCAGCAGATGTACCGGACCCGGCTCGCGCCCAACAACACGTTCACGCCGGCTCGCGTGCTGCCGCACATCCGCGCGCTGAAGGACTACCCCGGCGACTCCGTGAACCAGTTCACGCTCGAGACGATCTTCCCGACGCTCGACTCCAAGCTGGTCGGGAACGCGGCTCCGCCTTCGGGCCTGCGCGCCCTGTTCTCGGGCGGCGCCGGCAAGGACGCCTTCGCGCGCGCGGTGGGGAGTCAGATGGTGGAGAGCGCCGAGTCCGTCGAGCAGGCGCTCGCCACGCTCACGCCTCCGGGCGTGTACACGCCGCTGGGCGGCGCGCTCTATCCGTTCGGGAAGCCGCCGGGAACCGTGAACCCGTACCCCACGCCCGCGAACGCCGGTTTGCTCTTGGACATCGACCCGATCCGTCGCTTCTTCATGAACCTGCGCGACGCGATGACGCTCCTGCGGCACGTGCCCGACGTCAACGTGGCCGGGATCGAGATCGGCGGCTTCGACACGCACTCCAATCAGGGCGGGTGGAACTCGACGACCAACATGATCGAAGGTCCGCTCGCGGGTCTGCTCAACGCGGTCGCGTTCGGCATCGCCTCGGTCGACGCGGAAGCGAGCGCCGGCGGGTTCGGAGCGGGCGGGAGCATCACGGTGCTCGTCGTCAGTGAGTTCGGCCGCACGTCGGCGGCGAACACGTCCCAGGGCACCGACCACGGCGGCGCGAGCTGCGTGTGGGTCGGGAACTTCGGGAGCGGCCTGACCCGCGTCAGGACCTCGCTCACCAGCGGCGCCGTGTTCAACACCGCGCCGGCGGAGTGGCCGGGCCTGTTCTCGGCCAACGACCAGACCTTCGGTTGCCCCGGCAATCCGAGCTCGCCCGCGCCCTATCCGTTCATGAACATCGCGACGGACTTCCGCGCGGTGTACGGGCGGATCCTGCGGACGCTGTACGGCGCGACCACGCCGCAGCTCGATCAGGTCATCCCGGGCTACTCGTCACTCTCGGGCCCGACCGCCGTCGAGCCGGTGTTCATCGTCTGAGTCGTCGAGCAGAGTTCCCCGCGGGGCGCGTTCGGAGCGATCGCTCGCTCCGGGCGCGCCCCGCGGCGCTGATCGGGCGCACGTCCCGGACTCACCGCGCGCAGAGTTCGCCGCGCTCGGGGCCGAGCCGCTGCGACGACTGTCGCCCGCCGCGAGATCGACCGGACTCATCACGCGCACATGTCCGACGAGCGGCCGGGTGACTCGGACGTGGTCGAGCTGGAGCACGACGCGCTAGTGATCGCGATCCGTGCCGTTGCGAGCCTCGTCGCACTGCTCGTGCTGTTCGCGCTGCGCCGCCGCAACGGCTGTGGAGAGCGACGATGGGCTGCGCAGGAGGGCTTCGTCCGTCGCGAGGCGCGCGTTCGAGGACTCTGGACGCGCCGCGCGAGCTCAGGGTGCGAAGACTCTTCCGAGCTCGAGGGGGCGAGCCGCGACGAAAGGCTGACTCTTCGCGCCTCGCGGGATTGCGCATTTGCCCCTACCATCGGAACGCTCGAGGCTCGACTGCGGGCGCCAGGGATGCGCCGCAGTGGCCGGCCCTCGCTCGCCGTTGTTGCGGCCTTCCACTGAACCCGACGGATCGACTCTCTCCATGCGACTCAGCGCCCGCCATCTGGCTCCTTTCATCGCGCTCTCGTGCGCGTCCTCGCTCGCGGCCCAGTCCACCGCTCTCGTGAGCGCCACGGGCGTAGGAGGCCCCGGCAACGGCCGGTCCTGGCTCAGCCCGACGGGCTCGGCGGTCACGCCCGACGGCCGGTGGGTCGTGTTCCACAGCGACGCGAGCAATCTGACGAACACGAACTCGCCCGGTCAGACGGACGTGTACATCCGCGACCTCACCAGCGGTGGGACCGAGCGCATCAGCGTAGGAGGCGCCGGCGGCGAGCCCAACGGCCCGAGCACGAACGGCTCGGTCTCGAACGACGGGCGCTACGTGGTGTTCCAGAGCGAGGCGCAGAACCTCGCCGTCGGCGACACCAACCTGTCGAGCGACATCTTCTTGCGCGACCGTCAGCTCGGCATCACCACCATCATCAGCGTCAGCACGGGCGGCTCGATCGGCAACGCCGCCAGCTTCAATCCGGTCATCTCCGGCGACGGCCTGTTCATCGCCTACGCGAGCGCCGCGTCGAACCTGATCCTGAACGACCCCAACGGGAAGGTCGACGTGTTCGTGCGCAACCTCGCCACGGGCCAGACCCGCATGGTGACCGTGTTGAGCGGCGGCGCGGACGGCGACAGCGATCAGCCCACGATCTCCGGCGACGGCCGCTTCATCGCCTTCCGCAGCGCAGCGACGAACCTCGTCGCGGGCGACCTCGGCGGCTTCAACGACATCTTCGTGCGCGACATGACCGGCACGAGCTTCGAACTCGTCAGCGTGTCGACCCTCGGCGCCCAGGCCGACGGGCCGAGCGACTTGCCGAGCATCTCCGCGGACGGCTCGCGCATCGTGTTCACCAGCACGGCTGCGAACCTCGCGATTCCGGGCGCTCCCACGCTGAACGTGCACCTGCGCGATCGCAACGCGGGCTCGACCACGCTCTTGAACGTCGGACCTTCCGGGGTCTCCAACCTGGCCGCGACGCGGCCGCGCATCTCGAAGAACGGCGAGTACGTCTCGTTCCTCTCGCAGTCGAACAACCTGACCCCCGGGCACAGCGGCGCCGCGACCGACGCGTTCGCGCTGCAGCTCTCGACCGGCGTGATCCAGCGCGCGAGCCCGCCGATCACCCCGGAGCCCTCCGAGCCCAACTCGAACATCCTCGAGAACGGCGGCATCAGCGACGACGGACGCTTCATCGCCTTCTCGACTCCGGCGAGCAACCTGGTGGCGGGGGACGCGGGCAGCCTCGAGGACGTGTTCGCGCGCGATCAGTTGCGCGACTGGTTCATCGACGTCGACGCGGATCAGTACGGCGACGTGACCACTCTGCTCACCGCGAGCTTCCGCCCGTCGGGCTACATCAGCGTCGGCGGCGACTGCGACGACGCCAACCCCGCGGTCAACCCGGGCGCCACGGAGGTCTGCAACGGGATCGACGACAACTGCGACGGCGTGATCGACGAGGTCGCGTGGCAGTCGTACTGCGGCACGGCCACCAGCCAGCGCGGTTGCCGTCCGAGCCTGAGCGCCGTCGGCTTCCCGAGCGCGAGCGCGGCTTCCGGCTTCACGCTGCGCATGAGCGGCGTCGACGGCCTGCGCCCGTGCTCGATGATCCACGGCTTCTCCTCGTCCGCGGTCGCGTGGGCGCTCGGCAGCACGAGCGTGCGCTGCGTCTCGTTCCCCTGGACGCGCGTGAACACGTCGCTCTCGAGCGGCACGCCGGGCCAGTGCGACGGCGAGTACTCGATCGACTGGCTCGCCTTCATGGCCGCCAACCCCGGCGCGATGGGCAACCCCCTCACGGCGGGCGCGACCTTCTACGTGCAGGGCTGGTTCCGCGACCCGGGCGCGCCGAAGAACTCGAACCTCGCCAACGCGGTGCAGTTCACGCTGTGCCCGTGATCGGACGCGGCTAGAGCGTCGAGCCAAAGCAACAGCCCCGGGCCCGTTCGCAGCGCGACGGGACCCGGGGCTGTTGTCGTTCACCGCTCGTGCGCGGCCGGGTTCAGAGGGACCGCGGGCCGCGCCTGCGTCGAGGGTTGCGCGTCACACCGCTTTCAGCGGTAGACGAGCCGCACGCCGGGCGTCAGCGACGAGCTACGGCATGCGAGCGGGTCGCGAAACCACGCTTGCACTTCGACCACTGCGCCTGCGACCCACGGGCTTCCGAGCGAGCCTGGTGTGGCGAGCTGGTACGCGCTCCAGTCGAGCGTGAGAGCGCCGTCGCACTGGCCAGTCGCGCCGCCTGAGTCCTGAGCGGGCAGTCGCTGGCGCGCTCCACTCACGCACAATCGAGCTGAGCCGTTCGCGCACCAAGGCTGATTCATCGCTCCGTTCACGCCGTAGAAGAAGAGCCCCGTGCGCTGGGCATCAATGTGATCCGCGTGGAGTTCGCAGACTGTCGAGTGGTCCACACTCGGGTGCGCCGTCGCCCAAATGCGCGAGTCGCACCCGTTCGTTGCGCTCGGAGCCTGCGGCGTGCAGAAGCTCTCGGGCCGCGCCGTGCTCCAGTGTGCGACGTAGCTGTCGCCGGCTGGACTGACGGCGAAGCTGCCGACCACGTAGATGCCTTCGTCTCCAGGTCGACTCGACCAAGCCAACTCGAAGAGTTCCACGTCGAGGCCAGCTCCCAGAGGTGTCCACGCGCCGTTGGACCAGCGCGCCAGTCTTCGCGCGGGTTGTCCGCCTGCGATCTGGAAGTTGCCCGCTGCGTAGAGTCCGCAGTCGGCCCCGCCCGCGGCGGAGGCCAGCGCGTTCACAGGTCCGGAGATCCCCACTCCGAGCGCATGCCACTGAGCGCCATCCCACTTCGCGATCCCTGGCGCCAGGATGTTCCCCGCGACGTTGAAACGCCCTCCGACGTACAGCGCCGGTCCACTCCCGTCGTCGTGGGTCACCAGCGCGTTCGCGGGCAGATCTGTTCCGCCTCCAACGGAGTTCCACGCCGTTCCGTCCCAGCGGGCGATGTATCGGACGGTCGGGCTTCCGACGACGCTGAAGTCGCCGCTCGCATACAGCTCGGGGCCCGCCCCGCTGTCGAAGAATGCCAGTCCTCTGGGCCACCCCCCGAGTCCACTCCCGACTTGCGCCCAGCTCGCGCCGGTCCAGCGAGCGAGGTTGAAGACCAGGCCCGACGACGCCTGATTGAATGGACCGCTGACGAAGAGCTGCGCGCCGGCCCCGGCGCCTCGTGACGCGACGCGGTACACCGTGTTGTTCAGCCCCGCGGTCATGTCCACCCACACGGCGCCGTCCCAACGCGCTACGCGACTCGGATTCGTCGCGCCGGGCAACGTGAACGTCCCGACCGCGATCAGTTCCTCATGAATCGCGGGGTGAAAGGACCCGAGGTCGATCACGGAGCCCGTCAGCGCGCCGCCGACGTTGGACCACGCTTGGCCATCCCAGCGCGCGAGCGAGCCGAGTGCGATCCCTCCCGGGGCCATGGCGCCTCCGCCGAAGTAGAGCCCCGCCGCAGGCCCACTCTCGATCGAGTGCGCCGCACCCACGGCCCGAGTGAAGCCCGGCGAGATGGGCTCGAAGGAGCCGTTGCGAGAACGCGCCAGATTGTTCGTGAGGGCGCTCCCGGCTCTGTCGAAGCGCCCGCCGATGAAGAACTGCGAGCCGCTCCCGTCGTCGAACGCGCAAGCGGTCGACACGAAGCTGCTCAACGTTGGTGCGACTCCACCGCCGACGCCGCTCCAATTCACGCCGTCCCACCTGGCGATGCCATGCGCCCCCCCGCTGCTCGGTGCGCTGAGCGCGCCACAAGCGAACAAGACGGGCCCGCTGCCATCGTCAAGGACAACCAGCTCGGACACGCCGCCGGCCAGGCCCAGAGATCCGACACTGACCCACTGAGACCCGTTCCACTTCGCGACGGATGAAGGCGGGCTCACCGAGAAGAATCCGATGCCTGACCCTGCGTAGAGCGCTTCCCCTGAGCCGTCGTCGAAGATCGCCAGTGACGAAACGCCGCCGCCAAGCCCGGCGCCGAAGGCAGACCATGACTGCCCGTCCCAACGAGCGACGTTGTTGGCGGCCACACCGCCCGCGGAGCTGAAGTCGCCGCCGACGATGAGGTGCTCGACGCCCGCCACGGTCTGCGTCGCCAAGGACGTCACACGTGCGCCCACGACTCCGCCGCCGACATCGACCCAGGCTTGACCGTCCCACAGCGCAACTCGTCCGAGGGGAACGGACCCAGATGCTTGGAACTCTCCGCCGGCGAAGAAGCCGGGGCCTGAAGTGCGACGGGCGAGCGCGACGACGGAGCCGTTCAAGCCTGCGCCGAGGGCGCGCCATGACGATCCGGTCCAGCTCGCTACGTTGTTGGCTGACGTTCCGCCAGCAGAGCTGAAGCTCCCGCCGATCACCAGTTCTCGGCCCGCGCCCGTGTCAACGCTCAGCAGCGGCGCGCCGCCCGCTGACTGCAGGCTCAGGCCCGACCCGAGCGGGGACCAGCCCTCACCGTTCCACTTGGCGATGCATGCTGCCGGCGTGGCGCCAGCCGTGGAGAACAAGCCGCTCACGAACAGCGCCGGCCCCGACCCATCATCGTGGACCGCGAAGTCGAGCACCACGGCTGAATCTCCCGGAGCGCTCACGACCCCGGACTGCGGTCCGCGGAACGGACGCCAGTCCAGCCCGGCCGGGTCGTTCGCTCGCGCCGCCAGGCCGAGGCACGCGAGCAGCGCGAGCGTGCGAATCACGGGCGGCGAGCCGCAGCGCGACTTCATGGCGCGAAGAGCACGCTCACGCCATTGCTCGCGTTGAGTCCGTTGCCGCCGCCGGTCGGGTCGCGGTAGGCGAACTGGAAGTTCCAGGTCGAGCCGGCGAGCACCGCCGCGGGTCCGCCGCTGAACGGCGCGAGCGTCAGATCGAGCGGGCGGACGAGCGCGCCCGAGCTATCGGTGGTGAGCACCGGCGGCACGCGTTGCCGCGGCGCGCCGACGCACAGCGTGCCGGCGCCGTAGGGCGTGGTCGACTGCGTCGGACCGTAGAACAGGAAGCCGTTCGCGCTGGTCGGCGCGTAGTTGACGCCGAAGGCGAGGTCGTTGGTCGCGATCGACGAGGTTCCGATCGGGCTCAGCACCGCGCCCGCGCCGGCCGAGTTCGGCGACGTGTCGCAGTACAGGTCGAAGTCGACCGGATCGCCGAGCGTGCGGTCGACATGCCGGATCAGCGTGCGCAGCGAGATCTCGGCCGCCCGGCGCGCGTTGGGCCAGCTCAGTCCCGAACCGACGTGGATGTGACCTGCTGCGACGCACCAGGCCGGGTCCGTCGGGCTCGAGTGGATCGACTGGTACCACACGCCGTGGTACGCGATGAACTCCGACAGGAAGCCGCCGCCGCTGCCCGAGAAGCAGATGAAGGCGCTGAGCGGCGGGCTCGCGGTGTTGACGTCGTCGAGGATCTCCTGGACCGGCAGAGTCGAGAGTCGGAGTTGGCCCGGCCCGATCGAGCTGTCGGGCGGCGCCGGCGTGGGCTGCGTCGGGCTGAGGTAGTCGCCCACCCACGACGTGCGGTTGTACTGGTTCATCTCCAGCTCCCAGTTCTGTCCCGTCCCGCCGCGGCTGAAGGTGATGATCGCGATGGGCTGCAGCGAGTTGACGATGGGCCAGAAGTCCGCGGAGGTGTCCTGGTAGTCGACGGTGAGATCGCCCGTGCCCATGCCGCAGCTCGAGCAGTTGGCCGGACTGAACTCGGGGAAGTACGAGTAGACGTCGTAGCCGCGTCCCTCCCAGTTCGAGCCGATCCAACCCTGCGGGTTCTGCGCGGGGTTGGTGCTGAAGCGCCGCACCGCTTCGTTCGACGGCGGCCAGTAGCCGGTGAGGAGGATCGCGGGCCGCTGGCCGAGCTGCATCTGCTGCGCGCGCGGCGTCCCCGTCGTCGGCGTCGGCAGATTCGACTGCGGCGGGTCGAGGCGACGGGCGAAGGTCGCCGGCGCTCCCATTTGGGCGGTTGCGGGGGCGGCGCCGAGCGCGACGGCCAGAGCGGGGAGCAGGGTCAGCGCGGGGACGATTTTGTTGAGCATGGAGATCTGGAGTGATGGCGATGCGACGAACGAGTCAATCTACTCGGGGCATGGATTACCCGCTGGACCCACAGGGTTTCGATCCCGTCGCCACGATGCCGGCGGCCGGTTTCTTCGGCTTCGCGTTCCGCGCGCGTGACGAACGGTCCGCGACCGTCGCGCTGCCGCTGCGGCCCGAACTGTTCCAGGGTCAGCAGCGCGTTCACGGCGGCGTGATCGCCAGCCTGGCGGACACCTGCGCAGTCTGGTTGCTGCTGCCCCGCGTGCTGCCCGAGCGCACCATCACGAGCATCGAGTTCAAGCTCAACTTCGTGCGGCCGGCCGTCGCCGAGCGCGGCGAGTTGCTCGCGCTCGCGCGCCCCGTCCGCGTGGGTCGCACGGTCGCGCTGGCGGACGTGGACGTCACTCAGGCCGGCGAGCTCGTCGCCAAGGGCCTGTTCACGTACCTCGTGTCGCCGCTCGAGCGCTGACGCGCGCTGCGGTTCAGCGCTTCTCTTCGAGCAGGCCGACCAGATTGCCGTCCGGGTCGCGCAGGAAGCCGATCCACAGTTCGTGGTCGCTCATGCGTGCGGCGAGCTGCGGCGTGCGCTCGCTCAGCGCGCCGCGCGCGACGAACTCCGCGTGCGTCGACTCGATGTCGCTGACGCGGAAGTAGGGGATCGAGTTCGCGCCGACCGCGCCCGCGCCCTGCGGGATGCTCAGCATGATGCGGACGCCCTTGCCGTCGAGGAACGCGAGGCCCGGCGCGGGCCGGAACAGGAGCGCGAGTCCGAGGCAGCCCTGGTAGAAGCCCAGCGCGAGATCGACGTCGCTCACGGTGATGGCGAGTTGGGCGAGGCCTTCGACGCTGCGGGTCATGGTTGAGTTCGCGTGCTCGGCACGATGTTCCTTCGACCGGTTCGTCGAGCGAGGCCCGACGTCGGCGATCCGCGCCCGCGCACCTGCGTCGTCGAACCGCGCGCCCGAATCTACGCGGAGCCGAGCCCCGAGTGCTGCGCCGAGTCGCGCTCGAGGCGCGAGGTCCGCGCACTTCCCCAACGGCTGTCGACGCACGCCAATTCGCCCCGAATCCGCGATTCGCCGTGGATTGCGGGTAACGCCGCCGCCGTGCGGGGGCTTCATCGCTGGGGCGACCTCCGCTCGCTTCCGTGGGCGCGCGCCGCGGCGCCCGCCACCGAGTTCCGACGCCAACCTCTCCGGCAGTTCCATGTTCACCGCCAAGCCTGTGTTCCGTGTTCTCTCGCTGCTCGCCTTGGCTCTGCTCCCGGGCGCTGCGCGCGCGCAGACCAACCTGCTCGTCAACGGCGACGCCGAAGCAGGAGACACGAGTGGGTGGGTCGACCCCATCTCGCAAGGCTTCGACGTGACGAGCTCACCGTCAGCGGTCTACGCCGGCGGATTCAGCTTCCACGCGGGGGTCACGGGCCCGATGGGCGCGTGGAACAACGAGCTGCGACAGGACGTCGACGTCAGCTCGCTGGCCGCGATGATCGACGCGGGAACCGTCGTGAGCGTGTTCTCGTGCGCGGGGCGCACGAACGAGGGCGGCGGCTCGTCCGATCCCGGTCGGGTGCGCGTCGAGTTCCTCGCGGCGGGCGGCGCGTTGCTCGAGGTCTACGACACGGGCGTCTTCGCTCCCACCAACACCTGGGTCACGCGCGCGGACTCGCGTCCGGTTCCGGCGACGACCCGCAGCGTGCGCGTGCGGCTGATCGGCACGCGCTCGGTCGGCGCCTCGACCGACTGCTACTTCGACGAGCTCGTGCTGCGCATGCAGTGCGGCTCGGCCACGTACTGCACCGGCAAGCAGAACTCGCTCGGCTGCACGCCCGCGGTGAGCATCAGCGGAAACGCGAGCTTGTCGTCGAGCACGCTCGTCGTCGGCGCGTCGCAAGTGCTCAACAACAAGTTCGGGCTCCTGTTCTGGGGCTTGGCGCCGGCCGCTGCGCCGTTCCAAGGCGGCACGCTGTGCGTTCAGCCGCCGACGCTGCGCACGTTCACGCAGCTGTCCGGCGGGAGTCCCAGCGGCAACGACTGCACGGGCGCGTTCTCGTTCGCGTTCTCTTCGAGCTACCTCGCGAGCGTTGGGCTCTCGGTCGACGACGTCGTGTACTGTCAGTTCTGGTCGCGCGATCCGGCCAGCGCGATCACGACGAGCCTCTCGAACGCTGCGCAGTTTCGAGTCTGTCCCTGACGGCGAGAGCGAGCTCGAGCTCGCCGGCCGCGAAGCGCTGCGCCATCGCGGACAGCTCGTGGTGACTCGAGGCCAGCGACGAGCTGTAGGAAACTAAAGAGCTGGCGCGACCTGATCGCAGGCGCGCCAGCTCGTTTCATGCGCTCACACGCTCACGCGCCGCGCGCGCAGAAGCAGGAAGCCCGCAGCGCGATGTCCGAACGCGCCCAGGCCTTGCGGAACGCGGCGTCGAGCTTGCGCGCCTCGCTGTCGCGGCCCGTGCGGCGCAGGCACTCGGCGAGACCGTGGAGCGACCAACCGTTGCTCGGGTGGCGCGCGAGGTCCGTGCGGTAGACCTGCTCGGCCTCTTCGAGGCGACCTTGCTCGAGGAGCAGCGCGCCCAGCGCGTGACGCGCCGGCTGCACCCAGCCCCACGGCTCGTCGTAGCGCAGCGCATCGTCCTTCGCGACCGCGCTCCGCAGGTGCGCGAACGCGGCGTCGAACTCGCCTCTGCGGTACGCGATCTCGCCCGCGACCATGTCGCGCGCGACGGCGAGCACCGCGCGGTAGGTGTTGTTGCCGACGGTGTAGTCCTCGGGAACGCGCTCGCACGCGGCATCGAACAGCCTCTGCTCAGCCGCGGCCTCGTCGACGCGACCGAGCGCGCCCAGCGCGAGCGCACGCGCGTAGCGCCAGGTGGCGAGGGTTCCGAAGAGCTCGTCGGACGGCTGCGGCTCTTCGAGGATCTCGTTCCACATCCCGAAGCGCACCATGGCGTGGTACGGCGAGGCCAGGAAGCCCTCGAGGAACTGCGGCATCTCTCGCACGACGTCCATCGGCATCTGCTCGACGACGTCGCGTGCGGCGCGGAGCGCGACGGCGCGTTGACCGTCGAACATCGCCGACCACATCAGGAAGTGGTAGTTGTGCGCGCGGTAGATCGCGTAGAAGCCGCCGGCCCCTGCGCGTTCGACGCGTTTGCGATCCGCTCGCGTCGCGGCTCGGTTGGCTTCGATCGCGCCCACGTAGTTGCCGACGCGAATGTCGATGTGCGCGGGCATGTGGACGAGGTGGCTCGAGCCGGGCACGCGCTTGCGGAGCATGTTCGCGGCCGGGACCGCGCGCTGCGGCTCGGGTGAAGCCTCCATCGTGTGGATGAAGAAGTGCGCCGCGCCCGGATGGTCCGGCGTGCGCGCGAGCACCCGTTCGAGCTCTGCGATCACTTCGGGAGTCTCGGGCCGCGGCTCGCCCTCCGCGCTCCACAGATCCCACGGGCGCAGGTCCATCAGCGACTCGGCGAACAGCGTCGCGACGTCGTCGTCGCCGGGATGCTTGCGCGCGACTTCGCGCATGGCCTCGCTGTAAGCCACGTCCAACTCGCGGCGGTCTTCCGGCGCCGGCCAGGCATAGCGCTTCGCGAGCGCCTCGATCAGATCGCGTTCGACCGGGCTGGCGTGCTCGAGGCGCGCGAGAGCCTTGTTGATCTCCTCGACCGCGTTGCGCGAGCTGTCCTCGTCCATCGCGGGGTTGTTGATGTGCGGCCCGAACGCGTACGCGCGGCCCCAGTAGGCCATCGCGCAGTTCGGATCCGCCTCGGCCGCTTTGGCGAACGAGTCGCGCGCCACCTCGTGGTCGAACGCGAAGCACAGCACCAGTCCCTGGTCGAACCAGCGCTGAGCGGCGGGTGAGTCGGTCGAGACCTTGCGGTGGTACTGACCGAGTTCGCTCGTGCTCCAGGGGGCGTCGTGCGGAGTCGACGAGCAGCCGGCGAGCACCGCGAGAGAAAGTACGGACGTGCAGAGCAATCGGAGCATCGCTCCTCCTTTGGGGGAATGCGCAGCGGCGGACGCCGAACTTCGCGTTGAGCGCGAAGCGGCGCCGAGGACCATAGCTCGCCTTCATGGAAGTGAGACACACCAACCTCCGCATCTGCGCGCCGCGGTGAGTCGCCTGAGCTCGCGCCGAAGCGGACTCGCGCTGGGAATGCCGTGAAAACGCGCTGCGAGCGTGGTTTCGACCCTGGGAGGTCAGTGTGCGCAGGGCGACGCACCGGCGGGGGCGAGAGGTCGATCACTCGGCTCAGCGCGGCTCCGCCGGGAGCTCGCGTGGCCCTGGCGAAGATCTACCGATGGGGCGAGAGCGCGCTCGAGCGCGAACTCGCTCCGAGTGCTTGCTCCGACGAGCTCCTCGCTCAGCCCCAGTTCATCCACTCTTCGTTGGCGCTCTCCAACTCGCGCTCGCACTCCGCGATGCGGGTCTGCGTCTCGCGCATCTTCGCGGCGTTGCGGTAGACCTCTTCGGTCACCAGCGACTCCTGCAGGTTCTTGAGCTCGCCCTCGAGCGCCATGATGCGCTGCTCGAGCTTCTCGAACGCCCACGGATTGCGCACCTTGCCGCCAGAGGCCGGCTTGGAGGTCGGCGCGGGCGCAGGCGCGGGTTTCTCGGCCGCGCGGTCGGCCTTGCGCTGCGCGTCGCGATCGACGAGCCGCTGCGCGTCCTGCTCGCTCTTCCAGCGGCGCCAGTCGCTGTAGTTCCCGGTGTGCAGCGTCGCGCTGCCGCCGCCGACCTCGAGGATGTGCGTGCACAGTCCGTCGAGGAACGCACGGTCGTGGCTCACGCACACCAACGCGCCGTCGAAGTCGCCGAGGAGTTCCTCGAGCGACGCGCGCGCCGCGAGGTCGAGGTGGTTCGTCGGCTCGTCCATCGCGAGCCACGTGATCGGCGTCGAGAGCAGCTTCGCCAGGCACAGGCGCGCGCGCTCGCCGCCCGACAGCGCCGCCATGGACTTCTCCACTTCGTTGCCGCGGAACAGGAAGCGCGCCAGGTACGAGCGCACCTCGAGGTCGGTCCACTCCGGGTGCACGCGGCGCATCTCGCTCGCCGGATCGCCGTCCTCGCGCAGGCCAGAGGTGTCCTGGTCGTAGTAGCCGCACAGCGCCTTGTGGCCCAGCGTCATCTCGCCGCGCAACGCGTTCGCGCGCCCCGCGAGGATCTTGAGCAGCGTCGTCTTGCCCGCGCCGTTCGGGCCGACCACGCCGACGCGCTGGCCGCGGCCGATGCGCAGATCGAGGTCCTTGAACAGCACGCGCTCGCCGTAGCCGCCCGCGAGGTTCTTGGTCTCGAGCACCAGCTCGCCGCCGCGCTCGACCTTGGGCGGCGGAATGTTCGGGATGCGGACGTCCTCGAACGGCTGCTGCACGCGCACGAGGTTCTCGAGCTTCTTCAGACGGCCCTTGGCCTCGGCCGTCCGTTGCGAGCCCATGTGCTTCTTGATGAAGGCCTCTTCCTTCGCGATGTAGTCCTGCTGGATCTCCCACGCGCGCTGCTCGCTCGCGAAGCGCTCTTGTTTGAGCGTCACGTACTTCTCGTACGAGCCCGGATAGCGCCGCACCTGGCCGCGCTCGAGGTCGAGGATCGAGTCGACGCAGTTCGACAGCATGCGCCGGTCGTGGCTGACGATGAGCACCGCGCCCTTGAGCTCGCGCAGCCAGCTCTCGATCCACTCGATGCCGACCAGGTCGAGGTGGTTGGTGGGCTCGTCGAGCAGCAGCAGGTCGTGGCCCGCGACGAGCTCGCGCGCCAGCGCCGTGCGGCTGCGCTCGCCGCCCGACAACGTGCGCGCCTCGCGCTGCCAGAAGCTCTCCGGCAAACCGATGCCGCTCAGCACCTTCTCGACCTTGTGGCCCAGATCCCAGCCGCCGAGCTGCTCGAGCTGGTGGGTGAGCTCGTCGTGGCGCTTCACGAGCGAGTCGAGCTGCGCGCCGTCGGCGTGCTCCATCTCGGCCGTCACGCGCGCGAGCTCCGCCTCGACCTCCTTCGCGCGCGCGAGGCCGCCCTCGACGTAGGCGAGCACCGTCTGCCCGGGCTCGAACTGCGGGATCTGCGGCACATGCCCCAGCCGCGCGCCCTTGCGCAACGTGACCGAACCGCCGTCGGGCTTGTCCAAGCCCTCGATCAACTCGAGCAGCGTGGTCTTGCCGCCGCCATTGCGCCCCACCAGCCCGATCTTCTCGCCCGGATCGATCTGGAACGTCACGCCGCGCAGCACTTCCTGCGCGCCGAAGTGGCGGGACACGTTGTCGACGATCAGAAGGCTCAATCCACGCGCTCCAAATGGGGCGCGAGAGGATAGCGGCCAGCGGCGCGGCTCAGCGCGCGAGAAACGCGTCGAAGGCGGCTTCGAAGTCTTGTGCGGCGTCCGTGGAGGCGCCGATCGAGCGGCGGGTCGTTTCGAGGCAGAGCCGGTGCAGCGAGACCTGGCGCTGGCCCGAGGCGATGCGCTTGGCGAACTCGCGCGAGAGCGTCTGCAGCGTGGAAGCGCGCTGCGGCGCGCCGTCCGCGTCCAGGAAGCGCACGAACGCGGTGTCGTAGGCGCGGCGCAGCTCCGCGTAGCACTTGCGCACGCCGGGCGGCGCGTTGTTCACGAGCTCGGGCGTGCGTTCGGGGTTGCCGAGCCAAGGACCTTGCACGCTGAACGCGGCTCGGTTGGTGTCGAGGTCGATCAGCTCGAAGCCGCGCTCGCCGCGCGCGTGGCGCAGCGCATCGACGAAGCCCTTGGCCGCGCCCGGTCCGCGGTACGGGCTCTTGTAGCGGCTGAGCATGCTCAGCCATTGGATCGCGGCGCCGAGGTCGCCGCCCAGGCTCGCGTCCGACGCGCCCGAGCACAGCGTCTCGTCGCTCCCCAAGACGCTCAGCGTGTCGTCGACCGCGAGCCCTTCGCGCCACCAGCGCGGAGCGCCGGCGTGGCGGACGTTCGAAATCGCGTGCGATGCGTTGTGGGTCAGGTTCTCGAGCACCGTGAGCGGGGCCAGCGGCTCGTCGATGAAGGCCTTGGGATCCGCGCCGGTCGCGCAACTGGCGAGGCCGATGACGAGCACGCCGTCGGGCAGGAAGAACTCGCGGCACATGCTCAGCCAGGGAGCATCGATCCAGCGCAGCGCGCTGGGGCGAAGCGCGACGTGGGCGCCCGCGAGCCCGCACAACTGCGCGCGCGTCGGCGCGATGCACACGACGTAGCCGTAGGCGTCGGCCGCGCGCGGAGCGCCGTGGATCTGCTCGAACAGCGCATCGTGGAGCGCGACCTCGCGCTCGTTCGCCGCGCGCTTCCCCGGCTTCCACGCAGCGGCCCAGCGCGCGAACTCCTGCGCCTGAGCCGCGCTGACTCCATCGGCGGAGAGGCGCGTGAGCCAGCGCACCTGGACCTTGGCCAGCGCGTCGACGTACTTGCTCAGGTCACGCGACGGCTTGTGCGGCGTCCACTCGCCGCTCGAGCTCAGCGCCTCGCGCGGCGTCCACAACTCGAACGCGCCGACGCGCACGCGCTCGTGCAGCGGCGCCAGGCGCGCGCGCAGATCGGTCGCCTGTGCGGAGGCGGCGTCGAACGCCTGCGCGCGTTCGAGCAACTTCACGCCGTAGGCCTCGACCGGCCAGCCGCTCGTCGCTTGGGCTCGCGCGCTCGTTGCGCCGAGCGCGACGCTCGCGCCGAACAACGCTGCGACAAGTGCTGCTCGCCACGCCGCTGGAGGGCGGCCGCAACTGTCCGTGACTCGACGCATGTGCGCGCCTCTCGTGTGCCTCTGGCTCGAAACGCGCGTCCGCCCGCGCGGTTCCGAGGTTGGTCAATCGTCTCGCACGCCCTTCGTATCCCGACGCGGGCGCGCAGTCACCGCTCGATCCGTCGCTACGATGCGCGACGCGAGCCCCCAAGCCATGCCCACCCTCTTCACGCGCATCATCCAAGGCGAGTTGCCCGGCCGCTTCGTGTGGCGCGACGAGCACTGCGTCGCCTTCCTTTCGATCCAGCCCATCCGCCCCGGACACACCCTGGTGGTTCCGCGCGCGGAGATCGACCACTGGAACGACATGCCGCCCGAGCTGTGCGCGCACGTGTTCGAAGTCGCGCGCGGGCTGAGTCAGGCCATGCGCCGCGGCTTCGGCTGCGAGAAGGTCGGCCTGTCGATCGTGGGCCTCGAAGTGCGCCACGCGCACCTGCACCTGATGCAGCTCGACGAGCCCGGCGACATGGACTTCGCGCGCCAGCGCAAGGACGTTCCGGCCGCAGAGTTCGATGGCGCGGCGGAGACGATTCGCACCGCGCTGCGGGAGCTGGGCTTCGCCGCGCGAGCGCAGCGGATCGACTGAGACGCGCGAAGAGCGCGGCGGAGCGCGGACTCAGCGCACGAGCCAGGCGCGGAAGCGCGCTTCGAGGTCGGCCTCCGGGTCGTGGCTCTCGCCGAGCGTGAGCTGGAAGTGCTCGCGAACCAGGCGGTGGAGTGCGTTGCGCTCCGCGGTGGAGTGGAACGGAACGTCGCGGAGCGCGCTGAGCAGGACACGGAAGCGTTCGGGGAACTCGGCCTGGAGGAAGCCGACGAAGGCGACGCTGTACGCGCGCTGGAACTCGGCGAAGCCCTTGCGCGCTCCCAAGCCGCCCTGGACCGCCTCCGCTGGAGTGGGAGCGTCGGGGCCCAGGATCAGCGCGCGCAGGACTTCCGCCGGGCGTTCGCGATCGAGGTCGAGGATCGTGAATCCGCCGTCGCGCGCGGCGGCGCGCAGTGGTTTGGCGAAGCGGTTCGAAGAGGCGCCGCGGAAGGGTCCCTTCTCGCGCGAGAGCAGCGCGAGCGCCTCGAGTCCGCCGATCCACCAGGTCGGCATGCTCTCGACTTCGCGGCAGCCGGTGCAGTTGGTCTCGTCGGCGCCGCACAGCGTCAGCGTGGCGTCGATCGCGAGCGCCTCGACGAACCACGGCGGGGTCATCGGAACGAGCCAGTAGATGATCTGGTGCGCCGCCGCGTGCGTGAACCACTGCTCCCGCTCGGGTCGGCTCATTCCCGAATCCTCGAGCACCGCCGAGCCCTCGTGCCGGAGCGCCCAGGTCGCCGCGAACACACTGGATCCGTCGAGCAACGCCGTGAACGGCGCGGTCAGCTCCACGTGATTCCAGATGTGCCGCTGCGTCCGCACGCTCAGCAGGCCGCGGGCGCCGACGACGGCCACGTACTGCGCCCGTGTCGGGGCGAGGATCATCGTCAGGCGCCGTCCGCTGCGCATCGGCAACCCGAAGTGAGCTTCGAGAGCCGCCAGCGCCGACTGAGCGTCCTCGCTCGGCGGGGTGTGCGGTAACGCTTGGAACGAGGACCACCAGCCTTCGACCCGCGTGAGCGCCGCTCGCGCCGCCGCGCTGGTGGGTTCGGACGGGTCCTCGCGGTCGAGCCAGTAGCGCTGCAGCGCCAGCAGCGCACGACCGCGGTCGACGAGGTCCTTGGCGCGCGCCCCCGGCGCCTCGCGGCCCTTGGCGTCGAGCGTGACGAGCGGCGCCCACAGCTCGAACGCGCCGAAGGGGAGGGCGTCGTGGAGCGAGCGCAGGCGTTCCGAGGTCGTGTCGGCGCTGTTGGCGCTCGGACCGGCGCGCTCGTCGGCGAGTTCGACCAGGCGCTGGCCGAGCCGCTCGAAGGGCTCGACGTCGAAGTTCTGCGCTGCAATCGCGGGAGTTGCGACGAGAGCCAACGAGGCGACGCGAACGCCCGCCAGGCGCCGCAGTGAAACGATCGGCGAAAGCACGGCCCCTCCTGCCAGGGATGGACGTGATTGGGGGATTGGGGAAGCTGCCGTCGCCGCCCAGGCAACTCGCGCGCCGAGCTCGTCAACTCATGCGGCGGACGAGTCGCCGATCACCGCGCTGCGCGGCTCAGTGTCCGCCGGCGCTCTTCGGTCGCGCGTTCCAGATCGTCGCGCACAGCGCCAGGCCGATGATCACGACCGGCAGCATCGCGCCCGGCCAGATGCTCCAGTTCGCAGCGTCCGCCGCCGCATCGCCCTTGGGCAGCTTCGCGCCGTACAGGAAGGCCTGCGCGCCGCCGCCCAAGTACACGAACCCGTCGATGATCCCGGTCACCAGGCCGGCGTTCTTCGAGCCGCCGAAGTCCGCCGAGGCCGTGCCCGAGAGCATGCCGTGCACGCCGATCACGCACAGCGACATGAACACGACGCTCCAGCCGAGCGACGGTTCGCCCAGCAGGAAGTACGCGGCGACGGCGCCGAGCAGCATGCCGGCGTAGAGCACGCTCGAGACCGGTCCGCGGCGACTGGAGAACACGTGGTCGGAGATGAAGCCCGCGAACACGCCGCCGAGGATGCCGGCGACGCACATGAGCATGCCCCAGTTGGCGTAGAAGAACGATTCGCGGCCTTCGATCGCGCCCAGGTAGAGCCGGCCCTGCTTCATCACCGCCTGGCGCAGGAAGCCCGAGCAGAACTCGATGCCGACGATGATCCAGATCACGCGCTGCGAGAACATGCGCCGCGCCACCTCGCCGAAGCTGAGGCGGCCGACTTGGCCCGAGCTCGCGTCGCCCGTGTTGAAGTCGGGGAAGCCCGCGTGGCCGGGCGTGTCGCGCACGAGCACCAGCGCCATCACCAGGCACGCGCCGATCACGCCGGCCGGAATCCAGAACGCCATCGAAGCGCCGAGCTTCCGATAGATCTCGAGGCTCCAGTCGTAGGAGAAGTAGAGCCCCAGCGAGATCAGGATCCCGAACAGCCCGCCGAGCACGCCGCGCTCGCGCACGTGGAACCAGGGCGCGTTGACCTTGACGATCGAGACGGCGCCGAAGCTCTGGAAGTACATGTTGATCGCGTTGAGCAGCATCAACGCCGACTTGAGCGCTTCGCCGTCGAGTTCTCCGGCGCTCGAGCGCGCGAAGACGATGGCCATGCCGGCGTTCATCAGCGCTGAGCCGGCCGTCGCCGCGATCATCGTCGCGCGGCCGCCGAAGCGGTCGGTGAGCGGGCCGTTGATCAGGAACGCGATGCCGTAGACCCACTGGCCGACGCCGTCGATCTCGTTGAAGACCGACTTGGCGAGCAGTCCCGCCTTGTCGAGCTCGCTCGCGATCGCGGACAGGTTGTAGCGCCCGAAATAGAGGAACGCGTAGGCGAGGCCGAGCGGGATCCAGTTCGCGAGCCGGCGCTTCTTGAAGGCCTCGGAGTGGCCGAGCTCGACCTTCGGCAGGCGTCGCACCACGACGGCGACGGCGACCAGCAGCAGGAGGATCGGGAGCAGCTTCTGCAGCCAGTGCGGGAGGTCGCTCATCGTGCGTTCCGATTCGTTGCAGCGGAGTGGTTCAAGAGTCCGTCGACGATTCCCAGGCGCTCTGTCGCTCGCCGCCGCGCGTCGAAGCGTCGAGTCATCCCGCTAGCGGCGGACGAGGGAGGCCAGCTCGCGCACGGACTCGACGACGTGGTCGATGGCGCCGTCCGCGCGACTGTCGAGCACCCAACTCGGCGTGTGCGGATGGCGGCGCAGCACGAGCTCGCGCGGCGCGAACGCGTGGCCGGCGCGGCGCAGGACGTGCGGGAGCGCGAGGTCGAGCGAGAACACGTCGCCGATCACCATCTGCGGGCGCTCCTCCTCGATCACCTTGCGGTACAGCGGCCGGTCGACGTGGATCTTGCGGCCGGAGAGCTGGATCGAGTCGTCGCCGGGGCCGAGCGTCATCTTCTGCGCGGCGCCGCGCACGCGCATCTGTCCGCCGGGCTCGACGCGCGCGTCGACGCCGATCTGGCGGAACCAGCCGACGATCTTGTCGGAGCTCGAGTTCGACACGACCACGACTTCGCAGCCGCGCGCGAGCAGTTCCTCCAGCATCGCCTTGGCGCCCGGAACGAGCGCGGGCGGGTGCTGGATGCGAAAGGCCGCCGTGGCGGCCATGAAGCAGTGGTCCGCGAACTTGGTCAGCGTCTCGAAGCCGCTGGCGAGGATCGCGTCGCGGTAGCGCTTGGCGATCGGCTCGTCGCAGCGCTCGTCGAGCAGCATCGCGATGGCGTTGGCCTCGCAGAACGGGTCCTCGTCGACGTAGGCCGTGATGCGCCCGTCCGGCGCCCAGCCGTAGCGCGCAGGCTCGAGCTTCACGCGGCGCTCGAACTCGTCGAAGTGCTCGCGCGCCTGATCCGCGCCGATGTTCGCCAGGCGCGCCGCCTCGGCGATCAGGTAGAGCTTGACGTTCTGCGCCTCGAACGCCTGGTCGGTCCAGACGCCGTCGAAGTCGCTCAAGAGCTTGAATGCGGCCTGGGACCCCATGGGGGCGCGGATCATACGGGCTCGCCGGCCAGCGCGCGGATCTCGAAGGGCTTCAACTTGCGCTGCGCGCCGGGCGCCAGCGAGCCGAGTTCGAGCGGTCCGATGGCGACGCGCGCGAGCTCGATCACGCGGCTTCCGAGCGCCTCGAACATGCGCCGCACCTGACGATTGCGGCCCTCGCAGATCGCGACCTCGACCCGCGTGTCGGCGCCGCTCGCGCCCAGGCGACGAACGCGCGCCGGCGCGGTCGGGCCGTCGTCCAGCTCGACCCCCGCGCGCAGTCGCTCGAGCTGCGCGTCGTCGAGCGAGCCGGCGGCGAGGCACTCGTAGCGCTTGAACATGCGCGAGCGCGGATTGGTGATGCGCTCCGCCCAGTCCGAGTCGTTGGTGAACAAAAGCAGCCCGCTGGTGTCGAGGTCGAGTCGCCCCACGGGCGCGACCCATTGGTCGAGTTCGCCGAGGAGCTCGTACACGCTCGCGCGGCCGCGCTCGTCGCTGCGCGTCGTGACGTAGCCGACCGGCTTGTGGAATGCGAGGTAGAGCTTGGCCGCTGCTGCGAGCGGCGCATCGTCCACTTCGACCCGGTCGCTGCGCAGGTCGACCCAGCTCTGCGGATCGCGCACGCGCAGTCCGTTGACGCGCACGCGGCCGGCGGCGATCGCGGCTTGCGCTTGCGAACGCGACATCAGTCCCGCGCGCGAGAGCACACGGTCTAGCGTCTTGCGCTGCTCCTGCGGGCGACCGTTGTTTCGAGCCGATGGCATGCCGGCGCGATGGTACCCCGGCCGACGCTCCGCGCAGGAAGCGCGGATTTGCTTGATGCCTTCGCGGGTCGGGCTGCGTTTAGACTCTCGAGCGCCTGGTTCGGGATGCGGCGCTGAGGCGAGGAACATTCATGGCATTCGAGCGGATCTTGGTGGCGGCAATCGCGGCGTGGACTCTGTCGGCGTGCGGTGGTGGGGGCGGAGGCGGAGGAGGCAGCGCACCCGCTGCGCCTGCGAACCTCGCCGCCAACATCAACGGCGCGGTGATCGAACTCACCTGGGACGGCTCGGTCGGCGCCCAGAGCTACCGCATCTACTACGACCTCGAACCCGGCGTCTCGCGCGCGGCGTTCGCGTTGGTGACGGAGGTCGCCCACGACAACCAGTCCGCCGTGCAGGGCGTCGACCTGACGACGGGCCCCTCGTTCCGCGGCTTCTTCGCCATCACGGCGGTGGGCGGCGGCGGCGACGAGAGCGCGCTCACGGGTGAGGTGGCGGCCGACACGGGTCTGAGCCTCGCGGCCGACACGCTGTACTCGCATCAGTGGCACCTGCACAACGTCGGCCAAGGCGGCGGCACCCCCGGCGAGGACGTGCGCATCGAGCAGGCCTGGGCCGCAGGCGTCGACGGAACCGACGTGCGCATCGCGGTGGTCGACGACGGCCTCGAGATCGGGCACGAGGACCTGTTCTTCAACTGCCCGCCAGGCGAGTCGCACAACTACACCAACGGCTCGAAGGACCCGACCGGCGGCGCGCACGGAACGTCGTGCGCGGGCGTCGCGGCGGCTGTCGGCGGCAACGATCTGGGGGTCGTAGGCGCCGCGCCCGAGGCCTTCCTCGTGGGCTACAACCTGCTGCAGAACTTCACCAGCTCGAACGAAGCGAACTCGATGACGCGAGACGCTGCGAAGAACTGGATCAGCAGCAACTCGTGGGGCGCGCCGGACGGGCTGGGCGTCCCGCAGCCGTCGAGCTCGAACTGGCGCACGGCGGTCGAGACGGGCCTCGCGAACGGCCGCAACGGTCTGGGGCTGGTGTACCTCTGGGCGGCCGGCAACGGCGCGACCACGGGCGGCGCCGGACCGGGCGACAACTCCAACCTCGACGGCCGCGCGAACTTCTACGGCGTGATCGCGGTGGGCGCGGTGGGGGACGACGGCGTGAAGGCGGACTACTCCGAGAACGGCGCGAACCTGCTCGTGTGCGCGCCGTCGATGGGTCGCGCCAACCACGGCATCAGCACGGTCGATCGCTCCGACGGCGCCGGCTACAACGACGGCGCGCAGGCGGGCGACTTCCCCGACGCCAACTACACCAACACGTTCAACGGCACGTCGTCCGCGACGCCGCTCGTGGCGGGCGTTGCGGCCTTGATGCTCGAGGCGAACCCCGCGCTGACTTGGCGCGACGCGCGGCTGGTGCTGGCGCAGAGCACGCGCATCAACCACCCCGGCGACGTCGGTTGGTTCGTGAACGGCGCGGGCCACTTGTTCAACCACAAGTACGGCTTCGGCGTCGTCGACGCGCAGGCGGCGGTGACGTTGGCCCAGGGCTGGACCAACGTCGGGCCGATGCTCACGCACACCAGCTCGACGGCTGCGGTGAACACGCCCATCCCCGACGCCGATCCGATCACCGGCGTCTCGGACACGATCTCGATCGCCGGCTCGGGCATCAACTTCATCGAGCACGTCGAGATCCTGTTCGACGCGGACGACCACACTTACGTCGGAGACCTGCTGATCTTCCTCGAGTCGCCCACGGGCTCGATCAGTCTGCTCTCGGAGCCTCACAACATCTCGGGCGGCAACGTGCCCTACGACGGCTGGGTGTTCGGCAGCGTGCAGCACATGGACGAGCCCGCCGACGGCGATTGGACTCTCACCGTGCGCGACACGCTCCCCGGCGACACCGGAACCTTCAAGTCGTGGCGCCTGCGCTTCCGCGGCCGTTCCTGATCCGCTCCGCACACGTCTTCGACGCCGCCAACGAAAGAACCAACATGAAGCTCTCCGTCCTCACCTTGTCGCTCGCGCTGCTGGCCGCTTGCGCCGCCGACGATGCGCCGCAAACGGTGTCCGCCGACTCGAGCGCGACCCCTTCGACGAACTCCAGCGCGCCCGCGACGGGCGGCCGCACCGTTCAGGCCCAGGCTCAGGAGGCCACCACCTTGGGTGACAAGTCCCGGCGCGCCCCCAACGACCTGACGCGCGCGCTCACGTACTTCGACGGCGAGTCGGAGCGCACCGTGTGGATCTCGAACGAACTCGTCGCCGAGATCGGACCCACCGAAGAAGGGCGCGCGCGAGTGCTGCAGTTCGACAGCACGGCCGAGCAAGCGCTCCAACCGCAGGCCGGCGTGCGACTGTGGCGGCTGCGCGCGTTGCAGAGCGCCGACGAAGCCTCGCGCACGCTCACTCGCGATGAGTTGCGCTTCTCGCCCGTCGTGCACGAGACCGCATCGAGCGCTTCGCCGCGCGGAGCGTTGCCGGGCGGAGCAGTCGCGACCTTCCCGGCCGACTGGGACCGCGCGCGCATCGACGCGTGGCTCGCCAAGCACGGCACGAGCATCGTCGAGCCTGCGGTGCTCGAAGCGAACATGTTCCTCGTCGCGTCCGCGCCCGGGCTGGCGTCGATCGAGCTCGCCACTCGTCTCCACGCCACCGGCGAGATCGTCTCCTGCACGCCGAACTTCTGGCGCGAGGTCGTCACGCGCTGAGCGTCGCGCCGCCGCGTTGCGGTTGAGAAAAAAGCCGGGCGGGGGTTGCCGACCGGAGCGCCTTCATCTACCACGGTAGTTACAAGCTACCAAGGTAGTTGAACGCGTCCTCCGGAGGCCCTCGCCGTGCTCCCGCCCCGCTTCCAAACCCCGCTTTTCTCGCTGATTCTGGCCGTTTGTGGCGCGCTGCCCGCGCCGGGCCTCGCCGCGCAGGAGTCCGCCGACGAGCGCTACTCCTTCCTCGTCGGCCTGTGCGACGAGCGCGAATGGCGCCTGGCTGAACGCGAGGCGCGCGCCTTCCTCGAGGAGTTCCCGCGCCACGCCAAGGCCGACCTCGCGCGCTACCGACTCGCCACCGCGTTGTTCGAGCTGGGCGAGCGCCAGGCCGCGCGCGATGTGTACGCGCAACTCGAGCGGCGCGCGGAGTTCGAGTTCCGCGCCGAGGTCCTGTTCCGCCTGGGCCAGTGCGAGCTGAGCCTGGGTCGTGCTGCGCAAGCCATTGCGGCCTTCGAGCGCGTGCGCGCGCTCACGTCGCACTACCTCGCGCCGGCGGCCGAGTTCTTCCTCGCCGAAGCGCGCTTCGCCGCGGGCGAGTTCGCAGCGGCGGACGAGGGCTATGCGCGCGTGCTCGGCTCGTCCGCGGCGGGCGAGTACGAACGCGAAGCGCGCTACGGTCAGTGCTGGTGCGCGTTCCGCTTGTCGCGCAACGAGCAGGCGCTCGAGCGCATCGCGCAGTACCTCCAACGCTACGCGCAGCACGACAGCGCTCTGGAGTTGCGCTACGTCGAGGGCGAGATCCACCTGGCCGCGCAGCGCCCGCGCGAAGCGCTCGCGTCGTTCACGGCGGTGCGCTCGGGTCCGTTCGCGCAGCGCGCGCTGCGAGGCCGCGCCTTCGCGAGCTCCGCTCTCGGCGATCATGCTGCGGCGGCGCGCCTGTTCGGCGAGTTGCTCGAGCAGGCGCCGCAGGGTGAGTTCGCGGCCGAGGCCGGTCTGCAGCGCGGCATCCAACTGCTCCTCGCCGGGGATGCTCGCAGCGCCGCGCAGGCGTTGGACTCGCGCGCCAACGACCCCGAGTCGTGGTACTGGCTCGCGCGGGCCCGTTCGGAGAGCGGTGATCGTTCCGGCGCGCTCGATGCGCTCGAAGCGGCGTTGGCCGCCAAGCCGAAGGGTGAGCTGCTCGAGCGGCTCAGCGTGTTGCGCGGCGACGTGCTGAGCGCGCTCGGACGCACGGACGACGCGGCCAAGGCCTACTCGGCGGCTCGCAGCGACTACGCGTTGCACGCGGCGGCGATCACGGCCTTCAACGCAGGCAAGCTCGACGACGCTGCGCGGACGGCGCGAGCGCTGCTGGAGCAGTTCCCGCAGAGCACGTTCGCCGCGCCGATGCGCGTCGTGTGCGGCGAGGAAGCGCTCGCTCGCAAGGACTACGGCGCGGCCGCGCGCGAGTTCGACGCAGCGGCCGGCGACGAGAGCGCGCAAGACGCGACGCGGGCGCGAGCCTCGTTGCGTGGCGCGTGGTGCGCGCTGCTCGCGGGGGACGCGGAAGGGGCGCTCGAGCGTTCGCAGCGCACCGCACGACAGTTCGCCGACGGCGTCGAGGCGCAGGAGGCGCGCTTCGTGCTCGCGCGCGCGGCGGACAAGCTCGGCCGCAGCGAACTCGCGATCGAGGCGTGGAGCGACTACGTGCGCGCGCAGCCGCGCGGTGAGCACGCCGCCGAAGCTCTCGCGGGGCTCGCGCGCGTCGACCGCGAACGTTCGGCGCAGTGGAGCGCGCGCCTCGCGGAGCAGTTCCCCGACTCGCAGGCGGTGGTGGGGGCGTTGCTCGAGCTCGCCGAGCGCGAGGCGAGCGAAGGGCGCGTCGCGCGCGCGCTCGAGCTGTACCGCGACGTGCTCCAGCGTTGGCCTGAGCATCCGCGGGCGGGCGAGGCGCGCTACGCACTCGCATGGCGCCTCTTCGAAGCCGGCGAGTTCAACGCGGCCGCCGACGAGTTGGAGCTCCTCGCGCAGGTCGACGGACTCGACCCCGCCGTCGCGAGTTCGGCCGCAGAGCTCGCCGTGTGGGCCTCCAGTCGCGCCGGCGATCGCGACGGCGCCGTGGCCGCCTACCAGCGCTACCGTCGACTCGGCGCCGAGCCGCGCAAGCTGCTCGGTGCGGCCCGACTGGCTGGCGCGGCTCTCGCCGACGCCGGTCGACCGCAGGAGGCTCGAGCGCTGTTCGACGAGTTGCTCGGCCGAGCGCGCGGCGATCGCGCCGTGCAGGCGGAAGTGCTGCTCGAGAGCGCGTGGATCGCGCTCGACGCCAAGGACGTCGACGAAGCCGAAGCAGCGCTGCGCACGGCGCTCAAGTTCGGCCCCGCGCCCGCCGCGCGACCGGCGCTCGCTCAAGCGCTGTTCTTCGCGGGCGAGTTGCGCTTCGACGCGGGCGAGTTCGATCAGGCGCGCGCCTTGTACGAGCTCGCGCTCCCTGGGGCCGCCGCGGACGTCGCTGCGCAAGCGCTCTACAAGCTCGGCTTCGCGCACCTTCGCACGGAACGGCTCGACGACGCGGCGCTCGCGTTTGCGCGCGTCGCGAGCGAGCACCCCGAGCACGAGCTGGCCGGCGAGACGCGCTACCTCAGCGCGAACTGCCGCTTCCGCCAGGGCCGCTTCGAGGAGTGCGCGCAACTGCTTTCGAGCTTCGTGCGCGAGTCTCCGCGCCACGCTTGCGCGCCCAAGGCTCTGCTCGAGCTGGGCGTGGCCTGCGGCGAGCTCGGGCGCTGGAGCGAGTGCCAAGCCGCGTTGAGCGAGCTCGCGCGCCGCAACGCGAAGGACATCGACGTCGCGCACGCGGACCTGTGGCGTGCTCGCGCCGCTCGCGAGCGCGGCGACGTGCGCGGAGCGCGCGCGAGCCTCGAACGAGTGCTCGCCGCCGACAAGGGACTGCACGCCGCGCGCGCGCGGATCGAGCTGGGTCGCCTCGACTCCGACGCGGGCGAACACGAGGACGCGCTAGCGCAGTTCCTCAAGGTCGCGCTGCTCTACGAGGGCGGCGACGTCGTTCCACAGGCGTTGTTCCTCGCCGCCGGCTCGCTCGAGGCCCTCGAGCGCTTCGACAAGGCCCGCGCGCGCTACGCCGAGGTCGTCGAGAAGCACTCGGGTTCGCCGTACGCCGCGCGCGCTCGCGAGCGACTCGAAGCGCTCGCAGGCAAGTAGCCATTCCATCGCAACGCGCGGCGCGCGCCTGCGCCGTGCGAAGTCCACTCACTCCTGTCCGTCTCCAGCACGAGGCCGTACTGGCCGCCTCGCCGAGGTTCGCATGTTGTTCGCACCGCAAGACACGCCGCCGCGTCCGATCGCTCAACTCGACAGCGTCTTCGAAATGGTCGTCGCCGGTGGTCCGGTGATGATTCCGCTAGCGCTGTGCTCGCTCGTCGCGCTCACCTGCGCGTTCGAGCGCGCTCTGCGCCTGCGCGCGCGCTCGCTCGGGATCGCCGAGCTCGAACGCGAACTTTTGCCCGCGCTCGCCTCGGGCGGCGCGACGGCCGGGCTCGCGCTGCTCGAGCGCCACTCGACTCCCGCGGCGCGCGTGCTGCGCGCGGGTCTGAGCCGCTGGGACGCGCCGTACCTCGAGCGCGAGAAGGAGCTCGAAGAGGCGGGCCTGCGCGAGGTGCGCGGTCTGTCCGCCAACCTCAAGCCGCTGGTCTACGTCGCGATGCTCGCGCCGCTGCTGGGCTTCCTCGGCACCGTCTACGGAATGATCGTGGCCTTCTCGACGGTGGCGTTGAGCGAAGGCCTCGGCCGCCCCGAACTCCTCGCGGCCGGCATCAGCCAGGCGCTGGTGACGACGGCCGCGGGTCTGACGATCGCGGTGCCGACGCAGGTCCTCTACTACTGGCTGAAGTCGCGTGTCGAGCGCTTCGCACGCAACGTCGAGGAGCTGTGGGAACGCTCCGCGCGCACGCTCCGCTCCGGAGTCACGCCGCCGCCCGCGACACCGAGCGCTCCTCCCGTCGCAGAGCCTCTCTCGAGCGCCGCGCAACCTGCCTAGGAGCCTCCCATGCACTTGCGCGACGAAGAGCCGCTCGACGAGCAGGCCCTCAACCTGACTTCGATGACCGACCTGGTCTTCCTGCTGCTCGTGTTCTTCCTGTGCGCGACGACGTTCCTCGATCCCGAGCGCGCGTTGCGGCTGGAGCTGCCCGCTGCGCAGAGCGCCGAACGTCGCGATGTCCCGCTCGAGGAGCTCGTGATCAACGTCTCCCGCGACGGAGTCCTCACCCTCGCCGGGCGTTCGATCGATCGCCCCGCGCTCGAGCGCGAGCTGCGGGCCGCGTTCGCGCGCGATCCGCAGACGCCCGTGACGATCCGCGGCGATCGCCTCGCGACGCACGAGAACATCGTCTCCGTGATGGACGTCTGCGGGCAGGCGGGGCTCTCGAACCTGGCTGTCGGAACGCTCGAAGGCTCGTAGGAGATCCGCCGTGCTCACCGCCGCCTCGCGCAAGAACGTCGTGATCGCCATGGCGCTCGCGGGCGCCGCCTTGCTCGCCTTCAACCGCTGGGTGCTGCCGGCGTTGTTCGACCTGCGGCCGATCCGCGACGGCGCCGGCGTGTACGCGCGCGACGACGCACGCCTGCGGTTGGCGGTGTGGGAGTCGCCGCGCCCGATGGCCGGCGAGCTCGACACACAGGCTCGCGAGTCGCACGCGCGCACGTCGCCCGACGGCCGCTGGATCGTCTACAGCGTCGGCGAACTCGGCGGCGACTGTGAGCTCTACCTCGCGGAGCTCGTCGGCGGCGTCCCCGGCGCTCCGCGCGCGCTCGCCGAGTTGAACAGCGCGGCGGACGAGCTCTCGCCCGCGTGGAGCGACGACGCGCTGTACTTCTGCTCCGATCGCGCGAACGGCGCGGGCGGGTTCGATCTCTACCGCGCGGCGTGGGACGGCGTTTCGTTCGGCGCCGTCGAAGCTCTGGCGGAACTCAACGGCCCCGCGAACGAGTGCGATCCCGCGCCCGCCGCCGGATTCCTGGTGTTCGCGAGCGATCGCGACGGCGCGGGCTTCGACTTGTACTCGGCGCCGACGGGCGGCCGCGCGGAGAAGCTCGAACGGCTCTCGAGCGCCGCGCACGAGCGCGATCCGTTCGTCACCCCCGACGGACGCGCGTTGTACTTCGCGAGCAACCGCGCGCGCGGCGGCGAGGACTTCGACCTCCTGCGCAGCTTCTTCGACCTCGGCGAGTGGCTCGCGCCCGAGCGCATCGCCGGACTGGATTCACGCGCCTGCGAACGCGCGCCCTCGACCTCGCACGACGGCCTCACGCTGCACTTTGCGCGCGCGGGCGACCCCTCGGCCGAGCTGCTCGTGTCGCGATCGATCGAGCTCTTCCGCGGCGCCGCGCCGGCGCGGGGATGGGCTGACCTGTGGCTGATGGCAGCGCTCCTGCTGCTGGCTTTGGTCGCCGCGCTGTCCAAGCGCTGGGAGGAGCTCGACCTTCTCTACAAGTGCGCGCTGGCGAGCGTCATCGCGCACTTGCTCGTGCTCTTGCTGTTGCGCGAGCTGCACCCCGACGCGGAGGCCTGGGACAAAGGACCTCCGCCGCAGCAGCGGATCCGCGTGCGGCTCGAAGCGCCGCGCGAGCGCGGCATCGTCGAACGTGCGGGCCGGCTCGACAGCGAGCGCGTGGCGCGCAACGAGGCCGAGCAGCCGCAGCGCGCAGAGTTCCAAGCGCCCGCGGATGAGCAGCTCTCGAGCGCTGCTGCGCCGCTCGCGATGGAGTCTGCGCCGATCGCATCGGCGCCGCAGCCGCAGGCGGCCGAGCTGGAACGCTCCGAGAGCGCGGACGCGGCGCGAACGCCGCCGGTCGAGTTGCCGAGCGAGGCGCGCGCGCGACGTGCAGCGTTGGCCGCTCGCGAAGAGGCGCCGCAGCCCTCTGCATCGCGCGCAGAACGCGGTGAGGTTGCGACACCGGGGCCCTCGCTCGCGTTGGTCGCGCCTCGCGCTGAGGATGACAGCGCTCCAGCCGCATCGGCGCTCACGCGTCAGGCGCCGGAACGAACCGACGAGCGTCTGCCCGCCGCGCAATCTGGCGCTCCGCTCGAGCGCTCGATCGACGCCGGTGCGCTCGCGGCCGGCCCGCAGGTCGAGTTGCCCGCCGAATCGCCGGCGCGCAGCTCCGCGCTCGAGCCTGACGCTCCGCTGTCCGCGCCGCGCTCGTTCGAACGCGAGCGTGCGCCCGCAGAGAGCGCGCGTGGCGCGTCCGCACCCGAGCGAGTCGAGGTCGCGCGCGCCGCTGATGCGTCGGAGACGAGCGGCCCCGCGAATCACGCGCCGTTGGAGCGCGCTGCGGCGCCGCAGCTTGCTCCCGAGCGCGCATCCGCGTTCGCCTCGGCCGCTGGCGAGCCGCTCTCGCGCGACGCAGCCGATGCGGCGGGGCCCGAGCTCGCGCTTCCTCGCGAGTCGCGCCAGCTCAGCTCGCTCGCCGCGTCGCCCGCGAACGAAGCTCCTGCGCCGCGCGCGCTCGCGCCGCAGCGCCGGGCGTCTCCCGACGACTCCGGCCCGAGTGCGCCGATCGCCGCCGCTGCGCCGACGGACGAGCCTCTCGAGAGCTCCGCGCCCGCGCTGCAGCCTCTCGAAGCCGCGCCGCGCGCAGCAGCGCTCGACACACCACCGGCGCCTCGACCGCTCGACGACACGCCGTACCGCTCGCGCTTCGGAACCGAGAAGGAGATCGCGCTGCGCGAGCACGGCGGCACCGAGGAGACCGAGCGCGCGGTGGCGAACGGTCTGCGCTACCTCGCCAGTCGCCAGCGCCGCGACGGCTCGTGGGGCTCGCCCAACGATGCGCATGCGAAGTACCGCGACGTGCGCGTGGGCAAGAGCGGATTGGCGCTGCTCGCGTTCCTCGGGGCCGGGCACACGCCGGGTTCGAGCGGCGAGTACGCCCGAGTGAGCGACGCGGCCGTGCAGTGGCTGCTGGCTGTTCAGGATGCCGACACCGGGCACTTCGGCGACTGCGAGGCCTACGGCCACGGCATCGCGACCTACGCGCTGGCCGAGTGCTACGCGCTGACGCGCGACGCGCGACTCGGCGACGCGGTGCGGCGCGCGGTCGAGCGCATCCTCTCGCAGCAG
This sequence comes from uncultured Planctomycetia bacterium, assembly GCA_938003765.1. Classification (GTDB taxonomy): domain Bacteria; phylum Planctomycetota; class UBA1135; order UBA1135; genus WYBT01. The sequence continues at coordinate 81,940 of CALKYE010000254.1, forward strand.
ATCACGCGCGGCGACGCGCGTTCGATCGGCGGCTGGAGCTACTTCTATCCCGATGGCGCGATCTTCGATCGCTGGCCGCGCGCTTCGATCGCAGCCTGGCAAGTGATGGCGCTCGAGTCCGCGCGACTGGGCGGCATCGAGGTTCCCGACGAAGCGTTCGAGCGCGCGCGCGAGTTCCTGCGCGGCTCGTGGGACGCCGAACTCGGCCGCTTCCGCTACAGCCACGATCCGCAGCGCCTGCGCTCGGGCTACGCGACCTTGCCGGGCTCGACACCGGCGGCGCTGTTCGCGCTGTCGCTGCTCGGCGAGGATCTCGCGGCCACGCGCTGGCGCGAGGCGGTCGACTTCGTCAGCGGCTGCGCGCCGAACGGCTACCGCTGGGAAGGCGAGCAGGCCTTCGTCGAGCGCGCCGGGGGCAACTTGTACTTCTGGTACTACGGCAGCCTTGCGCTGCTGCGACGCGGCGGCGATGCGTGGGAGCGCTGGAACGTCGCGCTGAAGGAGTCGCTCCCGCCCGCGCAGGCGGCGGACGGCTCGTGGGCGCCGCTCGACGTGTACAGCCAATACGCGGGCGACGACGAGCGCGACCGCGTGTACTCGACGGCGATGTGCGTGCTCTCGCTCGAGGTGTACTACCGCTACTTCACGCCGCTGCTCCAGGTGCGCTGATGGGACGGCGGAGCTCGCGCGTACACAAGGCCAACACGCCGACGCGGATTGCGTACGGGGCCGCCCCTGTTCAGCCGATAACTACCGTAGTAGTTTTGAGGCGCAGCGGGTCGCGAGGCGCGATCCGTCTCAGCGCGAAGGAAGCGAACGAGCGATGAAGGACAAGGACCGGATCCACCATCTTGGCGAGCTGCAGCACGCGATCATGCGCGTGCTCTGGGCCGAGGGCGAAGCGAGCGTGGCGCGCGTGCAGGAGGCGTTGCCCGAAGAGCACCGCCGCGCGCTCACCACGATCGCGACCATGCTGACCAAGATGGAGCGCAAGGGCGTGGTCACGCACCGCTCCGAGGGGCGCTTCTTCATCTACGCGCCCGCGGTGAAGGAGACCGACGTGCGCCGCTCGATGGTCGAGGACCTGACCGAGCGTCTGTTCGACGGCGACGTCGCGGCGCTGGTGTCGCACCTGCTCACCGAGCAGGAGATCGAGCGCGACGAGCTCGCGCGCCTGCAGAAGCTCATCGAAACGCGTCGCAAGGGGGACAAGGGCCATGGGCGCAAGTGAGTTCGCGCTCAGCGCGCTCGCCTTCGTACTGACCTACGCCATCCACAGCACGCTGCTGCTCGGCGTGGCGTGTCTGCTCGCCCCGCGAATCGTGCGCTCGCTGGCGTTGCGCGAGAAGCTGTGGAAGACGGCCATGTTCGGCGGTCTGTTGACCTCGCTCGTGCAAGTCGGCGCGAGCATGGAGACGCCGCTGTTCCACTGGACGTTGGAGTCGCACTCCGAGGCGAGTTCGCTCGCCGCCGACAACCAGCTCGAGCTCGAACGCGCGCCCCAGCTGCAGCTCGAACTGGCGCTCGCTCCCGCGACGACCGACGCTTCCGACGGCGCGAGCGAGCCCGCGGCCGCGGACGGAGCTCGAACGGAACTCTGCGTCGAGGACGGCGCGTCGACGAACGTCTCCTCGCCCGCTCAGGTCCGGGCGAAGGTCGCGAGTGCTGCACCCGCGCCGCGCGTTTCGCCGATCGTGTCCGCCGCGCCGACGGAGCGCGACCTGGCCGCGAACCCCGTTCGCGAGAGCGACTCGGCACACGAGAACGAGCTCGCAGGCGCCGCCGCGCGCGAAGCCGACGCGCCGAGCGCTTCGATCGAGCGCGAAGACTCTGAGAGCTGGTCGGCCGCGCTGGTGCGCGGATGGCGAACGTGGACGGCGCGAGGCCTCGCGCTGTGGGCCGTGTTCGCCTGCGCCGTGCTGGTCGTGTTCGCCTCGATGTGCCTGCGCCTCGTGCGTTGCATGCGCGGTCGCACGGAGCTCGAGAGCGGTGAGCTGCGCGACGTGCTCGACCGACTGGTCCGGCAGGCGTACCCCGCGGGGCGGCGCGTGCGCTTGTACGTCGCGCCCGAGTTGCGCGCTCCGGTGAGTCTGGGCTGGCTGCGACCCGCGATCTGCGTTCCGCCGCGCGCGTTGGTCGAGCTGAGCGCCGATGAGCAGGAGAGCATGCTCGCGCACGAGCTCGCGCACCTGGTGCGCCGCGATCCGCTGTGGCTCTCGGCCGCGTGGCTCGTCGAACGCGTGTTCTTCTTCCAGCCGCTGCACCGCGTCGCGCGCGCCGAGCTGCACGACCTCGCCGAGCTGGCGTGCGACGAGTGGGCCGCGCGCCGCACCGGCGATCGGCTCGCGCTCGCGAGTTGCCTCGCGCGCATCGCCGAGTGGATCATCGCCGCGCCGCGCGCCTTGCCTGCGACCTCGATGGCCGAGCACCACGGCCGCTGTCGATTGACGCAGCGCATCGAACGGCTCCTCGACGACGAAGCCGGGCTCGCGCGCGACGAGCGCACGCGCCGTTGGTTGGCGCCGGCGATGGCGACCGGCCTGGGAGCGCTGGTCTTCGTGGCGCCGGGTGTGTCGGCGCCCGCGACGACGACGGATGCGAGCGTGTTCGATCACGCGCAGGTCGACTCGCCTGAGTTCGACGCGAGCGCGGAAGAGCGCGCGCCGGCGCCTTTGCGGACGACGACGGACGCTTCGTGGGTTCCGGCCGCGCCGAGCAACGCAGGTCGGCCGGCGGCTGCGTCGCCCTCGGAGCTCGACTCCGCCGCGCCGCGCGAGTTCGCCGCGCAGCTCGATCTCGCCGATTCGGCTCTCGACGCGCCGACTCCGCCTGCCGCGCCGACGCCGACTCTGGCGACGCTGCCGGCGCCCACGGTCGACGAGCGCGCGTCACTGAACGCGCAGCTCGATCAGTTGAACGCGAGCCTGTCCGCGCTGCGCGCCGAGTTGGGCCCGCTGCGCGACGAGGTCGGCGATCTCGGCCGCGACTCGCAGGTCGCGCGCGCCCTGTCGGCCATCGCGCGACGTATCGACAACCTGGAGCGCCGGTCTCAGTCGCTCCAGCAAGTGATCCAAGTGCTCGAAACGCTCGAGTCGAAGCCAGCCCATCCTTCGAGCACTTCCGTTGGTTTCCAAGGTTCCAGGAGTCTTCCGTGATGAAACTGGTCTTGTCTCTCTCCGCGCTCGGACTGATCGGCAGCGGCGCCGCTGCTGTCTCGACGCAGAGTTCTTGTGCGAGCCCCAAGCCGTGCGCCACGACGCTCGCGGCGGACTCGAGCTGCTCGCAGGCCACGCCGCTCGCGATCAGCGTCGCCGCCGTTCCTGCGCAAGGCGACAAGGTCGCTGCGCGCGCCGCTGAACTCGAGGCCCTCGCTGGCGAGCAGGGTCTCGCCGACTCCGCGCAGGACGAGCCCGCGGGGATCTCGACCAAGGCGCCCCAGCAGCGTCAACCGCGCGTGTTCCGCTACGAAGGCGGCACGCTCACGCCCTCCGCTCCGAATAGCGTCGCGACGCCGCGGGCCCCGGCCGCACCGCGCGCTCCGGCGGCGCCTCACGCTCCGGCGGCGCCTCACGCGGCCGCGCAACCGTGTGCGCCGTGCCCTGCCGCGCCGGCGTGTCCGCCGTGCCCGCCGTGCGAACCTTCGAAGGCGACGCCCGCTGCGCCGCACTCGAAGAGCAAGTCGAACGGTTCGGTGGCGAGCACGCAGCAGTGGCGCGCTCAGGTCGAGCGACAGATCGCGACTGCGCGCGACGCCCAAGAGCACGCCCGCCAACGCATGCGCGAAGCGCTGGATCAGCAGCGCGAGGCGCAGCAGCGCGCGCGCGAAGAGGTCGAGCGTGCGCGCGAGCGCAGTCAGACGCAGACCAAGCGTGCGCTCGAGCAAGCTGAGCGCGCCGCCATCATCGTGCGCGACAAGGCCGAGCGCGGGCACGCTGCGGAGTCCAAGCGCCGCGCCTCTGGCGCCAGCGAACGCGAACTCGAACTCGAGCGCCGTGTGCAGGAGCTGGAGGCGCGTCTGATGGAGATGGAGCGCTCTCGCGGCGGGCAGGCCGGGCCTGGTGCGCACACACAGTCCGGGCCGCACGGCGTGAGCGGTGGTGTGCGCAGCCGCGTGCACGCGCCCGCCGCCCCGTCCGCCCCGCACGGCGCCAGCGGCGGTGCGCGCATCCGCGCGCGCGTCGTGGGGCCGAACGGCAGCGGCGGAGTGTTCCTCGAGACCTCGCCCGAGTCCGACGACCGCGAGTGCAATCCCAGTCGCGTGCGCGTGCTGCGCATGCCGGCCGGGAAGGGCACGGTCGTCGTGCCCGGTGATCTCGGCGGGCTGGTCGATCTCGACGGGCTCGACATCGCGGTGATCGCGCCCGACGGCAGCCGCGTCGACTGGGGCGAGAGCATCGCGAAGTGGGCCGAGGAGTTTGCTCACGAGCAGGCGCAGTGGGCGGAAGAGTTCGCGCGCGCGCACGCCGGCGAGTGGAGCGAGCTCGCCTTGGAGCGCTTGGACGACGTCGAGGACGCCTGGGACTCGGCCTGGGAGCGCTACGAGGATCAGCTCGAGGAGGCTCAGGAACTCGAGGAAGAACTGCGCGAGGAAGCCGAGGAGGCAGCCGAGGAAGCTGCGGAAGAGGCGGCCGAGGCCGAAGAGCTCCAACGCGAAGCCGCTGAGCGGACGCGCGAGTCGCGGCTCGCGCCGCACGTGGTCCGTGGCGAGCAGAGCCAGGCGCTCGCGCCGCTGGCCGCGCTGAGCCTGCTCGGGAAGCAGGATCCGCTGGGGCTCTCGCGCCTCGCCAACTACCCGGGCGAGTCGAGCACGGAGCAGCTCCGCAGCGCCGTGAACGAGATGCAGAGCGAGGTCGATGGCCTGCGCGCGGCGCTGCGCGAGTTGCGCGAGCAGCTCGAGCAACGCAAGCGCACCGCGACCTTCTGAACCTCCGCGCGGACCTCCGCGCCTTTCACGCGCCCCGCTTCGAACCGATCAACGGCTCGCGGCGGGGCGCGCCATTTCCAGAGCGCTCGCGAAGCTCTACTTGGGTCGCACGCCGTCCGGGCGCGGTGCGAAGCGCGTCTCGGTCAGGCTCAGCGTCCGCGGCTCGTCTCCGCGCGCCCGCGCGCCGTCCTCGATCAACAGCGCCGCCAGCGCGGTCCAGCCCGTCTGGTGGCTCGCGCCCAGGCCGGCCCCGGTCTCGGCGTGGAAGTACTCGTGGAACAGCACGAGCTCACGCCAGTTCGGATCGTCGCGGTAGCGCTCGGCGCCTCCGTGGCATGCGCGCGCGCCGCGCTCGTCGCGCAGGAACAGACGCGACAGCCGTTGCGCCAGCTCGTGCGCCACGACGTCGAGCGTCACGCGCCGCCCCGAGCCGGTGGGGAACTCGACCGTCAGCGACTGGCCGTAGAAGTGGTGGTAACGCTCGAGCGCTTCGATCACCAGGAAGTTGATCGGGAACCACACCGGCCCGCGCCAGTTGGAGTTGCCGCCGAACAGGCTCGTGTTGGACTCGCCCGGGGCGTACTCGACCGAGTAGGTGCGCCCGCCGAGTTCGATGCGGAACGGCGCGCGCTCGTGGACCTTGGAGAGCGAGCGCACTCCGAAGGGTGAGAGGAATTCGTTCTCGTCGAGCACGTAGCGCAGCATGCGCTCGAGGCGTTCGCGCGAGGGGATCGCCAGCAGGCGCAGGCCGCTGTGGCGCTGCGAGCACTCGAGGTAGCCGATGCGCTTGGCGAGGTCCTTGCGGTTCTCGAGGAACCACTGCATGCGCTTGGCGAAGCCCGGCAGGCGCTCGAGCGTCGCGTCGTCGAGGATCTCGACCGCGATCATCGGCATCACGCCGACCAGTGAGCGCACGCGCAACGGCGTGTCGCGGCCGTCGAGCTTGAGCTCGTCGTAGTAGAAGCCGTCCTGCTCGTCCCACAGCCCCGAGCCGCCGAGCGAGTTCATCGCGTCCGCGATGGCCACGAAGTGCTCGAAGAACTTCGAGGCCATGTCCTCGTAGGAGGGGTCCTCTTTGGCGAGCTCGATCGCGATCGAGAGCATCGTGCCGCAGTAGAACGCCATCCACGCCGTGCCGTCGGCCTGGTCGAGCAAACCTCCGCCCGGCAGCGGCGCGCTGCGATCGAACACGCCGATGTTGTCGAGGCCCAGGAAGCCGCCGGCGAACACGTGGCGGCCCGCGTGGTCCTTGCGGTTGACCCACCAGGTGAAGTTGAGCAGCAGCTTCTGGAAGCAGCTCGCGAGCCAGCGCCGATCGCGCGCGCCCGGCGGCCCCGACTTCTTGTACACGCGCCAACAAGCCCAGGCGTGCACCGGCGGATTCACGTCGTCGAGCGCCCACTCGTAGGCCGGGATCTGCCCGTTGGGGTGCATGTACCACTCGCGCAGGAACAGGCCGAGCTGCTGCTTCGCGAAGTCGATGTCGATGCGCGCGAAGGGCAGCATGTGGAAGGCGAGGTCCCAGGCTGCGTACCAGGGATACTCCCACTTGTCCGGCATCGAGATGACGTCGCGGTTGTAGAGGTGCGCCCAGGTGTGGTTGCGACCCTTGCTGCGCTGCGCGGGAGGCGTCGGTTGCGCCGGATCGCCTTCGAGCCAGTCGGGGACGATGTAGTGATAGAACTGCTTGGTCCAGCACAGGCCTGCGTACGCCTGACGCAGCGTCGCGCGCTCGTCCGCGGTGGCGAGCGCGGGCGTGCGAGCCTCGTAGAACTCGTCGGCCTCGCGCCGACGCGCTTCGAACACGCGCTCGAAGCCCGCGTCGAACGGCGCGCTCGCTGAGTCGCTTCCTTTGCGCAGCTCGCGCAAGCGCAGGCGCACGCGCACCCGACCGCGAGCGGGGATCTCGAGTCGATACCACGCGGCGGCCTTGGTGCCGCGCGGCTCCTGGGCCAACGCTTCGCGCCGACCGTTCACCACCAGCTCGTGGAACGCGTCCTTGAAGCTCGTTCCCGTCGCATCGCCGCCCCACAGCGTGCGCACGTTGCTCTCGTTCTCGGTGAACACGAGTTCCGGCGGCGCGGCGCCGTCGAGCGGCTCGACGCACAGCTCGTACTCGCCGAGCGTGTCATGGCGCGCGAGCACGCGTTCGGCTCCGCTCAGCTCGAGCGAGGGCTTCGGGCCGTGCTCTTCGCCAGTGCGGCCCCAGCTCCACGTGTTGCGGAACCACAGCGTGGGCAGGAGCTCCAGTCGCGCGCTCTGCGCGCCGCGATTGTGGATCTCGATCGCGATCAGGAGGTCGCGGTCGCTGGCCTTGGCGTACTCGACGAACACGTCGAAGTAGCGCTCGCCCTCGAACACGCCGGTCGCCTCGAGCTCGAACTCCGGATCGTTGCGCGTGCGGCGGCGACTCTCCTCGACGAGCTGCTCGTAGGGGAACGCCGCCTGCGGGTACTTGTACAGCGCGCGCATGTACGAGTGCGTCGGCGTCGAGTCGAGGTAGTAGTAGCACTCCTTGACGTCCTCGCCGTGGTTGCCCTCCGGACCGCTGAGTCCGAACAGGCGCTCCTTGAGGATCCGGTCGCGGCCGTTCCACAGCGCGAGCGCGAAGCACAGGCGGCACTGGCGATCGGTGATCCCGAGCAGTCCGTCCTCGCCCCAGCGATACGCGCGCGAGCGCGCTTGCTCGTGCGGGAAGTAGCTCCACGCGCTGCCGTCCGCGGAGTAGTCCTCGCGCACCGTGCCCCACTGGCGTTCGGAGAGGTACGGGCCCCAGCGCTTCCAGTTCGCCGCGCGCGAGCGGTCCTCGGCCAGCCGTTGGTCCTCGGCGGTGCTTCGTTGTCGTTCGCGGGGCATGTGGGGAGCGCGGGAGGATGAAGATGGGGTTTATCGGTCCGCGAAGCGAGCGGCACGAGCGCCGACAGGCGGCGCTTCGACAGCGGATCGGCTCTGGGCTACCGTGCGCTTCGTTCATGCCGCCCATCGAGCCCGCGCACGCGTCGCAGACCGACGCCACCGTCCTCGACGACGCCCAGGAGCGCTCGCTGCTCGAGCGGCTGCGCGCGGGCGACGAGCGCGCGTTCGAGGAGCTGGTCGCGCGCTTCGCGGGGCGCATGCTCGCGGCCTCGCGCCGGATCCTGCGCTCGGACGAGGAGGCCCAGGACGCCGTGCAGGACGCGTTCCTCTCCGCCTTCAAGGCGCTCGACAGCTTCCAGGGCGACTCGCGCTTGGGCACCTGGCTGCACCGCATCGCGATCAACGCGGCCCTGATGCGGCTGCGCACCGTCAAGCGCCGCGGCGAGCGCGACGAGCAGTCGCTCCTGCCGAACTTCGCCGAGGACGGCCATCACGAGGTGGCCCCGCGTCGCTGGTCCGAGCCGGACACGCAGCGCATCGAGATCGAGGAGACCCGCGCGCTGGTGCGGGCCAAGATCGACGAGCTGCCGGACGGCTACCGCCTCCCGCTCGTGCTGCGCGATCTCGAAGGGTTGAGCAACGAAGAGCTCGCGCAGCGCCTGGGTGTCACGGTCAACGCCGCCAAGATCCGCCTGCACCGCGCGCGGCAAGCGCTGCGCACGCTGCTCGACCCGCACTTCGGAGCCGCGGGAGCATGAAGTCCGTCGAATCGTTCGCATGCGTAACGGTCTGTGCGGCCGGGCATCGGATGAGTGGAAACGTGAGTCGAACAGCGTGAACTGCAGTCAATTCAAAGCGGCCATCGAAGCCCTGCGCGCTGGAGCGCCCGGCGCCGCCGTGTGTGATCAGTTCCGCGCGCACGCGCGCTCCTGTCCGACGTGCGCGAGCGAGTTCGCGCCGCTGCTCACCACCAAGTGCCAGCAGATCACGGACTTTCTGTCCGAGTACTTCGAGGGGCAGTTGGGCGACGAAGAGCGCCGCGTGTTCGAGTTCCACATGCAGGCGTGCCCCGAGTGCAAGTGCTACCTCGACAGCTACCGCGAGTCGATCCGACTCGCGCGCGACTGCGCGCAGCCCGCGCCGCCGCCGCCCCAGCGCCTGATCGACGCGATCTTGGCCGCGCGCCGCGGTCAGTGCTCGAACGGCTGAGCGCGCGGCGATAGTCGCAGGCGCCGAAGGCGCGAATGGTCCTGCACGCGGCGGCGTCGCGTCAGTTCAGCGCGAGGCGCGCGCCGACCAGCGGCAGTTGCGCGCGGCGCAGCCAGGCGACCAGTGCGCCCGCGACGAAGGTGACGAGCGCCAGCGCGAACAACAGGCCGCCGTCGCTCTCGCCGTCGACGACGATCTCGACGCCCAGTTGCGTGAGGTGCGAGCCGATGGCGCCCGCCATCACGCCCATCGCCAGCACGCCGCCGATTGCGGCGGTGCGCGGCGCGAGCAGCAGCGCCACCGCGATGAGCTCGACCACGCCGCTGGCGATGCGGCCCCACGGCTCGGCGCCGAGCGTCTCGAAGATGTGCACGGACTCGGGCGCGCCGCTGAACTTGAAGAACAGCGTCTGCCCGAGGATCACCGCGGCGACGATCTGCGCGCTCCACGCAACGCGCTTGGCGCCGCGGCTGAGGTCGGTCGGATGCGCCACGGATCAGGCCTCCGTCGCCGCGAACGTCGCAGCGCTCGCGTCCAACTGCTTCGGCGCGGGCTTCTCGAGGATCGACTTCCAGCTCGAGTTGGCCTTGGTCGCCAGCGCGGCTTCGTCCTTGATCCACTTCTCGCGCGTGTCGTTGAAGAACGACTTGTAGAACAGGTGGAGCTTGCCGTCGGTGATCTTGAACGACTTGGGATCGATCTCGACCTTCTCGCCCTGCGCCATCGCATAGGCGCACCAACCGCCGTACTGCGGTTCGAAGCGGTCGGGCGTCTTGAGGAACAGCGTCTTGTTGGCCTCGCTCGCGAAGCGGTACACGACGCCCTTGTGCGTGACGCTGATCTTGTCCGAGCCCTTGAGCGGTTTGCCGCCGCCCTCGGGGAAGTACGCGACCGGGTCGTAGCCCTCGATGGCGAGCTTGTTCTTGTCGAGGTTGAAGTGCTTCACGTCGCGCTCGCCGTCCTGTTGCAGCGCGTAGGGCGTCGAGCTCTGCGCCTGCGGCGAAGCCGCCGCGGCGTGGGGGAATGCGAGTCCGGCGAGGATCGAGAATGCGACGATGGCTGAGGAGCGGAGCATGGCGGTGCGACGGTCGTGGGTGGCGTGGCGAAGGCGCCCGGAGGGTCGAGCGGCGGCGGTTGGATGCGCTCGCCGCGGCCCGGTTTCCCGCGCGCGGATTTCTGCTCTGCGCCGTCGTCTGGGCGCCTTGACCGTTTTGAGAATCGGCGAGTAGTCTCCAGTGGTGCGGCGACCGCGGGGTCGCCCGTCCGAGGCCTCCCAACGTCCCCGAGCCCGCTCGAGAGCGGCACGCAACGAGTCAGCCAGCGCCCGTCGATTCCTTCGACCCCTTTGCGCGCCTCGCTGCGACCCACGCCCAGCCTCGACGAATCGCCTCGACGATCTGCTTCGACGACCCGCGTCCCATGGCGTTCCCTCGCGCCCTTTCGCTGCCGCTGCGCAGCCACGTGTTGCGCCCGCACTCGCGACCGCTAGACCGCGCCGTCCGTTCACTCGCGTTCGATTCGACTGTGTCCAACGCACACAGAGTCGAGCACGTCATCGTCGCTGCCCCCGGCTTCTCGCGCACGACCTCGAACGACGGCTGGCAGCCGTCGGCGCGCGTGCAGGCCGTGGACCGCGCGCTCCTCTCGCACGTCGAGGTCCACTGACAGCGTCATGGCCTATCGGGCTTACGTCGGCAACATCCCGTTCACGTTCACCAAGGCGGACCTCGAGGGTCTGTTCAAGTCGTTCGGCGTCGTGAAGTCGACCGACATCATCATCGACCGCGAGACAGGGCGCTCCCGCGGCTTCGGCTTCGTCGAGATGGAGACGGCCGAGCAACTCGCCGCCGCCATCCAGGGCATGAACGGCTCGCTCGTGAACGGGCGGCCGCTCACCGTGAACGAAGCGCGCGAGCGCGAGCGTTCGGCCGGGCCGCCGCGCGGACCGGGCGGCTTCGCGCCGCGTCCGAGCGGAGATCGGCCGTTCAATTCCGATCGGCCGCCGCGCAGCTTCGATCGACCCGCGGGGGAGCGTTCCTTCGGCGATCGTCCGGCGCCCGGCGCCGCGCGACCTGGCGCTCCCAGCGGTCCCGGCGCCGCACGTCCGGCGAGCGATCGCGGCGCGGCCGGTCCTGGCCCCGGCGCCGGTCCGGGCAAGCGCGAGCGCGCGCCCGAACGCACTCCCGAGCGTCGCCATCCGAAGATGGACAGCTACGAGCGCGAGCACAAGGACTGGCGGCGCTACAGCGACGACGACGACAGTTGAGCGCGACGCGCTCGCCGCGAGCCGATTCCGATGGCGGCCTCGACGCGCTCGGGACACGCGCAGTAGCCTCGCGCGCCTCCCATGCATCACAAGCGCACGACCTGCCGCGCCTGCGGCCGAGCTGACCTCGAGTTGTTCCTGCCGCTGGGCGACGTCGCGCTGGCGAATTCGTTCTTGCGCACGCCCGAAGAGTTCGCCGCCGAGCGCCGATTTCCGCTCGAGGTCTACTTCTGCCGCACCTGCACGATGGTGCAACTGGCGGACGTGATCGACCCCACGGCGCTGTTCAGCAACTACCTGTACGTCACCGGCACCAGCGACACGATCGCGGCGCACAACGTCGGCTACGCCAAGGCCGTGGTCGAGCTGACCGGCGCGGGGAAGAGCGAGCTGGTGGTCGAGGTCGCCTCCAACGACGGCTCGCTGCTGCGCCGCTTCCAGGATCACGGCGTGCGCACGCTCGGCGTCGAGCCCGCGACCAACATCGCGGCGGGCGCGAACGCCGCCGGAGTGCCGACCGTCAACCGCTTCTTCGACTCGCGCTGCGCTCGCGAGCTGCGCGCCGAGCACGGCCCCGCGCGCGCGGTGATCGGCAACAACGTGCTGGCGCACGTCGACGATCCGGTCGACCTCCTGCGCGGCTTCAAGGAGCTGCTCGACGAGCGCGGACTGGCGATCGTCGAAGTCCCCGAGCTGGCCGAGTTCGTCGAGCGCCTGGAGTACGACACCGTCTACCACGAGCACCTCTCGTACTTCTCGGTGACGAGCCTGATGCGCGTGTGCGAAGAGGCCGGACTGCGCATCGTGCGCGTCGACCGCGTGCCCGTGCACGGCGGCTCGGTGCGCATGTTCGCCGCGCCGGTCGAGCGCGTGCGCGAACACGCGTCGGACGTGCGCGAGCTCTCGCGCGCCGAGCACGAGAGCGGCATGGCGAGCCCCGCGCGGCTGCGCCGCTTCGCCGACGACGTGCGCGAGAATCGCCGCGCGCTGCTCGAGCTGCTCGACGGACTGCTCGCGCAGGGCAAGACCCTCGGCGGCTACGGCGCGCCGGCCAAGGGCAACACGCTGCTCAACTACTGCGGCATCGGCGTCGATCGCTTGCCGTGGACCGTCGACAAGAGCCCGCTCAAGGTCGGGCTCTACACGCCCGGCTCGCACATCCCGGTGCTGCCCGCCACTGAGTTGCTCGCGCGTCAGCCCGACTACTGCCTGATCCTGGCCTGGAACTTCGCCGACGAGATCCGCCGCCAGCAGGCCGAGTACGCGCGCCGCGGCGGGAAGTTCATCCTGCCGATCCCGTCTCCGCGCGTGGTTTGATTCGACGCTCGTTCGCGCTGCGAACTCGTCGCGCCAGACCGCTGCGACCACGGCGCGCCGACTGCTCGTGGAACTGCTCTCCACGAGCGGAAGTACCATGAACGCAGTGAACAGCAATTCGTTCGAGAGGCGCTCGGTGGCCAAGTCGCTCGAGCGCGGCTTCACACGAAGGCGCGCGCTGTCGTTGGGAGCGGTCGTCGCGGCTTCGACGCTCGCCGGATGTCCGGGAGCGAGCTTCACCGTCCACTCGACTTGGCCCAACGGCAGGCTCTCCGTTCTCCGCGGAGAGGCCGACTCGGCGCGAATGCGAATGGGCCTGTGGGTCTACTACGCGCCGGATGGCTCGGTTGAGTACGAGCGCAAGAGCGCAGACGGGAACGTCATCACGGCCACCGGCGTTTACGAGCATGGCAAGCGAGTGCGAATGCCGACCAGCGAAGAGCTCGCCGCGGCGCGAGTGCGCGCGGACCTGCTCGAACAGCACCTGCGGCGTCCACGTTGAGCCACGCGACAGGTCGCGCGCGGGCCTCCGACATCGAGTAGGCCCGACAGCGGCACTCTGTTCGATGTCCGCACGAAGCCGCGCCGCCGACGGCGCCGCAGGTTCGCGAGCCCTGCGAAGCTGCACTGGCGCCGCAATCGGGTGCAACGTCGGCGCGGCTCGCGAACGGCAAGTACGATGGGCTCCGCTCGGCCGCGCGGTGCGGCCTACTCCCAGGAGCACGAATCCATGCGAACCCAACTTCTTGCGTTGACCGTTGCCTTCGCAACGGCCGCCATTCCCACGGCTGCTGCTCAGTGCAGCACGCTCACCACGCTGGTGGCGCCGAACAACGGCCTCAGCGGCAACTCCCAGGTCCTGTTCGACCTGCAAGTCATCAACCCTGCTGGCATCCAGATCCAGGCGATCGACTCCGTGCCGTCGTCAGGCGCCGGCGTGGCGTTCACGATCGACTTCTACACCTGCCCGTCGACCTACATCGGCAACGACTTGAACTCGGCGGTGTGGACCTTCCGCGGCACGGGCCAAGGCGTGTCGAACGGCAACACGGTGACGGCCTTCGTCGATCTGACGGACTTCACGCTGCCCGCGGGGAGCTACGGCGTCGCGCTGAACGCCACCACCGGCGGGTTCCGCTACACCAACGGCACCGGAGCGAACCAGAACTACTCCAACGCGGACCTCGCGCTCTCGCTCGGTATCTCGCACAGCGCGTGGTGGGGCGGAACGACCAACAACCCGCGCGTGTGGAACGGCACGATCCACTACTGCGCCGGTGGTCCGTCGGGGCCGATGCCCTATTGCACGGCTGGAACGAGCTCGAATGGTTGCGTTCCGTCGATCGACGCCTCGGCGCAGCCTTCGGCGACCTTCGCGACGCCGTGCGTGATCACGACGTCGAACGTGGAAGGGCAGAAGGCCGGCCTCAGCTTCTACGGCATCAACAACAGCGGCTTCACGCCGCTGCCCTGGTCGCCGACGAGCAGCAGCTTCTTCTGCGTCAAGGGACCGACGCAGCGCACCTTCGCGCAGAGTTCCGGTGGAACCGCGGGCCAGTGCGACGGCGTGTTGACGCTCAACTGGAACTCCTTCCACGGCTCGTTCCCCGGCGCGCTCGGCACGCCTTTCACCGCCGGCGACAAGGTCTTCGTGCAGGCCTGGTATCGCGATCCGCCGGCGCCTCGCACGACCAACCTCAGCGATGGCGTCGAATTGACCGTGACGCCTTGAGCGCTGCGTCGGACGGCGCGCGCCGTTCGACGGACCGCTAGCACATCCCAGCGCCGCCGCCCCGGGGGTTCCCCGAGGCGGCGGCGCGCGCTTACCCAGCTCTTGAATGCTCGGCTGGCCCCGGGCTGGCGACAGGGCCACAATCTCGGCCCCTCTCGGCCGTCACCTCCTCCGCCGCGCATGAACTCACTCTGCACCGCCGCTTTCGCGCTGCTCGCCTGTTCGCCACTGGCCCTCGCCCAGGCGCCCGAGCCCGCGCGCCCCGATGCGGTGCTGCTGCGCATGCCGGACGTGAGCGAGACGCAGGTCGTGTTCCGCTACGCGAACGATCTGTGGCTCGCGCCCAAGGAGGGCGGCGTCGCGCGTTCGCTGGCGTCGCCGGAGGGCGAGGAGTCGTTCCCCAAGTTCAGCCCCGACGGGCGGCGCATCGCGTTCGTCGCGAGCTACGACGGCGGCGCCGACCTGTACGTGCTCGACATCGACGGCGGCGTGCCGCAGCGCGTCACTTACCACCCATTCGCCGAGACGCTGTGCGACTGGCATCCCGACGGCAAGTCGTTGATCTACTTCTCGACTCAGGCCTCCGGACAGCAGCGCGCGCCGCGCATGTTCCGCGTGAGCGCCGAGGGCGGAGCGAGTGAGCCGCTGCCCGTGCCGTACGGAGTGTTCGGCGCGATCGACGACACCGGGTCGTGGCTGGCGTACACGCCCACCGCGCGCAGCGAGTTCCGCACGTGGAAGCGCTATCAAGGCGGGCTCGCCCAGGACGTGTGGCTGTTCAACCTCGTGACGCTCGAGGCGCGGCGCGTGACCGATCACCCCGGCACCGACGCCTTGCCGCTGTGGCACGGGCACGAGCTGTACTTCCTCTCGGACCGCGACTCGAACGCGCGCTCGAACCTGTGGGTGTACGACACGCAGCGCAAGACGACGGCGCAGGTCACCGACTTCGTCGACGCCGACGTGCGTTTCCCCTCGGTCGGTCCGCAGGACATCGTGTTCGAGAACGGCGGCAAGCTGCACCGCTTCGAGTTCGCCACGCGGGTGACGCACCGCGTCGAGATCGCCATCGGCGGCGAGCGCCCGAGCCTGCGCCCGCAGACGCTGCGCCTCGAGGACAACATCGAGAGCGTGACGCTCGGTCCTAACGCGCGGCGCGTGCTCGTCGACGCGCGCGGCGAGCTGTTCAGCGCCGCGGTGGAGGAGGGCGTTACGCGCAACCTCACGCGCACTGACGGCGTGGCCGAGCGCTATCCGTCCTGGAGCCCCGACGGCAAGTGGGTCGCGTTCTTCAGCGACGAGAGCGGCGAGTACGAGCTGTCCGTCATGGCCGCGGACGGTCGCGCGTTCCGCTGGCCGGGCGCGAGCGAGGATCAGACGCGCCGCACGCTGACCTCGATCGGCCCCGGCTGGAAGTACCGTCCGACCTGGGCGCCCGACGCGGGCAGTCTCGCGTTCTGCAACCACGCCGGAGAGCTGTGGCGGCTCGAGCTCGCGAGCGGCGCGCTCACGCGCCTGGCCACGAACCCCGACGGGCAACCGCTGGCCATCGATTGGTCGGCGGACTCGCGCTGGATCACGTGGTCGATGCGCAGCACGCGCTCGCGACTCAGCGCGCTGTGGGTGTGCGACACGCGCGACGGCAGCGTGCGCGAACTCACCAGCGGCTTGTACGACGACCGCAGTCCGAGCTTCGACCGCGACGGCAAGTGGTTGTACTTCGTCTCGACGCGCAGCTTCGAGCCGACCTACTCCGGCGTCGACGAGACCTGGATCTACGCCAACGGCGTGAACCTGATGGCAATGGCGCTGCGCAAGGACGTGAGCAATCCGTTCGCGCCGCGCGACACCAACGAAGAGGAGGAGTCGAAGAAGGACGCGAAGGACGGCGACAAGGACGACGCCGAAGAGGACGCGAGCGGCGCTGAGTCGTCGTCGACGCCGGCCGGTGAAGCGCAGGGCGCCGACAAGGGCGAGGCGGACGCGGAGGACAAGCGCGGCAAGGATGCGGCGGCAGCGGTGGAGATCGAGTTCGAAGGTCTCGAGGCGCGCACGGTGCAGTTGCCCGTCGACGCCGGCGTGCTCGACTCACCGGTGGGCGGCAATTCGAAGGTGTTCTATCTGCGGCGTCCGCGCGCTGGCTCCGGCGGCCGCGACGCGACGCTCGCGCAGTTCGCGATGAGCGCGAAGAAGAAGGAGCGCGTCGAGAAGACGGTGCTCAGCGGCGTGCGCGGGTTCCAACTCGCTGCGAAGGCTGAGAAGGCGCTCGTGCGCGTGAGTGACGGTTGGGCCGTGATCGAGGCCAAGCCCGAGCAGAAGGTCGAAGGCAAGCTCGATCTGTCGCGGCTCGAGGCCACGATCGACCCGCGCCGCGAGTGGACGCAGATCCTGTCCGACGCTCACCGGCTGATGCGCGACTTCTTCTACGAGCCGACGCTGCACGGCGTCGACTGGGACAAGGTCCACGAGCGCTTCGAGCGCGCGCTCGCCGATGCGACGCACCGCGGCGACCTGCACTACCTGCTCGGGGAGATGATCTCCGAACTCAACGTCGGCCACGCGTACAACCGCGGCTCGGCCGAGAGCGGGAACTCCAAGGCGCTGCTCGCGGGCCTGCTCGGCTGCGACTTCGCGCTCGAGGACGGCGCCTACCGCATCACGCGCATCCTCGGCGCCGGTTCGCCCGAGGTCGACGCGCGCTCACCGCTGGCGCAGCACGGCGTCGACGCGCGCGTCGGCGATTGGCTGCTCGCGGTCAACGGACGAGCCGTCGACGCGTCGCGCGACGTGCACGCGGCGCTCCTGGGCCTCGCGGGCGCGTCGGTCGAGCTCACGCTCAACGAGCGGCCCGCGCTCGACGGGTCGGAGCGGCGCGTCGTCGTGACGCCGATCGAGAGCGACGCCGAGCTGCGCTACCGCGACTGGGTCGCGTCGCGCCGCGAGCAGGTGGCGCAACTCTCCGGCGGACGCGTCGGCTATGTGCACGTCCCCGACACCGGCGTGCGCGGCCAGAACGAGCTCGTGCGTCAGTTCGAATCGCAGATGGACAAGGACGCGCTCTTGATCGACGAGCGCTGGAACGGCGGCGGTCAGATCCCGACGCGCTTCATCGAACTCCTGAACCGGCCGCGCACGAACTTTTGGGCCGTGCGCCACGGCGAGGACTGGAATTGGCCGCCGAGCGCGCACCACGGGCCCAAGGCGATGCTGATCAACGGCTCGTCGGGCTCCGGCGGCGACGCGTTCCCGTACTACTTCCGCCAGGCGAACCTCGGCAAGCTGATCGGTCAGCGCACCTGGGGCGGACTGGTCGGGATCTCCGGCAACCCGCCCTTCGTCGACGGAGCGAGCATCACCGTGCCGCGCTTCGCGTTCTACGAGAAGGACGGAACGTGGGGCGTCGAGGGCTACGGAGTCGCGCCCGACATCGAAGTGCTCGACGATCCGGCGCTGATGGCGCACGGCGAAGACCCGCAACTCGTCGCGGGCGTCCAGCACCTCCTGCGCGAGCTCGAGAGCTTCCCCTTCGAGCGCGCCAAACGCCCCGTTCCGCCCGACCGCCGCGGCGCGGGCGTGACGCCGGCGGATCGCTGAGCATCTCAACGGCTTCTAACGCAGCGAGCGACGACGTGAGCAAGGCGCCCGGTGTTCGAGTCCTGCCCTTCGCGCTCGGCGCCGTCTGTCTCGCGTTCGGTTGCGAAGCGCGCGTTGCGCCCGCCGCGACCGCCACGGTCACCACGACCACAACGGTGACCAACGTGGACTCGAGTGGAGTCGCGCAGGTCATCGGCCCGAGCTGGACGCTCGAGGTGGGGGCGGATGTCCGCTACGAGTCCGTGGTCGAGTCCGGGCCGGGCGGCGCGCTCACCTCGTCCACGTTGAACGGCGCCCCGTTCGAGGTCCGCGACGGTCGGCTGTTCCTCGACCAGGTCGACTTCGGGCCGGTCCCGCAAGGCGCGAAGCTGCGCGTGTCGTCCGACGGCGTCTTCGTCGACGGCGAGCGGCGCGGCGCGACTCCCGAGCTCGCCGACGCGGGCGGAGAGTAGCGGGCGCCGGTCGCTAGTCACGGTCGAGCCGCGGCTCTGCGTGGACGAGCTGCGCGAGCACGTGTTCGAGGCCTTCGACGACTCGCGCCATGCGCTCGTAGTCGAGCTTCTCCGGAGTGTCGGCGCGTGTGTGGTAGTGCGCGTACCGAAACGGCGCGGTGTCGGTGACCATCAGCGCGCGATAGCCCTGCTCCCAGAACGAGCGATGGTCGCTCCAGTCGACGCCTTGGATGCCGCGGGGCAGCGCCGCGCCTTCGCTCGGAAACGCGGCGTTCGCGCGGAAGAGGCCTACGACGTCTCTGACGAGGTCCGCGGAGTCGGGGTCACCGACGAAGGCGACGAAGCTCGCCGTCGAAGGGTAGAGCCAGCTCAAGCCGGGCGCTGGATAGCGCTGTGAGTCGGGTGAGTCGCTGTAGCAGCCCAGCGTCTCGAGGCTGACCATCGCGACCACCTTCTCGCCGCGCTCGCGACATCCGCGCGCGCAGCGGGCGCTGCCCATGTCGATCGTTCCGAAGTACGGCGGCTCCTCGTTCGCGAAAGCCGCGAAGCGCAGGGTGCGCGCGGTCGGGTGACTCGCAAAGCGCCGCGCGAGAGCGAGCAGCGCAGCGACGCCGCTGCCGTTGTCGTTCGCGCCCGGACATTCGGGCGCGGAGTCGTAGTGCGCGCCCACGACGACGACTTCCGCGGACCCGGGCCGCTCAGCGATGACGTTGGCGCACTCGACGCCGCGCGCGGTCCAGACTTCCTCTCGCGGGCGGTAGCCAGCGCGCTCCAACTCTTCGCGCACGAACGCGCGCGCTGCGTGCAGTCCGGATGGGGCGGCGGTGTTGCGCAC
This sequence comes from uncultured Planctomycetia bacterium, assembly GCA_938003765.1. GTDB lineage: Bacteria > Planctomycetota > UBA1135 > UBA1135 > WYBT01. The sequence continues at coordinate 101,125 of CALKYE010000254.1, forward strand.
GCCGATCCCCGTCGCGAGCGCGACGACATCGCGCTCGAGCTCGGCCGCCAGCGCGCGCTGTGCCGCCGACAGCGGCGGCAAGGGACCCGTGTGGCTCGAACCCGGCATGCCCACGCGGCGCCAAGTCACCCAGCTCGCGACGATGAACGCCAAGGCGAGAGCGATGACGAACGGACGGCGGACGCGCATGGTGTGCGGGACGACCCGCCCGCAACCGTCTTCCATCACGCCGTCGAACCTCGCAGCGCTCGACGCGCGGTCCACGGCGAGTGGCTTCTGAGCTCACGCGCCGCCGCGCCAACCATGCCGCGACGCACGAGGCCGCCGAACTCGACAACGACGAGCGCGCCCTCCCGTTCGTGCCGCCAATCTCCGAACATCGCCGCGTCCGGACGCGCGCGCCGAGGCTCACGCGGCTGTTCAGCACGCGCAGCTGCGCGTTCGCCCCATGGGCTGCCGCCGACGAAGTCGCCTTCATCATCCGCAACCTTACATGCGCTCTCGAGAGCAGCAGGCGCGCCACTAGAATCAAGGCGTGAGGCTCGCCACCGTCCTCTCGCGACTGGTTGCCACGCTGGTCGCCGCCACGCTGCTTCCCAGCTGCTTGTTGATGGCGATCGCGGTGCCCCCGCAGTGGGCGCGCGTGCGCGCGCCCTCGCCGACCGTCGAGGTCGCTGAGTCGCCCGAACTCGTGGATGGGTTGTCAGGGACGCTGACAGCTGCCAGCCGTTCGGGCGTCGTCGCGCTCGTCGATCTTCCGAGCCGCCGCTGCTTGCGCGTGGACGTAGGGCGCAGCGCGACGATGATTTCGGGCCCTGACGAGTCGGGCCGCATCGTCTACGAGGCGAGGAGTCCGCTCTGGTGGGAGTTCTTTCCGCTGGCGCTGTTCCACCACGGCGGCAATCGCGAAGCGCTGTTCGTCCGGTCCGTGTACGGCGGGGCGGAGCGCGTCCTGTGCGCGTACAGGACCTACGGTTACGGAACCAACCTGCTCCAGATCTCCCGGCGCGGCGGGCGGGTGCTCTACGCAGTCAGTGAAGACCTGCGCGTCTACGATGTCGACGGTCGTCAGCTCTTCCGCGAACCCGACACACGCTCCAGCATCCGAGACCCTTGGCTCGACGACGACGGCGCGTTCCTGCACTTCGAGCGCGTCGAGCCGATGGACGAAGCCGGTCCGCGCATGCCCTTTGCTCTGCGACGCTGGAGGCCACGGTGCGTCGATCTTGCAACGGGTGAGGAGCGCGACGTCGACTACGGTTCGCGGCCCGGAACCGCGTTTCGATGGGAGAGGCGGGAGTGGAGGGACCCGCGAGACGGCGAGAGCGCGCGGGACGAATCCCTCGGCGAACTCGCAGGCGATCTCGGTGGCCGCGCGCTCGAGTTCGAGGACGGCCGGACGATCTACGCCGGACTCGCGAGTCCGGCGGACGGCGCGCGCGGGTTCCGCGGGATCGGCGGGTTCGAGCACTCGCTGCGCCTGGGCGAGCGGAGCACCGGTCGTACGCTGACGCTCGCAACGCGCTTCCAGTCCGGCGCGTGGAGCTTCAGCGACGTGCGGCTCGAGCCGCGGGTTCGAGGCGAGTAGCCGCGAGGCGCTGAGTCAGGCTCCGAGCGCTCGTCCCATCCGGCAGCGCCTCGCGAACACTGGGACGGCGTGGTCAGGGCTGCCGCCGACGGCTCGCTCAGCGGGCGGCGGCGCTTCGTGAACGACACGATCGAGGCTCTCGACGGTCGCGCTGCGAAGCGCGCCGGCTGAGTCTGCCCGCAGTGCTGCCGTCGCTGGCGCAACCCGATGGAGACGCCCTGCGAGCCCAGTCGTGAAGGCGGCATGACCGCAACTGCGCCGCGCTACGGCGCAGCCCGGCGGCGAGCCGATGACGCTTCGCCCGCCGCGCCAGCGCGCGATGCCTCGCCCCCGCCGCTCGAGCGCGTTGGAGTTCGTGGTCCAGCCCTAGACGCACTCGGGTTTCGCGCGGGCCGCAGCGATCGTCCAACCGAGCCGGGTCGCAGCCCCGAGGGCCGCGACCCGGCTCGCTCCGTCACCGTGGGGCGCGATCGAGCGTTCCCCCCGGGCTTCATCGGTTGTGCGACGGCGCTGCCCGCGCGGCGCTCGTGGTGGAACCAACTCAGTTGTCGAACACGAAGTACCCGAAGAACTGCTTGGTCCAAGCGTTCACCGGCGGCGGTTGACCCGTGCTGCGCACGCGGATCTGGACGAGGCCTCTGAGGCCCGCGTGCTTGGGGAGCGTGAAGCTGAGTCGGCCCAGTGAGTCGACGGAGAGGCCCGCGGTCACGGACACCAACGTTCCGGTGCTCCTGCAGCGCAACTCGACCTCGGCCGCGCTACTGAGGTTGGCCCCTTCCAATCGGATGGTCCGGCCCCGGATGGCGCCGACTCGTGGCCAAGCCTCTGTGATCGTCGGCCGGCCTCCGGTGCTCGCGACGTCGTTGCGCAGAGGCACGACCTCGTCGTCGAACGTGTTGAAGACGAGGTCCCAGTCGCCGTCGCGGTCGAGGTCAACCGCCTGCGAATCGACCGAGTCCACGATGGGGCGGACGCGTGAGAGGTACTCATCCGTGGCGTCCTCGAAGTACCCCAATCGGGGCTGCGGGGCGCCGACGTCGTCCAGCGCATCGATCAGTCCGTCCGCGTTCGAGTCCACGCCCTTGTTGCGGTAGATGCGCGGGATGTTCCTCGCCACGGGGTAGACGATGTCGACATCTCCGTCGCCGTCGATGTCGACGACGATGGGCTTGCCGGCTGCATCGTTGACGTCGCTCGTGCCCAGGACGAGCGTCGAGTGGATGGCTGCGCTGACCTGGCTCACGTCGTGGTCGACACGAGCGGCGAACTCGTCCACGAAGCCGACCTGCGCCGGAGACTGGTTGATGAGCAGCGCGCTGAGCAGGTTGCGTGCGCCGCACGTCACGAGCAGGTCGGCGTCGCCGTCATTGTCGAAGTCGCCCCACGCTGCGCCGCCGGCGCCGAGCACGTGGAACTGAGGGATCGTCGACGGCGGAAACGGCGGGCTCGAGGAGAGTCGCTGGGGGACGGTCCACGCGTTCGTGCTGTCGACGAGCTCGCCGATCGGCTTTCCAGAGACTCCGTTCAGCAGCAGCAGGTCGAAGCCTTGGATCAGATTGGTCACCGACAACGCATTCGGGTCGGTCCCCTGCGCGTCGAAGAGCGTCACGGCTTCGTGGGACACGCTGAACAGGTCGCAGGCGCCGTTGTTGTCGAAGTCGGCGAGGACCTCGACGCCCAGGGGACGATTCCAGTACGGCGAAAACCCGCCGCCCGTCTGAGAGCCGTGCATGTGCGTCGGAGCGACGTCCTTGAACCACGGAGCCGGAGCGCCAGGTCCTGCCGCGATGTTCCGCAGGTAGCGGAAGCCGGTCGAGTACTCGTCGATGTTCGCCGTCAGTCCGCCGTCGCCGATCGCGGGGATTACGGGGCCTGAGGCCGTTTGGTTCGAGATGGGGAACAGCCGAACGATCGCGTCCTCGTCCCCGTCGTTGTCCAGGTCGACGGCCACAGCGCGGTCGGCGATCGTGGGTCGAGCAGCCTGACGTCGATCGCCGACGTCGATGTAGCTGTCCACGACCAGGTTGCCAGGAGCGCCGAGCAGCGGGACGGTGGTCGTCGCGTGAGAGAAGGCTGGGACGTGTCCGCCGTTCTGATTGCGGAGCACCACGGTGTCGAAGGTGAACGGCGGCAGAGCGTCCGGGTGGGTGCCGGAAGCGGCGCGCTGAGTGGCGAGCAGCAGGTCCTCGTTTCCGTTGAGATCGAAGTCAGCGAACACCGCATCCTCGGCGCCGATCGGAAACAACATTCCGCGCGCGTTGCTGAAATCCAGGGGGCTGGACACGGCAGTGGGAATCCAATGGCGAACCGCTGCAGTGGTGGTCGGCCACGCGCAGTCGATCGTCAGGTAGTTGTACCCACGCGATGTCTGGAGCATCTCGAGCGCTCCGTTGCCGTTGACGTCCGCGAAGTCGAAGCCGTAGCCGCGCTCATTGCCCGGCATGGCGTCGTAGGTGAGGAAGTTCTGGAAGGCGGCGCTGTTGTTGAAGGCCACCGTGGGTTGAATCGCCCCGATGTTCTCCATGTAGATGGTGTCGCAGCCGCTGTAGCTGTTCCCCGCGCCGATGAGGAAGTCCAGCGTGCCCGCCGCGCAGTCGCCGAAGCCAGCGCCGTGGTTGTAGGAGAAGTCCGCGAGCGCGACCGTCGTGGCCCAGAAGACGTTGTGTCGACCGCCGTTGAGCAGCGCGCGCGAGTCGCCGGACTCTGGATTGACCAGGATGCGGATGTTGCTCGCCTCACGCGGCTTCGCCAACGGCGAGGGACTCGAAGGAGCGTCGAGAAGGATGTCGCGATGGTTGACCAGCACGAGGTCAGGCTTGTAGCTGGCGCTGCTCACTTGCGTCGGTCGCGCGACGTCAGCGATCAGCACTTGCCACGTGAACGGCCGTGACATCTCGGACTCGTTCAGCGAGCCCATGAACGAACTGACGTCGTCCACGAACTGCAGCGGCGGCGTCTGCGCGACCAGGCGGAAGATCTGCAGCGGGTGGTCCTCGCTCGTGGGCACCGCCAACGAGTTGCTGAAGCCATCGGAACCGGCGTTGCCCAGCACGATTTCAGGACCCGCAACGGAGTCGAGATCACCCACGGCGACGCTTCGGGAGTCGCTGGGGGTGCTCGACAACGCCACCGCGTCGAACCCGACCAACGGGTGCCGGTTGACGAGGCAGTAGTCGATGGACTCGAGACCGGCTGGGCCGCCGCGCCGCATGCGATTGGCCAACACGATGTCCATGTCGCCGTCGCCGTCGATGTCCGCCGCCGCCACGTCCACGGTGGCGAGACTCAGATTGGGCAGGTACGCAGCGCTGGCGTCCGCGAAGTTGCCGCTCGCGGGCCGGTAGATCAGCAGTCGGCTGCGCGCGCCGGTGAACGCATCGCCGGGCTTGCCCACGAAGATGTCCATGTAGCCATCGCCGTTGAAGTCCGCGAAGCAGGCGCCCGAGGAGTTCTCCGAACGCGCGTTGGCAGGAGTCAATGTGGTGGAGTTCTGGATCAGCGCGCTGGAGTCGACCCACACCCCGCCTTGCAGCAGGAACAGCCGGTCTTGGGTCGCCAAGGCCAGGTCCGCCTGCGACGCAGCGTCGAACTCCGCGAAGGACGGGGCTACGCCCGCTGTGACGTAGAGCGCGTTCATCGGCGCCGGATTGAGCGCCTGCCAGGCCTCGGGCGGTTCGTGCAGGAGCGGGAAGCGCGAGTGAGGTGCGAGCGCCGGGCCCACGACGCCCAGGGCAGCGCGCGTCGGCGCGATGAACACCTGGTGCAGGCCGACGTCCGTCAGTGTCTGAAGTTGGAGATTCGTCGGCGTCGAGACGAAGAACGTCGGGTCGAGAAAGCTCGGTCCTCCAAGTTGTCCGACCGGAGCGCCTGCGGCGTTGACGTACATCTGCAAGGCCCGGCTCTCAATCGACGCGCGCAGCAGTCGGCGCTGACCCGGATTCGCCGTCAGTCCTTCGGGCGGGTCGAACAGCGGGGCGTTCAAGAGCAGCGCATCGGGCCGCGCCTCAGGCTGGTTTGCGAGAGTGACGAAGTCCCACGCGAGCATGAACACCGTGTTGCCGGTGTCCTCGGCGTGCTCATGCCGCTTGAGCACCGGTTCGCCATCGGCGCCGAAGAACCACGGCACGAGTTCGGCCTGAGTTTGCGCGGCGGCGGCGAACGTGAGGGTGGCGAAGACCGGCAAACAACGGGAGCGAGCCCAGTTGCTGATCGGGCGCTGGAGCATGGTGTAGACCTCGGCGAGGGACGGGACGGAGTGCGCGCGCGCACAGAGCGCTGGCCCGTCGTGCATGTCTCTTCGCTGCCCTGCGGTCGACACGGAGTCCTGGAAACTCCTTCGGAGCCTCACCGCGGCGCCTGTGTCCGGTCGATCAAGGGGACCGTCGTCGACGCCTCGCGCTATCCTCCCCGCCCCGATGAAGCGGAACGAGCCCCCATGAAGTGGAAGAAGGAACAAGTCGTGATCCTGTGCGGCGGCGAGGGCACGCGCCTGCGCGAGGAGACCGAGTTCAAACCCAAGGCGCTGGTCGAGGTCGGCGGGCGGCCGATCCTCTGGCACTTGATGCGCATCTACTACCGCTGGGGCTATCGGCGGTTCGTGCTGTGCCTTGGCTACAAGGGCGAGCAGATCAAGGACTACTTCCTCAACT
>CALKYE010000255.1 GCA_938003765.1 uncultured Planctomycetia bacterium
AGCACACCGGCCGCGCGCGCGCCGGCGACAAGAAGTCGCCGATCTGGCGCAAGGGTGGCACGACGTTCGGCCCCCGTCCGCGCGATTACAGCTACCACATGCCGGCGCAGCAGCGCCGCGTCGCGCTGCGCAGCGCGCTCGCGGGCAAGTTCCGCGACGGTGAAGTGTCGCTGTTCGACGCCGCCGGCTTCGACGCGCCGTCTGCGAAGTCGGCCCGCGCGCTCCTCACCGCCGCCGGTTCGCCGCGTCGGGTGCTGATCGTGCTCGCCGCTCCGAACGAAAACGTCTGGAAGTCCTTCCGCAACTTCCCGGGAGTCAACGTGCGCTCGGCGGTCGAGCTGTGCGCGCACGAAGTTCTCGCGGGTGGTCAAGTGTGGGCCGAGGTCGCCGCGCTCGACGCGCTGGCCGCACGCGTGGGCGTGAGCGCCGCGAGCTGATCGAAAGATCTGCCGCGCAAGCATCGACACGCCGCAAGCACCGAACCCGCAACGACCGCTCAACGCAATCGCGCCGCCCAGCAGCACTCAAGGAGAACGAACGTGACGTCGCTCGACCTGATGTACCGGATCATCGAAAAGCCCGTGGTGACCGAGAAGGCCAACTCTCGGACCTTCGAGGACATCGACCAGAAGGTCTATCACTTCCTCGTGCCGCTCCACGCCAACAAGGTGGAGATCCGCCAGGCGGTCGAGAAGCTGTTCAACGTCCGCGTCGTGAGCGTCAACACGCTCGTGCGTCAGGGCAAGGCCAAGCGCCGCGGCTGGGCCAGCGGCGAGTCGCCGACCACCAAGCGCGCCATGGTGACGGTCGCCAAGGGCAGCTCGATCGAGATCCTCTGACCCGCCGCACCAAGGCTCTCGCGCTTCACCTCGAGGCTCAACGCCGCACTCGGACCCACCCGACGCCCCGCAAGCACATCGACGCCGCCTAGCGCGTCACTTTCACCGCAACGATCGCCATGGCCATCAAAACCTACAAGCCGACCTCCGCCGGACGTCGTCACGGCAGCGTGCTCGACTTCACCGAGGAGATCACGCGCGACTTCCCGGAGCGTTCGCTGCTCCGTCCGCTGCGCAAGACCGGCGGGCGCAACAACCACGGTCACCAGACCAGCAAGTGGCGCGGCGGCGGGCACAAGCGCATGTACCGCGTGATCGATTTCCGTCGCAACAAGGACGGCGTCGCGGGCAAGGTGGCGACGATCGAGTACGACCCGAACCGCTCGGCCAACATCGCGCTGATCCACTACGCGGATGGCGAGAAGGCCTACATCCTCGCGCCGCTGGGTCTGACGGTCGGTCAAACGATCATGAACGGCTCGAGCGCTGAGCCCAACAGCGGCAACTGCCTGCCGCTGGCCAGCATTCCGATCGGTCTGCAGGTCCACAACATCGAGCTGAAGGAAGGTCGCGGCGGTCAGATGTGCCGCGTCGCCGGAAGCGCCGCGCAACTCACCGCGAAGGAAGGTGAGTGGGCCATCCTGCTGATGCCGTCCGGAGAGCTGCGCCGAGTGCACCTGCGCTGCCGCGCGACGATCGGCCGCCTCGGCAACCTCGACTGGCAGAACGTCTCGATCGGTCAGGCCGGTCGGCACCGCCACATGGGACGTCGCCCGCACGTGCGCGGCACGACCATGAACCCGGTCGACCACCCGCTGGGTGGTGGCGAAGGACGCACCAAGGGTGGTCGTCATCCGTGCAACGCGAACGGCCTGCTTGCGAAGGGCCTCAAGACGCGGCGCAAGAGCAATCCCACCAACAAGTTCATCGTGCGCAGCCGTCACAAGGTCTAACGCTCGACGAGCACAGCACGCAGGAGCGATTCAACATGAGCCGCAGTCTCAAGAAGGGTCCGTACGTCGACCCCAACATCGCCGAGAAGGTCGAGGCCATGCTCAAGGCAGGCCGTCGGGACCCGATCACGACCTGGGCGCGTTCGTGCACGATCATCCCCGATTTCGTCGGGCTGACGTTCATGGTTCACAACGGACGGCACCACCACAAAGTGTCCGTGACCGAAGACATGGTGGGGCACAAGTTGGGCGAGTTCGCGCCCACCCGCGTGTTCAAGGGGCACACCAACAAGAAGGAAGACGCGAAGGCGTCGACCTGAGGGTTCTGATCCATGGCGAAGAACAAAGCCACTGCGGGCGCTGGCGCGCTGGACAAGAGTTGGTCCGCCAAGCTGCGGTACGCGCGCATCACTGCGCGCAAGGCGCGCTTGGTCGCGGACCTCATTCGCGGTCGCACCGTCAACAACGCGCTGGAGGTGCTCGGCTTCGAGCACAAGCGAGCGGCCAGCTTCTACCTGGGGCTCGTGCGTTCGGCGATGGCCAACGCCGGCCAGGAAGAGGGCGTCAACGTCAACCAGTTGGTCATCACCGACTGCCGCGCTGACGATGGCCCGATGCTGCAGGGCCGCATGCGGTTCCGCCCCGGTCCGCAAGGGCGCGCCCACCCGTTCAAGAAGCTCACCAGCCATCTGACCGTCGTCGTCTCGCAGCCTGCCGAGGGCGTCGTCAAGCGTCGTCGCGCTTCCAAGCCCAAGGCCGCTGCCGCCCAGGCCTGATCTCACCGGTCGCACCTCAGCTCAACCCAACCGCCGAGTTTCTTCGTATGGGCCAGAAAGTTCACCCGACCGGATTCCGCCTCTCGAGCATCGAGCCGTGGCGTTCCCGCTGGTACGCCAACAAGCAGAACTTCAGCGCGCTGCTCCTGCAGGATCACAAGATCCGCGCGTACATCGCGAAGGAGTACAAGGCGGCGGGCATCCCGCGCGTCGAGATCGAGCGCACCGGTGAAGCGGTCAACGTGATCGTTCACACCGCGCGCCCCGGCGTGCTCGTTGGACGCAAGGGTGTGCGCGTCGACGAACTGAAGGCGGCCCTGCAGCGCATCACCGGTCAGACCTGTCACCTCACGGTGCGCGAGATCAAGCGCCCCGAACTCGAGTCGACGCTCGTCGCCGAGATGGTGGCCGAGTCGCTCGAGAAGCGCATGGCGTTCCGCCGCGCGATGAAGAAGGCCATTCAGACCACGGTTCAGGCCGGCGCCAAGGGCGTGAAGGTCGAGCTCAACGGTCGACTGGGCGGCGCTGAAATGGCGCGCCAGGCCAAGGAGCGCGAAGGTCAAGTGCCGCTGTCGACGCTCCGCGCGAACGTCGACTACGGAACGGCGCTGGCCAAGACCACGTACGGCGTGATCGGCGTCAAGGTCTGGATCTACAAGGGCGACCTCGAGCCCGGCCAGAAGCTCGACTACCAGCAGCAGAGCGGTGTCGCACCGCGCGGCGCTGAGGGCAATCGTTCGCCGCGCCGCGGCCGCATCTCGCGCGACGCTCTGGCGCCGCAGCAGGGCTGAGCCGCCGAGCCGCTACCGCGATACCTCACGCGCCACACCAACCATCCACGTCGCACCCCGCCACCGACGAGAGAGCCGCTAGGAGACACGCGCCATGGCACTGATGCCCAATCGAACCAAGTTCCGCAAAGTGATGCGCGGCCGCATTCGCGGCGCGGCCACTGCGGGCCACCGCGTCGCCTTCGGCGACTACGGGCTGCAGTCGCTCGACGCTGCCTGGATCAGCGGTCGTCAGCTCGAAGCCGGGCGCGTCGCCGCTTCGCGCGCCACGGGCGGACAGGGCAAGATCTGGATTCGGGTCTTCCCGCACAAGCCGATCTCCGCCAAGCCCGCTGAGACGCGCATGGGCACCGGCAAGGGCGAGCCCGAGTTCTGGGCCGCCGTCGTCAAGCCCGGCACGATCCTGTTCGAGATCGGCGGCATCACCGAGGACAAGGCCAAGTTGGCCTTCAAGCGCGTGGCTCACAAGCTGCCCATCAAAGTGAAGATGGTGAAGCGCCTGCCCACCACCTGATGCTCGTCAACTGAACGCCACCCCTGCGCTTCGAACCCTCCACTGACCCATGAAGATCGACGAGATCCGCGGCAAGACCGACGCCGAGCTCGATTTTGAGCTGAAGAACTTGAGCAAGGAGCTGTTCGACCTGCGCTTCAAGTCGGGCGTCGACACCTCCGGCAACCCGTCGCGCATCCAGAACGTGCGCCGCGCGGTCGCCCGCATCCGCACCGTGCTCCACGAGCGCAACAACAAGATCCGCGGGCAGGAGTCCCGCTAGCCATGTCTCAAGCCGAACAACCCCAATCGGACGCCGCGGCGCAGCCGGCGGGCGAGCGCGGCACGCGCAACACGCTCACGGGCGTGGTCGTGTCGAACAAGATGGCCAAGACCATCACGGTTCAGGTCGAGCGGACGTTCCAGCACTCGAAGTACGGGAAGTACGTCCGTCGCCGCAAGCGCTACCACGCGCACGTCGAACAACCGGTCAACCTCGGCGACGAGGTCGAGATCGTGGCGACGCGCCCCATGAGCGCGCTGAAGCGCTGGCGCTTCGTGCGCGTCGTGAAGGCCGCCGCCGACCGCGGCATCGAAGTGTCCGCGATTTCCGGTGACAAGCTCGGAGGTCAGTCATGATCCAGATGCAAACGTTCCTGGATGTCGCCGACAACACGGGCGCCAAGCGCGTCCAGTGCATCAAGGTGCTCGGCGGCACTCACCGACGCGTCGCCGGACTCGGCGACATCGTCGTGGTGGCCGTCAAGAAGGCGTTGCCGAGCTCGGACGTGAAGGCCGGGTCGGTGGCCAAGGGCGTGATCGTCCGCACCAAGAAGGCCACGCGCCGCGAAGACGGCACCTACGTCCGCTTCGATCGCAACGCGATCGTGCTGATCGACGCCGAGAACAACCCCAAGGGGACGCGCATCTTCGGCGCGGTCGCACGCGAGCTGCGCGAGCGCAACTTCATGAAGATCATTTCGCTGGCTCAGGAGGTGGTCTGATGGCTACCCGCAAGGCTCCGCTCATCAACGGTGGAGAGGTCAAGCTCCACGTCAAGGCGGGTGACACCGTCGAGATCATCTCGGGCAACGACAAGGGTCAGACCGGAGTCGTTCTCGAGGCGCTGCCGCGCAAGCGTCGCGTGGTCGTCCAGGGTGTGAACAAGCGTTGGAAGCACCGCAAGCCGACGCAGCAGAACACCAAGGGCGAGCGCGTTCAGGAAGAGCGTCCGATCCACGCCAGCAACGTCAAGCTGGTCCAGGCGGCGCCGGGCAAGAAGCGTGGCAGCTGAGTCGAGGTCCACGCGCCTCACGTCCCTGATCGATCCGACCTGACGCCACTTCCCGCCGTTTCGCACTCGCACCCGCCGCGCCCTCAACGAGCATCACGATGTCCGCCCCTGTCGCCTCCAACGTTCCGCGCCTCAAGGAACGCTACCACTCCGAAGTCAAGGCCAAGCTGCGCGAGCGCTTCGGCATCAAGAACGACCTCGCGCTCCCGCGCCTGTTGAAGATCACCGTCAACATGGGCGTGGGCACCGCGGTCGAGAACAAGTCGCGCGTCGAGACGGCCGCCAAGGACCTGGCCATGATCACCGGCCAGCACCCGACCGTCCGCAAGGCGCGTGAGGCGATCTCCGCGTTCAAGCTGCGCGAGGGCATGCCGATCGGCTGCGCCGTCACTCTGCGCGGCGCTCGCATGTGGGAGTTCCTCGATCGCCTGGTGTCGGTGGTCCTTCCGCGTATCCGCGACTTCCGCGGCGTGAAGGATCGCCTCGACGGGCGTGGCAACTACACGCTCGGCCTGGCCGAGCAGACCGTGTTCCCCGAGATCGAGCTCGACAAGATCGACTTCGTGCAAGGCATGGACATCACGTTCGTGACCAGCGCGACGACCGACGAGCAGGGCTACTTCCTGCTCAAGGAACTCGGCATGCCCTTCGTCCAGCGCGAGGCTGGAGATGGCAAGAAGTCCAAGAAGAAGGCCAGCTGAGTCCTTTTCCGCGCTCCCCAACCCACCACCGAACCAATCACGCGCCAGCTCCGCACGCTGTCAGCTCCAAGCGAGCTAGCGGGGCGGCCTGAACCGAACGGCGCAAGGTAAGTAGCCCATGGCCAAGACGTGTCTGATCGTCAAGTGCAAGCAGCCTCCGAAGTTCTCGTCGCGGCGCTATACGCGTTGCGCCATCTGCGGTCGTCCGCGCGCGGTCTATCGCAAGTTCGGCATTTGCCGCATCTGTCTGCGCGAAAAGGCGCTGCGTGGAGAGATCCCCGGCATGCGCAAGGCCTCTTGGTAGGAGCCACCCGCCATGATGACCGATCCGATCGCTGATCTGCTGACCCGCGTCCGCAACGCCAACTCCAACGGCTCGAAGACGGTGCAAATGCCGGCCTCGAAGCTGAAAGTGGGGGTGGCTCAGATCCTCCAGGAGGAGGGCTTCGTCTCGTCGTACAAGGTCGAGCCCGGCCTTCCGCACAGCACGCTGGAGATCCAGCTCAAGTACGGCCCCGACGGCGAGCGCGTCATCCGCAACATCGAGCGCGTCTCCAAGCCGGGCCGCCGCGTCTACAGCCCGGCCAAGTCGATCCCGATGGTCCTCAAGGGCCTGGGCATCTACATCCTCTCGACGAATCAGGGCGTGGTCTCCGATCGCATGGCGCGCAAGCTCAACGCCGGCGGCGAGATCCTGTGCAAGGTGTACTGATCTCCGTCGCCTAGCCCGCCCTCAGTCGTTCCTCGTTTCGTCGTCACTCGACAGTCGCCCGCGCCCCACGTCCCACCAAGCAACGCCAAGGACTTCAGTTCCATGTCGCGCATCGGAAAGCAACCCGTCGCCATCCCCGGCGGCGTGAAGGTCGAGGTCGGACCTGACCGGTTGGTCAAGGTCTCCGGCCCCAAGGGGGCGAGTGAGTTCCGCCACGCCCCGCAGGTCGGCGTCAAAGTGGAAGGCGCGTCGGTCGTGGTTTCGCGCGCCGGCGACGACCGGATCTCGCGCGCTCAGCACGGCACCACGCGTGCGCTGGTCGCGTGCATGATCCGCGGCGTGACCAAGGGGTACCAGAAGGAGCTCGACGTCATCGGCGTCGGTTGGAACGCGGCGGTTCAGGGGCGCAAGGTCGTCCTGAACGTCGGCTTCTGCCACCCGGTCACGATCGATCTGCCCGAGGGCGTTCAGGCCAATTGCCCCAACAACACGACCGTCGTGATCACGGGCCACGACAAGCAGAAGGTCGGCTTGGCAGCGGCGCGGATGCGGGCCACGCGTCCCCCCGAGCCCTACAAGGGCAAGGGTGTCCGCTACAAGGGTGAGTACGTGCGTCAGAAGGCCGGAAAGAGCTTCGGAAGCTAGTCATGCGAGCGATCCTCAAGAATCAGGCGCGTCGGGAACGACGCCAATGGCGCGTGCGCGCCAAGCTGCGCCGCACCTCGAACGCGGTCCGCTTGTCGGTCCATCGCTCGAGCAAGCACATCTCCGCCCAGGTCATCGACGATGTTCAGGGCCGCACGTTGTGCGCCGTGACCAGCACCGCCAAGGCGCTGACCGATCAGCTCAAGGGCAAGACCAAGACCGAGCGTGCGGCGTTCATCGGCGAGGAGATCGCCAAGCGCGCCATCGCTGCGGGCGTCACCACGGTCGTCTTCGATCGAGGCGACTCGCGCTTCCACGGCCGCGTCAAGGCGCTGGCCGATGCCGCGCGCAACGCGGGCTTGAAGTTCTGAGCCCGGAACTCCGACGCCACAGCAACCCAAGAATCCAAGACTCTCCCTGGAGTTTCCGCGATGAATGAAGGCATTCGCTACCTCGACATCACCGAGGTCGAGCAGCTCTCCGAGCTCTCCGAAGTGATGGTCCGCGTCAACCGTTGCGCCGTCGTCGTGAAGGGCGGCCGCCGGTTCTCGTTCGCCGCGCTCACGGTCAGCGGCGACCGTCGCGGTGTGGTCGGGATCGGTTACGGCAAGGGCCGTCAGGTTCCCGGCGCGATCGAGAAGGCCGGACGCGACGCCCGCAAGCACCTCATGCGGGTGCCGCTGACTTCGACCGGCACGATCCCTCACGAGGTCGAGGCGACCTTCGGTGCGTCGCGCGTGCGCCTGGTGCCCGCCGCGCCCGGTACGGGAATCATCGCCGGCGCGTCCGTGCGCGCCGTGTGCGAGATGGCCGGGGTCAAGAACATCCTGACCAAGTCGTACGGCTCGACGAACCCCGTGAACCTGGTCAAGGCCGCGCTCTACGCGCTGGCGCAGTTGCGGACGGAAGAGGAGATCCGCGCTCTGCGCGGCGTCGAGTTCACCACCGTGTGAGCTCGCGAGCTCCTGCTGCCGCCACTCCAAGTCACACTCGAACCCTCTCAACGACGGAACTCACATGAATCTCAAGACGGTCTGCGACAAGGGCGTCAAGCACCCCCAGCGCAAGCGAGTGGGCCGTGGCATCGGCAGTGGTCTGGGCAAGACCTCGGGCCGCGGCCACAAGGGTTGGGGCGCTCGTTCGGGCACCAGCCGCCGCCCGGGTTACGAAGGCGGGCAGATGCCGATTTACCGCCGCGTGCCCAAGCGCGGGTTCACGAACGCGCGCTTCCGCGTCGACTACACCGTGGTCAACGTCGAGACGCTCGCGGCGTTCGATGACGGCGCGGTGGTGGACCTCGCGGCCATCCTCGCCCACGGTCTGGTGAGCCGCAGCGCGCCGTTGCTCAAGATCCTCGGGGACGGTGAGCTCAAGAAGCGTCTGACCGTCCGCGCCCAGAAGTTCAGCTCGAGCGCTCGCGCGAAGATCGAGGCCGCCGGCGGCGCCGCGGTGCTCATCGACGAGCGCGGCGCGGAGCGTCCGGCTGCGGAGGCCCAGGGCTAGTGGAAGCTCAAGGCAGTCCGCTGCAACTGCTGAAGGTCCCGGAGACGAGGGACAGGATCCTCGTCACCATGGGGCTGCTTCTGGCGTTCCGTTTCGGCTTCCAGGTGCCGATCCCGGGCATGGATCCGCGCTTCCTGCGGGACATCGCTCAGAGCGCGCAGCAGTCCCTCTTCGGTCTGATGAACGCCTTCTCGGGCGGAGACATCGGTCGTACGTCGATGTTCTCGCTCGGGATCATGCCGTACATCTCGGCGTCGATCATCTTCTCGATGCTGGCGAAGGTCAGCCCGAAGATCGAAGCCGTCGCCAAGGAAGGCGCCGCGGGACAGAAGCGGATCAACCAGTGGACGCGCCTGCTCGCGGTTCCGATCGCGGTGGTCCAGGCGGTGTTCGTCTACACCGGGGTGTTCCTCAACAACCCCGAGATGATCGACGACTCTCTCGGCGCCGGATTCACGCTCGCCACGGTCGTCGTGCTGTCGCTCACGGCCGGCGCGATCTTCTGCATGTGGCTGGGCGAGTTGATCACCGAGTACGGCATCGGCAACGGCGCCTCGCTGATCATCATGGCGGGCATCATCACCGACATCCCCGCGGCGGTCGCGGGCATGGTGAACAAGGACGACTTCTACGACACGATCGTGTACCTGGTCGCGTTGTGGCTGGGCATCGTGGCGGTGATCGTCTACATCACCAAGGGCACGCGCCGCATCCCGATCCAGTACGCCAAGCTGACGCGCGGACGTCGCGTGTACGGCGGCCAGCGGCACTACCTCCCGCTGAAGGTGAACATGGCCGGCGTCATGCCGATCATCTTCGCTTCGATCATCTTCGTCATCCCGGGAGTTCTGTTCTCCCTGCTCGACTACGAGTGGAGCAACTACCTGTCCGAGGTCTTCAAGGACTCGGTGGGCTTCGTTCACGTCTCGCTGCAGGTGGTGTTGATCTTCGCGTTCTGCTTCTTCTGGAACCGCCTGATGTTCCAGCCCGATCAGATCGCCGACGACCTGCGTGAGCGCGGCTCCTTCATCCCGGGCATTCGACCCGGTCCGAAGACGGCCGAGTTCCTCGACCACACGCTGACGCGCATCACCATGGCCGGCGCGGCGTTCCTCGCGGTCATCGCGGTGCTGCCGAGCTTCGTCACCGTGAAGACGCCTCTCAGCCCTGCCATGGCGTACTTCCTCGGCGGCACCTCCGTGCTGATCGTGGTCGGCGTCGCGCTGGACATCGTCGACAAGCTCAACGCTCAGCTCGTGATGCGCAACTACGAGGGCTTCATGAAGTCCTCGGGCGCCGGCTGGACTCAGCAACAACAGCCGAAGACCTGAGCCGTGCAGCGCGTGTTGATTCTCTTGGGCCCTCCGGGGGCCGGCAAAGGCACTCAGGCTGTCCGCCTGAGCGCTGCGCTCGGTCTTCCGCACGTGTCCACCGGCGACCTGTTTCGCGAGCACCTCAAGACGGGAACTCCGCTTGGGCGTGAGGCGCGCGGGTTCATGGACGCTGGCAAGCTGGTGCCCGACGAGCTGGTGATCGCGATGTTGTTCGATCGCGTCGCGAAGCCGGACTGCGCGTCGGGATTCCTTCTCGACGGCTTCCCCCGCACCGTTGCGCAAGCGCAGGCACTCGACAAGCGTCTCGCCGGTTACGATGTGCGGGCTCTCAGCCTCCACGTCGCCGACGCGGTCTTGCTCGAGCGACTGACGGGACGACACACCTGCCGCGCCTGCGGCCACGTTCACCACGAGCGCTTCTCGCCGCCGGCTGTCGCCGGCAAGTGCGATCGCTGCGGTGGGGAGCTGTATCAGCGCTCCGACGACGCTCGCGACGTGGTCGAGAAGCGTCTTTCGGTTTACCGGGAGCAGACTGCCCCCGTCGAGAAGCACTACGCAGAGCAGGGCAAGCGCGTCGCGATCGAAGGCGACCGCGCGCCGGACCAAGTCTTCGATGCGCTGCTCGGCGCGTGGCGGGGGGCCGCCTGATCATGGCCAAAGAAGAACCCATCACGGTCGAGGCCATCGTCACGGAGGCGCTGCCCAATGCGCGCTTCCGCGCGAAGCTGGCGTCAGGGCACGAGATCCTGGCGCACGTCAGCGGGAAGATGCGGATGCACTACATCCGGATCCTGCCCGGCGACAAGATCACCGTGGAGATGTCTCCCTACGACCTGTCCAAAGGCCGCATCATCTATCGCGGCGACCGCAAGAGGAGTGCGAATCCGTCATGAAGGTACGTTCGAGCGTGCGGCGCATGTGCGCCAACTGCAAGGTCGTTCGACGCCGCGGCGTCGTGCGTGTGATCTGCAAGGAACCGACGCACAAGCAGCGCCAGGGGCGCTGATCTCCGCCCCACCGCCAACCCACCCCTGCGCCGACCGCCTCGGCGCATCCAGTACTCAGGAGCCCCGCCACCATGCCGCGTCTCATCGGCGTCGACATTCCCGCCAACAAGCGACTCGAGATCGCGCTGACCTACGTCTACGGCGTGGGGCGCGCGACAGCCCAGAAGATCTGTGACGAGGTCAAGCTCGACCGCGGCATGCGCGCGCGCGAGCTCAACGAAGACCAGATCGCCCAGCTGGCCACCTACATCCAGCGCACGTACATGGTGGAAGGTCAGCTGCGACGTCAGATCGCGGCGAACATCAACCGCCTGCGCGAGATCTCGTGCTACCGAGGCCTCCGCCACCGCCGCGGCCTGCCCGTGCGCGGTCAGCGCACGCGCACCAACGCTCGCACTCGCAAGGGGCCGCGCAAGACTGTCGCCGGCAAGAAGTCCGTGAAGGGAATGAAGTAAGCCATGAGCAAGGCAGCCGCCAAGAAGAAGATCAAGCGCAACGTCGCGCGCGCCGTTGCACACATCAAGGCCTCGTACAACAACACCCACGTCAGCATCGCCGACGCGCAGGGTGAGGTCATCGCCTCCGGATCCGCCGGCATCGTGGGCTTCAAGGGCACTCGCAAGAGCACGCCTTTCGCCGCGACCCGCGCTGCGGAGCACGCTGCCCAAGCCGCCGTTCGCAACGGGGTGAAGGAAGTGCTCGTCCGCGTCCGCGGGGCGGGATCCGGCCGCGAGTCGGCGATCCGCGCGCTGGCCTCTTCGGGGCTCAACATCCTCGCCATCGAGGATTGCACCCCGTTGCCGCACAATGGCTGCCGCGCGCGCAAGCGCCGTCGCGTCTAGTCCGTCCTCGTCCCGCCGCGCCACTGCGTCCATCCCGCTGCGTCCATCCGCCGCGCGTTCCGCGTCCAAGAACCGAAGTACAAGTCATGGGTCGTCACGTCGACAACAAGTGCAAGCTCTGCCGCCGCGAAGGCATGAAGCTGTTTCTGAAGGGGCAGCGCTGCTTCACCGAGAAGTGCGCGGTGTCGCGCCGCGACTATCCGCCCGGCGTCCACGCGCAGAAGCGCGCCAAGCCGACCGACTACGGTGTGCGCGTGCGCGAGAAGCAGAAGCTCAAGCGCATCTACGGCGTCTGGGAGCGGCAGTTCAAGCTGTACTTCGCCGAGGCGGAGCGCATCAAGGGCAACACCGGTGAGAACCTGATGGTGCTGCTCGAGCGCCGGCTCGACAACGTCGTGCTCGCCAGCGGGTTCGCGCTCTCGCGCAACCACGCGCGCCAGCTCGTGAACCACGGGCACTTCGCGGTGAACGGCAAGTTCATCGACGTGGCCTCGTTCTCGGTTCGCCCTGGCGACGTTCTGACGGTGCGCGGCGGAGAAGCCGTTCGCAAGCAAGTGGCCGACGCGGTCGAGATCAACAAGAGTCAGCCGGTTCCGGCCTGGCTCGAGGTCAACCGCGACAACCTCTCGGCGCGCGTCGTCGCCCAGCCGCGGCGTGAGGACGTTCCCCACCCGATCCAGGAACAGCTCATCATCGAGCTCTGCTCGAAGTAGTCCCCGCCGACGGTTTCGGACGCTGCGTTCAGCTGCGACGTGCTCGTCGCCGTCTGAGGCGCAGCGCCTCCGATCCGGTCCGAGTTCGACCCCGAGTCGCCCTCCGCTCCCCCGCATCCATCCGCCCGGGTCTGGCGCATCCCGCCGCCGACCCGCACCTGCACTCCATCGCCCTAGCCACTGAGGTCGCGTACATGAGAATTCGTTGGCGCAATTTTGAACTGCCCAGCAAGGTCGTCCCCGAGAAGGCCACTCTGACCAAGGAGTACGGCCGTTTCGTCGTCGAGCCCTTCGAGCAGGGCTTCGGCCACACCATCGGCAACGGTCTGCGCCGCGTGCTGCTCTCCTCGATCGAAGGCGTGGCCGTGACGGCCGTGCGCATCGACGGCGCGGCTCACGAGTTCGACTCGCTCCCGGGGGTCTACGAGGACGTCACCGACATCGTGCTCAACCTCAAGCGGCTCCGCATCCGCTACGAGGGCGCCGAGCCGATCGTCTGCCGCATCCAGAAGAAGGGCAAGGGGCCGGTCACGGGCGCTGACGTGCAGTGCCCCGGCGACGCCCGCGTCATCAACACGGACCTGCACATCCTCTCGCTGACGTCCGACCGCGAGATCAAGATCGAGCTCGACGTCGCCAAGGGACGCGGCTACGTGTCGGCCGACGAGCACGCCGCTGTGCGCGGCCAGCTCGGCGCCATCCCGATCGACTCGATCTACTCGCCGGTGCACCGCGTGCGCTACAGCGTCGAGGCCACGCGCGTCGGCAAGTTCACCAACTACGATCGTCTCGTGATCGAAGTGTGGACCGACGGCACGGTCGCGCCGGACGTCGCGCTCATCGAGGCCGCGAAGATCTATCGCAAGCACCTCAACCCCTTCGTGCTCTTCGACGTGAGTCGGGACGAAGCTCCGCTGGCCGAGGACCCCAGTGTTTCGCCGTACGCGGAGCGCAATCGGGAGTCGAGCAAGGTCAGCGCGATGCTCTCGCAGCCGATCTCCGACCTGGAGCTCTCGGTGCGCGCGCGCAATTGCCTGGACGGCGCGAACATCACCACCCTGCGTCAGCTCGTGACCATGAGCGAGCAGGAGGTCATGGGGCTCAAGAACCTCGGCAAGACCTCGCTCACCGAGATCAAGAACAAGCTGACCGAGCGCGGGCTGACGCTGGGAATGAAGGTCCCCGGCTGATCGCCCCGCCTCTCGACTGAACCACCCGCCCCGCGCTTCCAACGCGGGCATGCCAACCACGCCTGACGACCCGAGTGCTGCTATGCGCCACCAGAGAGCTGGAAATCACCTGTCCCGTACGACCGCGCATCGCGACGCCATGATTCGCAACATGGCGGCGTCGCTGATCCGCCACGAGCGCATCACGACCACGGTTCCCAAGGCGCGCAACCTGCGTCCGTTCGTCGAGAAGCTCGTGACGCTGGCGAAGGAGTCGTCGCAGCACCGTCGGCGTCTGGCCTTCGCGCGCCTGCGCGACAAGGAAGCCACCGCCAAGCTGTTCGACGTGCTCGGACCGCGCTTCAAGGCGCGCGCCGGCGGCTACACCCGCATCCTGAAGCTCCAGAAGCGCCGTCTCGGTGACGGTGGCGAGCAGTCGATCATCGAGTTCGTCGAGCGCACCGTGGTCGAGCCGGTCGAGCAACCCGCGGCCGGCGCGAACGCCAAGAACTAGGTAGTCCGAGACCGAGTTCGCCGCCGCAGCGCCTCGAGAGCGGATGCGGCGGCCGAAAAGCCGCCAGGGGCTCGCAGCGTCCGCAGTTCGTCTGCGAGCCCGCCAAGCCCAGAGCCCATTTGGTCGAGCGCGCCGATCCCTGCTACGGGGCGGCGCGCTGTGCTTTGCGCGTCGTTTGGATTGACACTCCGCGGAGTTGCGGAAACGATCAGAGCGCGATGGGCTCGTAGCGACGGCCCTCTCGCGGGCTAGTAGTGCTCGCGGCGCGCTCAGCAGCGCGTTCGCTCGAATCGTTCCCCTCGGTCGCGACGGTCTCGCGCGGCCGTAGCCAGCAACCGCAGCCTCAGGAGAGTCCTCGATGATCCGCACCCCGTTCGCGTTGGTCGCGCTTGGTTTGTTCGCCGCGCCTGCCCTGGCGCAACTGCCCACGTTGGGCGACAGCGTTCCGCTCGACGTCAAGATCGTCGACTCCGGCGTGTTCGACTGGGACGAGAAGCGCTGGCTCCCCGACTGGGAGGCCAACCAACTGCGCGCATCGATCTTCACGGTCTACAACAACACGTGCACCTGGACCGGAGGCGCGAACCAGATCGACGTGCTGCCCTCGTGCCTGACCTACTTCGACGAAGGGCGCATCCCGGGTGGACTCGGCGGGACCAACCCTCCCGGGGCTACGGCGGACAACCTGATCGACAGCCTCGAGATCGCCTACTGCACCAAGGCCGCCACCGGCACGGTGGACATCAAGATCGGCTTCTACCAGAGCTGGGGCGGCTGCTTGCTCAACCTCGGTGGCGCTGCTTATCCGCCGCCGCTGTCCGGCCAGGCCACCAAGTACCTCGACTTCGGACAGGCCGCTGGCTTCCCGCTGCCCGGCGATCCGTCCCCGGGCGGCAGCTACTTCTGCACGCGCGTCACGGTCAACCTCGGCAGCAACGCGTTCTGCATGCAGAGCGACGGCGACGGCTTCTACGACAACATCGACCGCCTCGACGCGTTCGCGTGGTCGTTCGAGAACCAGACCACCGGGCCGGCGAGCCAAGCCATCGTCGCGATGATCCGCGCCGGCGACCCGGCGATCTCGCCCACGGGCGGCTGCACGTACAACATCCCTTGCGGCGCCGACAACAGCCCGTGGCTCACGTTCTCCTCCAATCCGTTCCCGTGCGGGCACGGATTGAGCACTGAAGACCGTTGGTGGGCGAACGTCGACGGCGACGTGTGGGGCGACGGCACGAACAGCACCACCTGTCAGAGCGGTCCGCTCCCCGGCGGGTCCGCCTGCTACTTCTTCGGCGGCTACCCGGCCAACAACTTCGCCAGCTACTGGCTCAAGCTCGGCTCGGCGGGCTCGTGCGCCGGCTGCAGCAACAACGCGACGAACTACTGCACCGCGGGCACGACGACCAACGGCTGCGTGCCGAACATGTCCATCAATGGCGTGGCCAGCGCCGCGAGCGCCATTCCGGCGCTCCTGACGGCGAGCGGCGTCGAAGGCCAGAAGACCGGCCTGATCTTCGTCGGCCTGCAGCAGACCGCGCTGCCCTGGGCCTCGGGCAGCTCGAGCTTCTTCTGCGTGAAGACGCCCACCGTGCGTCTGCCCCCCGCGCAGAACTCGGGCGGCACGGCGGGCCAGTGCAACGGAACGCTCGCGGCCGACATCAACGCCTACGTCCAGTCTTCGAACGGTCAACTGCTCGGTCAGCCGGTCGTGGCGGGCTTGGCGTTCAACGCTCAGGGCTGGTTCCGCGATCCGCCGGCGCAGAAGGCGACGAACCTCACCAACGGCGTGAACGTGACGTTCTGCCCCTGATCTGATCCGAGCGCGAGCTCGACGCCACGGCGCGGCGAGTTCACTCGACGGCGGACGGCCTCAGCGCCGTCCGCTGTCGTTTTCGGAGAGCGCTCCCGCGACGCCGCGCACGCCGCTGGCGCCACGCAGCCGTCAGCTCGCGCGAGCCGATGCGTCGCGCGCTGTCGACGCCGGATGCGGCGCGCTCACTTTGACGGTCCGGCCGAGCACGGTGATGCGTTTGCCGTCCGCGTAGCTGTCGTCGGCGTCGACGCCCAGGACGGGCCCGAACGACACCGGGAGAACCTGAGGGTCGAGCCCGGCGGCGCGCATGCGGTCGATCAACTTGGCGCGGTTGGGCGTGACCTTGCGTCGCGTCGCTTCGATGGCGTTGAAGTGCAGCTCGCCGGGTTCCTCGACCAGCACCTCCGGTCCGTCGGTGACCCGCGTGTCGACGATCAGCGCCTCGCGAGCGAGCTCCGCCGCCCAGCCGACGATCTCCGCGTAGTTCGGGACGTGGTAGAGGATGCCCGCGCACAGAACGACGTCGAACGGACCCAGCTCGCGCAGCTTGTTCCACGCTTCGCGATCGGCGATGTCGCCGTGGAGGAACGTGTACGCGCTCTCGGGCAGGAACTTGTTCGACGCCCAGTACAGGCGCGCCTGCTCGACGTACTTCTCGCGGCCTTCGATGCCGACCACGCGCGCGGCGCCGCGTTCGGCGTAGCGCGCCGACCAGAAGCCGCAGTTGCACGCGAGTTCGAGCACGCTCTTCCCGCGCAAGTCGATGCGCCGCGCGACCTCGTCGACGATCAGGCTGGCGCGATTGCGCACGCGGCTCGAGAGGTACTCGGCGGACACGTGCGTTCCCACGCCCGGCGTGACGGCGAGGTTCGCGAGGTTGACCGGGTAGAACCAGGGATGGAGTTCCTTGATCCGCGCCACCAGCTCCCAGTTGACTGTGTCGAGCACGTCGCGGGAGTAGATCGTGGTGGGGGTCTGGCCCGGTGAGCCGATCGCCGTGCTCAGAGCATCGATGGTGTGCGCGACCTTCGCGCCCAGCGCTGCGAACAGGCGCGCGCGCTCGCCGCCGATGCACGAGGGCAGCACGAAGGCGCAGTCGATCGAGCGCAGCAGGCTCGGCCACTGTTCGGCGGGGAGTTCGTCGTCGACGAGCAGAACCTCGATCGAGCGTCCTGCGCCGAGGGTTCGCGCGTGAGCGGCCTCCAGCGCCGCAATGGCGATCTCTTCGGGCGGATCGAGCCGCGGATCCCGGCGCAGGCACAGGCACGCGTCTGTGCGGCCGACGAGTTGTCGTCCCGCCGCGTTGAGCAGGAATCCCAACTCGCGCTCGTCCGTCCAGTTGGGCCAGGCGAACACGCGGTAGCGCGCCTGCGTCGCGAGCGGGAAGTCGCGCTCGCTCGAGTTCGTCGCCGGCGTGGTCGCGGGAGTGGTCGAGGCTGTGCGAGTGGCGAGCTCGGCCGTCTTGCGCGTCGCTGCGCTCGGCGCGAGCCGCTGCTGCGCACGTGAGCCGACCGGCTGCGCTCGCACCGCGCGCAGGCGCATGTCGCGTCCGACCTTGGCGGCGACGCGCCAGGTCTGCGTGACCGGCCCGAACTCGACGCGCTCGAAGCCTGCCTGACGCAACGCGTCGGCGAGCGAACTGCGCGTCCAGCCCCACTTGTGGATCTGCGGCGCGCCTTCAGCGTCGATGGCCGGCGGCCAGCCGAAGATGCCGATCAGGCCCAGGTCGAAGCCGCGCTCGTCCTTGTACTTGCCGAGGATGCGCACGCAGGCGTCGAAGTCCGGCAGCTCGAGCAGCAACTCGCCGCCCGGCTTGAGCACGCGCGCCCACTCGACCAGCGCGCGACGCGCCTGCGTGTAGTCCAGGTGCTCGAACAGGTGGCAGGCCTCGATCACGTCGACCGAGGCGTTCTCGAACTGCGGCAGGACGTCGACCGAGCCGACGATGTCGGGTTGCGCCGCCGGGTTGGTGTCGATGTTGACCCAGCCCTCGCGCTTCTCGGGGCCGCAGCCCAGGTGCAGCCTCACGCCGTCGCGGCGCGCCTTGAGCTGGTTCGAGCCGTGCGGCGGGCGCGGCCCTGCGCGCAGTTGAGTGCGCTCGAAGCCCAGTTCGCGCAGCTCGGGCTCGCTGTAGGCGCTGGCCCACAGCTCCTTGTGCTCGGCGAAGGTGTTGACCGCGATGTCGTGGCCGGCGGTCGCCTCCCAGAAGGTGGCGTCCCAGTTGTCGCCGAAGTTGCGGCGGAAGTAGTCGAAGGCGAAGCGCTTGGCGCGCTGCTGGTAGTCCTCGCGCGAGATGGTGCGCGTGCCGGGCTGACCGTAGGTCGAGCCGCCCAGGTGCTCGTAGCTGACCGCGTCGGAGTACGCGACGAACCAGCCGGCGCGGTAGAGCTTGTACGACAGCTCGTGGATCGCGCCCCAGCAGTACTGGAACTGCGGATTGAGGAAGCCCACCTCGTCGAGCGCAGTCGCGCGCATCAGGAAGGCGAGGTAGTCGCAGGTCGTGACTGCGCGCCAGCCGTGGGAGCGTTGCCGCGCGGCGCCGGGGTAGCCGCCCTCGACGTTCGTGGGGGAGAGGATCGCCATGCGCGGCTCGTGCTCGAGCTGGTCGATCAGCACGCGCAGGACGTCGACGCCGGGCTCGAACACCGCGTCGTTCATCATCACGAAGTAGTAGTCGTACTCGCCGGCCTTGCGCGCGGCCTCGAGCGCGAGCGCGTGGCCGTAGCACTTGCCGCGGAACTGCGGGTCGGCGTACCACAGCGTGCTGTGCGGCGAGAGCTTGTCGGCGTCGGTGCCGCACTCGACCACGTACAGGTCGTGGGGGATCGTCACCGACTCGCCGAAGTAGCGCGCGGCGCGCTCGACCAGGTCGGGACGGTTGCGCGACGCGATGAGCACAGCGACCTTCACGCCAGCACCTCTTCGCGGTGGAGCAGTCGCACGGCGAGGTCCTCGGCTTCCAGGCGGCGCGCGAGTTCCTCGGCCACGATCACCGAGCGGTGGCGGCCGGACGAGCAGCCCAGGCCGACGCGCACGTCGTCGTCGCACTCCAGCAAGAGGCGGATGAGCGGCGTCGCGGTCTCGAGGAACTGCTGGCACAGCGGCTGCGTCAGCACGAACTCGCGCATGCTGGCGTCAGGCGCCGAGAACAGCGACCAGCCTTCCTGTCGCGCGGGGTTCGCGAGGAAGCTGACGTCGAAGTAGTAGTTGGTGTTCGGCGGACCGTACTTGAAGCCGAACGTGACCAGCGTGAGGCGCTTGCGGCGTTCCATCTCGACGTGCATTCCCGATTGCGGACGGTGGGCTCGGCGCCCGAGACCCGGGCGCCCATCCGGCGTCTATCGAGCGAGCGCGGCGTTCGCTGATGGAACATCTTTCGGCCCGCGCCGTCCGCGGGAATCGCCGCCAGACCTGCGCTGTCACCGACGCCGCTGACGCCCGCAATGGCGCTGCTGCTCGCGCTGAGCGGCTCGGTCGAAGCGACTGCGGACCGCCGCGTTCCCGGCCCGAATCGGCCGAGGCTCGCGTGCGCCGAAGGCCCGCGAGGGACGCGACGACGGACGGCGTCCGAGTCGCGCGAGGTCGACTACAGGCGCGCCAGTCGCACGCGCCCGCGGCCCAGCAGTCGGTCGATCGATTCCGCCAACTCGGCGCTGATCATCACGCGGTGTCCGCTGCCGGCGCGGACGCGTCGCACGAAGCCATCGCCGCCGCGGACCTGGAAGTACACCGGCCGCTTGCCCTGGTGGCGCGAGAGCGTGGCGCGCAGCGGCTCGAGCACGCCGGCGTCCTCGGGTTCGAGCTGAACCATCAGTCCGCCTTCGAAGCGGCCCAGCGCCTCTTCGATGGACAGCACTTCGTCCAGCGTGAGCGCGGCCTCTTCGGCGCGCTCTTCGACCTTGCCTCGCACGATCACGACCGTGTCGTCGACCAGCTTCGCCTTGAACTGCTCGTACGCGCGCGGGAAGACCGTCACACCGACGGCGCCGTCGAGATCCTCGAGCTTGAAGCGCGCCATCTTCTGGCCCGCCAGTCGACCCGACTTCACCACCGACACGCCGAAGCCGACGATCAGACCGGCGATCATCACCTCGGCGCCCTGACCGCGCTCGAGCAGTTCGGTGGTCTTGCAACTCGACAGGATCGAGAACAGGCCCGCGCGCTCCTCGAGCGGATGTCCGGAGAAGTAGAAGCCCAGGACTTCACGCTCCGCCTTGAGAGTCTCCGAGCGTGTCCAGGCCTTGCTCTTGTCGATGCCGTCGACCGGTTGCGCGGGAGCCGCGGCCGCCGCGCGCGCGCTCGGCGCCGGCGCGTCGAACAGCGAACCTTGTCCGGACTTGCGATCGGCGGCCGCGCGCGCGGACTCGGTCATCGCCACGTCGAGCGCGGCGACGAGCGCGCCGCGATCGTGGCCCGTGTAGTCGAGCGCTCCCGCCTTGATCAGCGTTTCCCAGCAGGCTTTCGGCGTCTCCTGCGGATCGCACTCGCGGCACAGGTCGTGGAAGCCCGGTTGCACGCCGCGCTCCGCCAGCCGCGCGCGCGCCTGCAGCAGCGCTTCGATCGCTCGCTCGCCGGTGCCCTTGATCGCGCCGAGGCCGTAGCGGATCGCGCCCTGCTCCGGCTCGAAGCGCCAGTTCGAGCGCCGCAGGTCGGGGCCGCGCACTTCGACGCCTGCGCGGCGCGCATCGTCGAACAGCGCCTTGACCTTGTCCGACGTTTCCATTTCGCAGGCCATGTTCGCCGCGAGGAACTCGACGCGGTGGTTGGCCTTCAAGTACGCGGTCTGGTACGTGATCAGCGCGTAGGCGGTGGAGTGCGACTTGTTGAAGCCGTAGCCGCCGAACTTGACGATGTTGTCCCAGGTCT
>CALKYE010000256.1 GCA_938003765.1 uncultured Planctomycetia bacterium
GTACGAGCGATCGAGCGAAGCGAACTCGGACTCGAAGCTGTAGGTCGGCGGCATGTCGCCGGCACGCTACCCGCTGCGCCGACGCCGCGCGAGAACGGAGCGCGCCCGATGCAGGCGACGGCCTGCTCGGGCGCAACAGCTCTCCACCGGGGCCGCCACGTGCTACTGGAACGGGACCTCCAGTCCATCGGAGGTGTTCGTATCGAACGTCGATCCGCTCGCCGTCGGATCGCGGAACCACGCCTGGAAGTACGTGCTCTGGCCGGACGCGACCAGCGGCGCCAGCGCCGCACTCGTCAGATCGAGCTGGCGCGTGATCGTGCCAGCGCTGCACGTGAACTGAAGCGGGAGGCGGGTGAGCGGCGGAAGCAGACACAGCGCGCCTTCGCTGAACGGCAGGTTCGCCGGCGTCGGATTGGGTGTCAGGCCCGCGAAGAAGATCGCGAACTTGTTGGCCGGCGCTCCGCTGACGCGAACGAAGATGTCGTTGTCCGCTATGGCGTTGCTGCCGAACGCCGCGATCGCCGCAACGTTTGTCGTCGTGTTGGCGTTGGTCATGCAGAACGTCGAACCGATGGCGCCGATCTGCGTGCCGGGGCAGGTTCCGGCGAAGCAGGTGAGCGAGATGCTGATGCTGCCGGTGTTGTTGTTGCCAGCATCCGACACAGCGAGGAACAGGCGCTCGTCCTGGGCGGGCACGAACTGGATCGGCGGCGGGCTGCAAGCGCAGGACCCGCACGACGGATTGCAAGACGAGCTGGCGATGACGTTGCCCAGGGCGTCGAACAGCTCGAGTTGAGGTGAGAGCCCGCCCGTTTGCCCGGTGGCCGTGATCTTCACGATCGTCGATCGCGCGACATCGAACGCAAGCCAACCGTGGCCAGCGGCCGTGGTCAGCACCACCGTCGCGTTGTTCCCATAGGTCAGAAGCGACGTGAAGGACGTCGGGGGCAGGCGCTGCAGGTCGAACGAGTAGTTGCCAGTGTTGTTGTTCCCCACATCGTCGATGGCGACTGTGTACATGCCGGTCTCGTCGAGTGTGATGTCGCGACGCAGGCTGCAGGCGCAGGACCCGCAGGATGGATTGCAGAACGGCGAAGCCACCGGGAACTGCGTGAGGCTGGGTCGGAGGACTTCGAAGCGCGGGCTGAAGCCGCCGGTGAGCCCGGCGAGCGTGATGCGGACGCGCTCGCCGCTCTCACCGAAGAACTGGTAGACGTCGACGTTGGAAGCCGGCGAGATCGAGCAGCTTGCGAACTCTCGATAACACATCGGCTGCTGACCGGTGCTGCAGGGGACCTGCGTGCCTTGTGAGAGGGCCATGCTGGCCAACACGGCCAGCGCGCCGAGAGCACGGGCGATCGAGGGAACGGGGAACGAGCGGGGATTCACGATGAAGTCTCCTTGGATCGGGGCCTTGCGCCGCGGGGATCGCCGCGCGGACCAGCGCAGCCCGGCCAAACGCACATCGCTGAGCCCGCGCGTTACCGGACACAGGGTTCCGCTTGCAGACGCGCGCAGGCGGCTCGAACTGCTCGCAACTCCGTGGACGCTCGGGAGATAGCGCGCGGCCAGAAGCACCGTGAGGAACGCGCTGTCCGGTCGGCGCACCCCCGGGCGATGACGCGTCAGGAGGGAACCCGACATGCGCATCGACATTCATCCCACGCTCGCGCTCGCTTGGTGCCTGCTGTCCACGGCCGCTTGCTCAACGCCGCCGACGTCGCACCATCCGAGGCTCGATTCAGCGCTTGCGCGCTCGCCCGAAGGCGCGCGATCACTCTTCGAGGAGCAGGACGGCGTCGACGCCGACGCACAACCGCAGCTTCGAGCGCTGACCCGCGCCTCCTCCACCGAGTACGCGTCCGGGTTCGCGATCGCGATCTACGGCGTGCACCACTCCGTCGGCGGCGACTTCGACGGTCAGACGGTCGTCGTGAGCCCGTCGGACGTCACGGTGCTTCCGGATCTCGACGCAGGCCTGGGCGCAGGCGCCTCGTTCGGATTGAAGACGCCCGGCGGCGGATTCGAGCTCTACGTCGAGTCAGCGGACTTCGGCGGGGACTTCGGCGGGCTCGACGTCGACGCTTCGATGATCAACATCGGCTTGCGCGGTCGTCTCGTGCCCGGACGCTTCGACTCGCCGCAACAGCGCTGGCAGCCGTACTTCCTCGCCGGACTCGCGCTCGCACTCCTGACCGTCGAGGACGGCTCGACCGATGGCGCTGTCGTCGACGACGGTGAGTTCACCGGCTTCAGCTGTGAGCTGGGCGTCGGCGGCCTGGTGAACCTGTCGAAGCACTTCGCGCTTCGGCTCGATCTGGGCTACCGGTGGACCGAGTTCACTTCCGTGGACAGCGTCGCGTTCAGCGGAACGATCGACGATGGAGTCGGCGCGAGCGGCTTGTGGTCGTCGCTCGGACTCGTCGCGACCTTTTAGAGGAGTCTGACTTCTATGCAAGGGATTCGATTGCTGTCGTCGGTGGTCCGCGCTTCCAGTGTGACGCGCTGGCTCGTGGTTCTCGCGTTGCTGCTCCAGTCCTGTCGCACGTGCGAACTGCCGCCATCGACCAAGGCCATCAAGTTCGAACGTGGCTCGGTCGTGTTGGCGACGGTGCGCACTCGCAACGAACATCGCATCGACAACCGGCTGGTCGTCACTTCGTTGAAGTTCCGGCAGGTCAGCCCCACGGGCCAGACGACGACACGTCAGGCGCTCGTGGGTGGTCAGCCGTGGACGACCGACGGGGACTCCGGACGCGTCGGTTGGTACGCGGCGCAACTCCCGCCGGGGCGACACCGACTGATCCAGATCGCCGGTCGCGGGGAGATGCTGCTCGCGCCCGGACACTTCGAGTGGCCGGTGGATCATGAGTTCGAGCTCGCGCCAGAGACGGTTCTCGACCTCGGCGAGTTCGTGCTGGTCAATCGCACGCGGACTGGCGACGAGGAGCGCTCAGGCGGAATCTTCCCCTTGATCGATCAGGCCGTGAGCGGGTTTGCAGCCAGCACGATCGACCTGCTGCTGCAACCACCGGGCGAGAGCGCGGGGGCCGAGCATCGCAGGCACTACAAGGCGCTCAGCGCTCTGAGTGTGAGCCCGCACGTGGCGCTTCCCGCGCCGCCGGAGGCGCCGTGAACTCTCGCTGCGGGGCGATCCGCGCTCACAGACTGCCGAAGAACGCCCGCGCTCGCGCCTTGGCGCGCCACATCGCCTTCTGCGCAGAGTCTTCGTTCAACTCCATCACGTCGGCGATCTCCCGAGCCGTCATGCCGTTGGCGGCGCCGCGCAACAGGCGGAGATCCCTTTCCCCGAGCGCGCTCTGGACGAGCGTCATGAGCTCATTCACTCGGGCTTGGGCCGAGACACTCGGCGTGTGGGAGTCCTCGACGCGCGCAAGAGCCTCGTCCGATTCGAAGGCGACGTTGTCAGGCTGCCGACCACGACGCCGCGCCGCGTCGATCATTCGACGGTTGAGCACCTCGAGCATGAAGGCGCGCAGTGCGCCGTGTGACTCGTCGGAGAAGTTGCGAAAGCTCTCGCTTTTCCAAACGCTCCGCCACACCTCGTTGACGATGTCGTCGGCGTCCTGCTCGCGAGGAAGGTGCTTGTACAGCGCGTGACAACGCGCCGCGTTGCGGAGCATGGAGTCGATTCTCTCGACGAATTCCGTCTGCGCTGGCTCGTCGCCCGCCAGCATGCGATGGAACAGTTCGACTGTGGAGTCCGGCGACGAGTTGCGAGCGTCAACCATGCAAGAGATGTTAGCTTGCCCCAACTGCGCGCGACAGCGGACGCGTCGCAGAGTCCTTATCACCTCGACTTGCCCGAGGCCTGGGGCGCTTCTCCGCAGGGTGCTCAAGTGAACGACTCGCCGTTCGACGCATTGCAACCCGCCCCGTTGCATCACGGGAATCCCGCACCGCCAACGATCGGTCGCTACGAGTGCATTCGGGAGCTCGGCCGTGGGGCAAGCGGAGTCGTGTGGCTCGCATTCGATCAGCAGCTCTGTCGAACTGTGGCTCTCAAACTGCTCCACAGGTCCGCCGCTCAGCGGCCGGATGCGCGCGCGCGCTTCAAGTCCGAAGCCCGCGCTGGCGCGAGGCTGCATCACGCGAACATCGTGGCTGTGCTCGACGCCGACGAGTTCGACGGACAACTGTTCATCGCGCAAGAGTTGGTGGAAGGAGCGCGCACGCTCCTGAGTTGGATCGACTCGCTGCGCGCATCGGGGCCGCCGAGTCCCGCGCGCTTCCGCGCTGCGGCCAACATCGCTGCCGTGCTCGGCGACGCGCTCGATGTCGCCCATCGTTCCGGGATCGTTCATCGAGACGTGAATCCCGCAAACGTGCTCGTGGATGGCGGCGAGCGACCGCTGCTCGTCGATTTCGGTATCGCCCACCTGGCAGATGCGGAGTCGGCGACCGTCACGGGCGAGATCCGCGGGACTCCCGCGTACATGGCGCCAGAGCAGATCGACCGAGCGCTCGGCGCGATCGACGCGCGCACCGACGTGTACGGGCTCGGCGCGACTCTGCACCACATGCTGACTTTGGAGCGTCCCGTCCGCGGAAACTCAGCCTTGGATGTCATGCATGCAGTGCTCCGCGACGGCGTGCCCGACCCGCGCAAGACCACTCCGCAGATCCCGGCGGACCTCGCTGCGATCTGCATGAAGGCGACCAGTCGCGCCAGCTCCCAGCGCTACGCGACCACCCAGGAGCTGTCCGAGGACCTGCGCCGCTGGATGCGTCACGAGACCGTGCTCGCGCGCACGCCCGGAGTCGTCAGCCGCGGCTGGCGTTGGTGCAAACGGCATCCCGTGTGGGCGACGGCGAGCTTGGCAGCGCTCTCCCTGGTGTCCGCGATGTCTTGGATGTCGATGGAGCTGAGCGCGAGCGAACGACAGGCGCGTGATCAGGCTCAGCAGACCAACGATGCGCTGACCATCGCGTTCGAGAGCATGGAGCTGCTCCAACCCAGCTCGCTCGGCGATCCACGCGACCAGGCTCGGCGCGCGGTCGAACGCCTCGAGGCGGCGTTGAGCGCCGACACGGGCGTTCGAGGCCCCGCGCGCGCAAGGTTGGCGCAGAACGCCGCGCGGCTAGCCGAGCGCTGGGGACTGCTGTCTCACGCAGAGCGCCTGCTTCAAGCGGCCGTGAGGGAGCACGAACACCTCGAAGGAGCGACTAGCCCGACCGTGCTCGCGGCGCGCGCATCGTTGGGAGGCGTGCTGAACGCCCTGGGCCGGCGTGAAGCGGCGCACGTCGAGCTGGCCGCCGTGATCGAGGAGTTCGCCGCGCGCCCCGGCGCTTCGCACCTCGCCATCTGCGCAGCGCTGACCAACCTCGCGGGTGAGCGGCTCGTCTATGGAGACACGGCGAGCGCCACGCTTCTGCTGCGTCGCGCTCTGGACAACCATTCCGTCGCATTGGGACACACCAGCGAGCCCATTCTGAGAGCGCACTACCTCTACTGCGCAGTCTTGGCGTCGAGCCGCGACCACTGGACGGCTGCGCGCGAACTCGAGGCGTTCATCGAGCGCGCGGACGAAGCCGGCCGAGGCGACTCGGACATGGCGCACATCGCGCGCTCGACGCTCGGCGCCGTGTACAACGCCATCGGCGAGTACGAGTGCGCGGAGCGCGAGCTGTCCACGGCGCACACGCGACTCGAGAAGCAGCTCGGCCAACGTCACCCCAATCGGCTCATCGCCGCCGTCAACCTCGCTGACGCCTGCATGGGGCTGGGGCGCCGCGAGGAGGCGCTGAGCTTGTTCTCAGAGGTCCTCGCAACCCGCGAGGCGACGCTGGCGCCGAGCGACCCCGCGCGCTTGTCGATGCACTCGTCGGTCGGACTGGCGCTCGTCGAACTCGGGCGCCACACCGAGGCCGAGCCGCACCTGCGCGAAGTCGTCGATCGACCCGGCGAAGTGATGTTGACCGGCACGGACGTCAAGTCCAACGCACGCTGCAACCTTGCGCGGTTGCTGGTGGAGACCAATCGCTTCGACGAAGCGCTGCCGCTCGCGCGGTCGGAGCACGAGCGGCGTTCGAAGCGCCTCGCGCGTCAGGATCGCGATCGGCTGGTCGCGTTGGATGTGCTCGTCCGCGCTCTGCTCGGCAGTGGCGAGTTCAACGAGGCGCTCGAACGCGCACGGGAACTCGTCGCTGACACCCCAGCCTATTCGCAAGACTGCGAGCGGCGTCGCAGCTTGCTCGCGACAGCGCAGCAACGCGCTTCGGCTTCGAGGGCGCCGGACGGGCGCTGACGGGCGGCTACGTCGCGCTCTTGAAGCCGTAGAACTCCGGTCGCTGGAGCGCCGGCGCCGCGGTGA